>JBKPCG010000011.1:0-45755 GCA_046727255.1 Acidobacteriota bacterium | reverse complement strand
TTTTTGACCCGGGGGGGCCCGGTTGCCGTTTGGGGGGGGGTTTCTCGGTTGGGGGGGCCGCCGCGCCCCCCCACTTCTCTACGCTAAGTACCAGCCCTCCGCCAGAAACCCCTCAATCGGCAGCTCGCGAACGCCTTCCTGCACCCTCAACTCATCGTTCAAAAAGTGATAAGCGATCAACCCCCTCTCCCGGTCCACGCGGTCAATCCGCACCCGATTGCCATCGCTGTCGGCACAAATCAAGGCTACTTGCAGATCGTCCGACGTAACCTTTCGAATTGTTCCCTGATCCACTCGAGTCATGATCCCATTGGATGCGCAACCGCACAAAAGGAATTTTTACGCGTTGAACACCGTACGCCTTGCAGCGCGCCCGGTTTGCATTCATCATGTAGGAAGCATGCCGAACCGCCTTATCGTCTTTGCCATTTTTGCCGCAGCGATGCTGTTCTCGACAATCCGGGAATGGAGCGCTCCGGCGGCGTGCCCGCGGCTGCCCGTTGTCCGCAGTAACAGCGGCATCACTAGCCGGTGACCTGGATCCGCCGCTCATTTTCGTCGACTCGCTCCAGAACAATCTCCACATTCCGCTCGCGCACGAAGCGCGGAAACTTCTCTCCCCACTCAACCAGCAGAATGCTGGTCGGTTCAATCAGATCATCGAGCCCAAGTGTTTCTAATTCCCTCTCCGTATCCACACGGTAGAGGTCGATGTGGTAGAGCGCGGCGCGAGGTCCGCGATACTCATGGACAAGGGTGAAGGTGGGGCTGGTAACGTCGTCGGCCGAAGCCGCCCCAAAACCCTCCGCAATCCCTTTCGCCAGTGTTGTTTTGCCAGCTCCCAGATCGCCGCGCAGGAGGATCAGCAAGGGCGGAGTCAACTCCGCAGCGAGCGTCCGCCCGAACGCAACCGTCTCCTCGGCAGAGTGAGTGTAAGTGGTGGTCTGGCGTGTCATCCCGGCGATCCCAGTATAGCGACCAGGGACCTCCGGGAGCTCTGCTACTCAGAGGCCGGGCGGCGTCTTGAGCTGATCAGAGACGGGGTCCAGAAAGCTGCGGTCGAGCGCCGAATCAAGCGCCATGCGCAACTTGCGGTGGTCGTCGTCGCCCAGCGCCACAAAGCGGAACGGCTGCAAGCAGGCTGCCTGAAACTTGCGCACTGTCGGTAGCATCTCCGCCATCCCGTGGATTGCACCCGACCGCGTGTGAAAGGCAATTTCCACGAAGTCCCCGGAGGTAAGCTCAATCGGCAACTGCAGCAGTCCGCCGGTTATGGAAATGGATTGAAGTTTTGCTCGTGCCCGCTGCCCGCCTTCGGCACGGATGGCGGCAGCCACCGATCCGTTCAGCTGTACGCGGGGTGAGCGCCGGCTGAAGTTGGTTTGGGGGAAGTGTGTCATAGCCTGTAAGACTATGACACGATTGGACGTATTCCGGCAGGTTACCAAAGCTCTTGTACGCAGGCGTCACCCCACCATTCGCTTCGGCTCCATCCCCTGCCTCCTGAGGTCTGCGATAATAACGCCAGTCACTTTTCGAGCCGCGCTCGAGAGAGTACCTTTGTGCAACCAGCTAGTGATAAGACGAACTTTGCGCGGACAGGGGCGTTCGGAGACATGAGCATGGCTAAACGATCAGTGTTTTGTGCAGTACTCGCTGTTTGTTTCTTGACCGGGATGTTCACCGGCTGCTCGCGCGATCCGAACGTCCGCAAGCAAAAATACCTGGAGAGCGGCGAGCGCTATTACGAAAAGGGAAAGTACCGGGAAGCGGCTATCCAGTACGAAAACGCCATTCAGGTGGATGCGCGTTTCGCCGACGCGCACTATAAGCTGGCTCTGGCGGAAATGAAGTTGCAGCAGTGGAATGATGCCTTTCAGCAATTGACCCGCACTATTGAAATACAGCCCGATCACTATGCTGCCCACCTCGATATCGCGAACCTGCTGATCGCCAGTCGCCCCCCGCAGCTCAACGAAGCCAAGGAACACCTGGACCTCCTCACCCAGAAACAGCCTAATAACCCGGAGGTATTTGTTGCGCTGGCCAACTACCATGCCGTGAACAATGCCATGGGTCCCGCGCTGGCAGCTATGCAGAAGGCGCTGCAACTGGATCCCAACCGCGCTGATTCCTATCTGAACATGGCACTGCTGCAAGTGCGCGTGGAACAGTGGGACGGAGCTGAGGCAAGCTACCGGAAAGCCGTCGAACTCAGTCCCAAATCCACGAACGCCCTCGTGTCGCTGGGCAATTTCTATCAGGTGCGCGGACGTTTTCCCGAAGCCGAGCAGCAGTTCCGGCGAGCGATTGAGAGCGCACCGGCTGACCCCGACCCCCGAGGCTCCCTCGCTCGGTTGTATTTGGCCGAGAACAAGTTTAGTCAGGCCGAGGAATTCCTCAAAGGGGCCAAGAAGGACTTTCCCGATAATTCGGTCGGCTACCGCATGCTCGGGGACTTCTATTTCGCCAACAACCGGTTGGACCAGGCCACAACGGAGTACGCCGCACTCTATCGGGAACATCCCAAGGACATCACTGTCAAGAAATACTACGTTCAGCTCCTGATCCTGAAAGACCAGCTCGACGAAGCCCGCAAGCTGAATGACGAGATCCTCAAAACTACGCCAGACGACGCCGACGCGCTGATTTGCAAAGGCCAGATTGAAATTCGCAGTGGCAAGGCGAGCACAGCCATCAACACTTTGCAGGGCGTGCTGAAGAACGAACCCGGGAACGCCGTGGCACACTACCAACTCGGCCTGGCCTTTGACCAGTCCGGAAACTTGAGCCAGGCGGAAGCGGAATGGCGCGAGTCGATCCGCTTGCGCCCCGACTTAGTGGACGCGCATCGCGCCCTGGCCGGCGCCGCTATCCGGCTCGGCGATCCGACAGCCTTGGCGCTCGAAGCAGATCAAATCATCCAGCAGCAGCCGGACTCTGCCGACGGATACCTGCTCCGTGCAGTCGCCGAAATCGATCGCAAGCAATTTGCGGCTGCCGAAGATTACATCAAGCGCTCGCTTCAAAAGGCGTCCGACAATGCCCCCGCCTATGTACAGCTCGGCAACCTGCGGATGGCGCAAAATAACGCGTCCGAGGCCCAAAAGGCTTTTCAGCAGGCCCTCGATCAGGATCCAAATTCCACCGACGCATTGGGCGGAGTGCTCAATGTGTACCTGATCCAGAAGCAGCCCGACAAAGCCCTGGCAGTCGCGAACTCCCAACTTGCCAAATACCCGAAGAACGCAGGTTTCCACATTATTGTGGGACGATTGTTGTTCGAGCAGAAAAAAGATGCTGCGGGCGCTGAAGCGGAATTCAAGCGGGCCGTGGAACTCGACAAGAACAACGTCGAGGCACTGGTCAGCCTGGGCAGGGTACAAACCGAGCAGGGGAAAACGGACCAGGCACTGCAAACCTATCTTGACGCCGCTAAGAACAATCCCAGGGAGACTGTCTTTTCCCTGCTCGCGGGAGGCATCTACGAAAGCAAGCAGGATTGGGACAGAGCGAAGCAGGTGTACCAGCGCGTGCTCGAACTCCAGCCCGACAATCCGCTGGCCTCCAACAATCTTGCCTACGTGATGTTGCAACAGGGCGGCAACGTGGATGTCGCGCTGGCTATGGCCCAGACCGCCCGCCGCCAGCTTCCGGATAACGCCAGCTCCGCCGACACCTTAGGCTGGGCTTACTACCACAAAGGCATCTACAGCTCTGCCATCAATCTTTTCAAGGAAGCCGTCAAGAAGGAACCAGACAACGCGACCTATAACTACCACCTTGGGCTGGCCTATGCCCGGAACGGACAAGGCGCCCAAGCCCGGCAGCAACTGGACCGCGTGGTCAAGATCAAACCCGACTCTTCAGAGGTCAATGATTTAAGACAGGCGCTGGCCCAGCTGAAGGGCTAATAGGATCGCGGCGGGAAAGTTATTCGAATTCATCCCGGCAGATTCACTCCAAACCTTTCATGGAGAATCGCAACCCGTTCATCTTCCGTTAACGCTCGCTCCTCCCGCACCCCGTTGCGCGTCTCGATCAGCTTGTCGCCGGTCACGGTGATCCGTCCTTCAGGAGTAGCCAACGAGCACACCCGCTTCCGGGTGAATGGCGAAGCGGGCGAGGTCTGATGGTAATGGCACATCGCTGCAAACTCGGAGAGTTGTCGTGCCTGTAGCGTGAACACGTATTGCTTCATCCACGCGCCGTCGGTGTTTGCTTCGAGGCACAGCCCACTACCCGCGGAAGTAAGTCGATAGCACCGAGCGAACTGCTCCTGTTCGATGTCAGGCTCCAGCAACAGAGGCTCAACAAAAGAATCTCCGAACCCGACGTCGGCCAGCCAGTCCTGTTCGAGTTCGACCCGCAGAGCGAGGTGGTCAAACTCGGGCCCATCACTTCCATCACCACCACTGACGCGTGCCGAAAGCAGGCTCACCTTGAAACCCAAAGCACGCAACAGCGCGGCAAAGGCGCCGTTCATCTCGTAACAGAATCCGCCGCGCCGTTCGGTAACGATCTTGTTTAAGAAGCAGCCCTCGTCGCAGATAATCTCTCGTCCCAGGCCGATATCGAGGTTCTCAAAGGGAACCGCAAACATGTGGGCGCAATGCAGGGAACGGAGAACCTCCGTGCTCGGTGTGACAGGACCCTGGTAGCGGATTCGGTCGAGATAAGTTCGCATGTTCACATACTCTTTCAAGCCACTAATCTAGAGAGTTCTAGATTTGTCTTTGACAATACTAGATAACCAAACATAATGGTTAAAGTCATGAAGCAAGCTTCCAAACGTACGACGGTAAAGATTGGGCCGGAAATCGACGCCAAACTGTATGACGAACTGGTTCAGGTTGCCAAGCAAAACGGGCAATCTCGGCGGCATCTGCTCGAAAAGGCCATCGAACACTACGTTCGCTTCGTCGTGCCATCCAGGAGTATGGTGCGGCCGGAGGTCATGGCACAGTTCCGCCGCTCCACAACGCGACTGATCGAGGAATTTGGCAGGGCGAAGGGGATACGTGACGCCGGTTCGCTCGACGCAGCGGTATTCCGTCCCCAGGTCGGCTACTACAACAGTTTGGTCGAAGAAGCGGCGGCACTCATGGACTCGCTGGCCAACAATCACGCTTTTGTCGACGGAAACAAGAGAATCGGCTTCAGCAACCGATACTTTTCTGCGTATAAACGGTTACTCCCTCGAGGTTGAACCGCTCCCGGCCCACCACTTCATTACCGAATCCCTAGGAAGTAGCACGTTGCGTTTCTCCCGGATTCGCGACTGGATTGATGCCAACCTCAAAACTTTTTCGGAATACCTTCCGGGGGCGATTGGTTGCTGCGGTTAGCAGAGACCTAAACCGGCAACTCTTCCTGCATCCACCCGCCCGCGCTCTCGGACCTGGCCTCGGCGCAAAGGTCCAGCACCAGCTTCTCCAAAATCAGCCGCTTGCCCGGAGGATTCGACCGCAACGCCAAATCAGCCCGGGCCACCAGGCGAATCGCGCGCGTCAGTTCACGCTTCGATTTATAGCGCCGCGCCTGCCGGATGATGTCGTCAGCGGCAAAGGGAGGCACGCGAAAGCCCTGCCACAAAGCGGCCCACAGCATGCGCTGATCGCGCACGTTGCGCTCCAGAATCACCAGCATCTGACGGAATGTCTTGGCCAGCATGTAGAGGTGGCCGATCGCAGCTTCATCGCCATCGCCGCTAGAAAGCATAGCGTCCAGCACTTCCAGGGCGTGCACGCGATCCTTAAGTGAGATCGCATCGGTCAATTCATAGAGCGATCGCTGCTTGGCCGCGAGCACCATGGTCTCGACGTCGCCCAGTGCAATTCTCTTTTTCTCGCCCACGTAAAGAATCAGTTTTTCGAGTTCGTTCGAGATCATCATCATGTCGCCGCCGAGCGCGTCCACCAGTTCACGCGCGCCGTCGGCGTCGATCTTGACTCCTCGCGTGGCGCAGTACTCTCCGATCCAGCGCACCGCCTCGCCCTCTTCCACGCGCGCCAGCTCCACGATGCCGCAAATTGGTCCCAGATCGTCGCGGATCTTCTGGTAACGGTCTTTATCCGTCATCTCCATGCGCCGCACGTCTGCCGGGATACTGATGTGGTCAGCAACAAAGACCAGCAACGCATCGGGATTGGGGTTCTTGCAATAGTCCGCAATCGCGTTGATCTTCTCTTCGTTCGAACCGCGTCCGAACAACGTTTTCACGCCGCGCACGAAAAAAACCTGAAACGGCGCCATCAGCGAAGGCGTACGGGCGCGATCCAGTACCTCGGTCAGAGATGTCTCGCTCAGGTCGAACTCGAACAAGCCGAAGTCCAGCGCATCGGGTGCGACAAGATGCTCCAGAATTGCGTCGCGGCAACGTTTGCGGAAGAACGCCTCGTCGCCCACGAACACATAGGCCGGCTTCAGCTTGCGCGACTCAAGCTCGGAGAGGAAACGGTCCGCCTGGGCAAAGCCCCGCATCAGTATCCCTCCAGGATATTGGCCACCAGCGTGCGCGCGAAGTCGCGTGAGAGACGATCCACGGCCGACGAGTCTTCTTCAAAGAAACTTGAAAGTTCCCGCGAGAGCTCATACTGCTCATGGAACAGATACGAAGGATTCTGGAATAGTACCTTGCCGTCGCGATCTGTCAACGTAACCTGCATGCTGACGGTGACCAGTACGCTGGCCGCGCGTCCCGTCTTGGAGTCATAAGCGAGGGGGCTGGCCGTGGCGGATAGCACAGTTCCCTTTAGCACCGCGTCCGCCTCGGGCCGCGTTTCGTGGATCACGTGGAATTGCGTCCGCGTGTTAAATTCGCGTACCACCGCATCGGTCATCACTTGCTCGACACGAAAAGTTGGACTCTGGCTGACAAAACCGGGAATGGCGATGGTGCGAACATTTTGCGGCGGACTCACCGCGTGTCCCGCCGTGTGGTAGCCGCAACCAGCGCTGGTCAGGCTCACCGTAAGTACCAGCGCCGCAGCCCGACACTTCATTGAATCTGACCTCTCGGTCGAGATGCGGTCATGGTCTCGGCACATTCCACCGCTGTCAAGGCCGAAATGCGCAGGTTATCCGTCGCGGCCCACAGCCACACTCCGTTCTCATGATTCGCGTCGCGAGCGAGCGACACCAGGATGTCTCCCTGGCCGGCGGCACTGACATTGTTCGGGACATCTTCGGCGCCGCGCGCCAACACGATATGATCTCCCGCCCAAGCTTGCGCGAAATCTCCCAGAGCGACCGGCTTTTCCATCTCGAGATAGACAGAAAAAGCGTGCCCATGAAAGATCGGCGCCTGCACTAGAAGCAGCGAAGGCTCGACGGCTGCGGGCGCAACCAGCTTGTAGTGTTTCAGGATTCTCTGGGATACCGAATCCAGCGCCGGGGCGGATCTGGGCCCGTAGCGCGCCAGCATGTTGAACGCAACCTGCGCGTCGAAAACACTCTTTGGAAGTTCCTGGAACGAGAGCAGATTCACCGTCTGCTCATGGAGTTCGTCCATTCCCTTCTGCCCGTGCTCGGACGCCGGCTCAAATACCGTGGCTACGAAGCGCTGCACCTTGCCGACCGTCGAACTGCGCAAGGCTAGCAAGGCGAGAACGGTGGCAGCGGGATGTGCTGTGACCACCGGGGCCGGTTGTAACTCCGGCGGAATGGGCTGGCCAGATTCTCGTTCGATCCAGGGGGAACGGACAGATGCGCCCGCCTCATCCTCCAGGGCAAACGAGAGATCGACAATCGTATTGCCAAGATCGCGCGCCGCTTTCCACGTGCCACGAGTACTCTGCGGGTCGGAGGCAAAAAAAGTGAAATCCACGCGTTCGAACTGCTCGGTCCGAATGCTCTGGATAAAGCTCATCTCATCCCCGAGGGCTTCCAACCGGCCCAGCGACTCGTCATCGTCGAGCAGCCGCACATCCACTGCCGGAAAATTGCGGTCCTTCAGAATTTCGGCGACTTCTTTCCCTTTCAGCGTGGCGGCGCCAACGATAGCCACGCGGTACAGGTTTGTGCCGTGCAGATCAGCATGCGAGCTGGCCGGTTTGGAGAGGGACGTCATGAGGTCTGAGATGCCTCCCGATACGTCGGCGGTGCAGGCGGATTCTTTCGTCGGAAGATCCACTGCAATCGCCACAAAACGCCCGAAGCCATATAGAGCAAAGCGATCGCGAACAGCACCGGCCCTGAAAAAAACCAGATCAATGCGATCAGAGTGCCGATCAGGACGATCAGACGAAATGGACGGCGGGAGAGGAAGTCAATGTCTTTGAAGCTGTAGAAGCGCCAGGTACTCACCATCAAGTAGGCGATCACCACCATCATCATGAGCCAACTCAGCGCCGTCCACCATGAGATAATCGGCACCCCCTCCGTAAAATGTACGACTGCGGCAATCACGCCCGCCGCCGCCGGAATCGGCAGGCCCACAAAATACTTCTTTCCGGGACGACCCGGGTTGGAAGGCTGCGGATTGGTAGTGATGTTGAAGCGCGCCAACCGACTCGCACCGGCCATGAGAAAAGCAAAGCAGAAGATCGAGCCCAGTTGGATGATCTTCGTGCGCATCATGGGATCAATCGTCGTCGGCAGCAACTTGAAGCCCCACATCCAGGCAAGCAGCGCCGGGGCAACACCGAACGTGATCACATCAGCGAGCGAGTCGAGTTCCTTTCCGAATTCGCTCTCGGTGTGCGTCATGCGCGCGATCCGGCCATCGATCCCATCGAAGAGCACGGCAAACCCAATCGCTTTTGCGGCGAAGTCGAGGTGCCAGGGCTCGGTCGCGCTCGATGTGATGGTCTGAAGAATGGCGTAAAACCCGGCTGCCATGTTCGCCGACGTAAACAGGGAGGGCAGCAGATACATGCCCTTGCGCATCTTTCCGCGCGGACGGTCGAGCCCACGGCGAGTGGTGGCCGGTTCCTCCATTCTTCAATGAGCCTCCCTCTCTCCAGCCAGAATCGCTTCCGCCACCGGCGCGACCGGAAGAAACGCGAGAACCGAGGCCCCGCCCTTGACGCGGTCGCCGGGCTTCACCTGGATCTTGGCGTCGCGTTCCAGCAGAACATCCACCCGCGAGCCGAATTTGATCAGGCCAATGCGCTCTCCGCGTGCGACGTGGTCTCCCACCTTGCGCGTGCAAACAATCCGACGCGCCAGCAGGCCGGCGATCTGTTTGAAGACCACCGTCTGACCATCTCCTTCGACGGTAACGATGTTCTGCTCGTTCTCCTCCGCCGAATTTGCGCCCATCGCGTTTAAGAACTTGCCGTGCTGATAGCGAACATCCCGGATCACGCCCGCAATCGGCGAACGATTTACGTGCACATCGAAGACACTCAGAAAAATGCTAATCCGGTTTCGCGAAGCTCCGCCGGAACTCACGACCGAAACATCCGTCACCTTGCCGTCCCCAGGCGAGACGACAGCCCCAGCATCCTGCGGAATCTCCCGCTCGGGATCACGAAAGAACCACAGAAAAAATGCGCCCAGCAGCAATGCCGGCACGGCATCAGGCCAAGCCGTCAGCCAGGCAAGCAGGGCGGCCGCCAAGAGGCAGCCGGCGCCGTAAAAGTAGCCATCACGAACCATGGGAAATCCAGAATTAATTATAGAGCGATGTCGCGGGATTCTACATAACTGCAATAAAAAAAGGCGCTTAGGCGCGCCTGGTACGGAGACATAACTGCCCGGTGCAACAACGGTTGTGACGCTTCGGGCCGCGTCCCGCAGCCCGCTGAACTTCTATGCGGACTGCCGCTGGAACTGCTGCTCGATATACAGCATCTGGTCCTTCAGACGCAGCTTCAGCTTTTTGAGCCGCACTTCTTCCAGTTTTTCGTCTTCGGTGAGGTAACGCTTTTGAGTGAGGGACTCGAGCCTTTGGGAAAATTGCGAGTGCTCCTGGACCAGCCGCCGGAATTCATCATGGCCAGCCAGGAGTTGGTCTCTCGAAGTCAGCATCCTTGCAGACCTCCTGGGTTTGTTACCATTCGATTAAAAGGTAGCACAGGCAAAAAACCCGTTCAATGGATTTTCATAGGTATTTTCCACAGTTGGTAGATGATCAATCCGACAGCAAAACTGCATGCATTCTTGTGCAGTCGCAATGAGTGTTGAGCTTTAAAGTCATGGCTTTAGCATCCCGAGCCCGTCATTTTGTCTCGAAACGGAACTCATACAGTACAGCGTCTTCGTCCGGATTTCTATAGTATCCCCGCCGCCGCCCTGTCTCGTGAAAACCATACCTCTTGTACAGGCGCCGGGCGGGCTGATTCGATTCGCGTACCTCCAGCCAAGCCGCAGCTCCAGCCTGGTTCCGGATGCGGCGCAAAAGTTCGTCCAGCAATCCACTCCCAATCCCGCGTCGGCGGCCTTGTTTCGCGACCACCATGTTCTCGATCTCCCAATCACCGGCAACGGTTTTCGCGCAAGCAAATCCTGAAATATTTCTCCCTTGTTCCGCCACCAGGACAATCCCCGATTCCACGAGGC
Organism: Acidobacteriota bacterium; assembly: GCA_046727255.1. Classification (GTDB taxonomy): domain Bacteria; phylum Acidobacteriota; class Terriglobia; order Terriglobales; family Acidobacteriaceae; genus Acidiflorens. Next base: position 35,249 of record JBKPCG010000011.1, on the reverse strand, counting down.
CTGCGTACTGCTCTCGCGTCCAGTGGGCAGCGCTCGCCGCCTCCTGCTCGATGGCCAGGATCGCAGGCAGGTCGTCCAGCACCGCGGAACGAATAGTCACTGGCATCTCAGAGTTTTGGCTTGGAGAAAATCTCGGCGTCGGAGCGGCGAATGTAGTTGGCTTCCAGATCTTCGGGAAGGATCGTTTCACCCCGCTGGATGCGCTCCCAACCCAAGCGAGCGATCGCTCCACTGCGCGGGCAGCCAACCTGCTCCACACGAAATCCAGCACCCCGCGCGATGTCGGCAATGTTCGAGTCGGGAGTGACAACGAGTTGGCCTCTGGACTCGGTAAAGAATTCTTCCCTGCCCATCAACCGCTCGCTGTGCATGCGAACCGGCGGCCCAAGTTCGTAGTCGCCAACGTAGAGTTCGCCCCGCCCCGCGTCTAGAACAGAAAAGACTCGGCCTCGACCCGCTCCGCTCCGCGCAACTATCTCCAGCAAGGAAACCGCCGCGATCGGCTTGCGGAGAATTTCGGCCAACGCCTTGATCGCGGCCAGTCCCACGCGTAGTCCCGTAAATGAGCCCGGCCCTGAGACGACCGCAAATCCTGCGAGATCCCCCTTGCCGTACCCATGTCTCTCAAGGAGCGCCGCCGTCTGCGGCACCAACTGCGCCGAGAAAGTTCCACCCGCCAGCGCAACTTCCTCAACGATCTCAGGCGGATTCTCTCCCACCGTCGCCCGCGCTAAGGCCAGGCTTCCGTTTTTGCCGGATGTATCAACCGCCAGCAGCAACATGGATCAGGCCGCCCCGGTAATCGCGGGCTGCTCCAGCGGCTTCAACTCGCCCAGGATGGTCGGGATCAGTTCCGCAACGGTCGGGTGGATATGCACCGCGCGCTGGATCACGCTGTAATCGCCCTTGGCATACATGACATCGAGCACGCAGTGGATCGCTTCATCTCCCCCGGGACCCAAAACCGCCGCGCCGAGAATTTGTTTGGTCGCAGCATCAACCATGATCTTCATGAAGCCCTGCGTTTCCCCTTTTTCAATAGCGCGCGAAACTCGAGTCATGGGCCGCTTTCCGACCAGCACGCGATGGCCGGAAGAAATCGCATCCACCTCGGTCATCCCTGCCCGGCCCAGGGGCGGGTCGATGAACAATCCGTACGTAGTAATGCGATCGCTCACGCGCCGCGGATCGTTATCTAACAAGTTCGCCGCCACAATCTCATGGTCGTTGTAGGAGGTATGAGTGAAAGCGCCCTTGCCGTTGCAGTCGCCCAAAGCCCAGATGCCGGGGACATTCGTTCGTAGCTGATCGTCGACGGTGATGTATCCGTGCTTATCCGTGGCCACTCCAGCCTTTTCGAGCCCGAGATCGTCGGTGTTCGGCCGCCGTCCAACCGCCAGCAGCACGTGCGATCCGATCTCTTCCGGTGAGCCCTGCTCGCAGTCCACACCGACCGCAATGTCGTCGCCTTCTTTCCGAAATGCAATGCACTTCGCATTCAGCCGGACATGCACCCCATCGTTTTCCATGATCTGCCGGACAGCCTCGGAGATGTCCGCATCTTCGCGCTTAATCAGCCGCGGGGCCATCTCGACGATCGACACCTCGCTCCCAAATCGCCGAAACATCTGTCCAAACTCCAGCCCGATGTAGCCGCCGCCTACGATCACCAGATGCCGCGGAAGAAAATCGACGTCCATCATCGAGGAATTGGTGAGATACGAAATCTGATCGATGCCGGTCATTTCCGGAACAAGGGCGCGCCCGCCCACGTTGATAAAAATTTTGGGAGCAGTGACGCGATCGGCGCCAACGCTAACCTCGTTTGCCGATTCGAACCGTGCATGGCCTGCACAAACCGTGATGTTGGGATTCCCGCGCAATCCCGATTCGACGCCCTTAGCTGATGATGCAACGATGGCGTCCTTGCGGTCTTTGACTTTCTTCATGTCCACGCGGATCTCGCCCGCGACGTTGACCCCATACTCGCCGCCGCGCCGCGCAAGATGAGCCGCGTAGGCGCTTGCCACCATCGCTTTCGTCGGAGTGCATCCGGTATTGACGCAAGTTCCGCCAAACTTGTAGCGCTCGACAAATGCAACCTTCATGCCAGAGCCTGCCAGCCGATTTGCCAGTGAGGGCCCGGCCTGTCCCGCGCCGATTACGATTGCGTCGTAGTTGTTAGCCATGCGAAACACCATCAACCAGTTCCAGCAGAACCCCGCCGGCGCTCTGCGGATGCACGAATATATACCGATGCCCGCCCGCCCCAATCTTGATCTCGTTGGAAACCAACCGCACGCCGTCTTTTTTCAGCTTTTCCACCGCCGCCGCAAGATCTGGAACCCGCAGGCAGATATGATGTACCCCCTCGCCCCGCTTGGCGATAAACTTCGCAATCGTCGAGTCTTCTGTAGTAGCTTCCAACAACTCCAGGCGGCTCTTCCCAACCGGAACCATCACCAGTCGCACCTTTTCATGTTCAACCGTCTCTTCGGGTGAGACCTTCATTCCCAATTTCTCGTAAATCGACTTCGCCGCCGCCAACGACTTCACCGCAATTCCGAGATGATCGATCTTGTACATTGCACGATCCTTTTCCCTAGCACCAACCTTATCGGGCCATCCGGTTGACAGCGTCCTTCATCGTCTGGAGATCGCTCGTCTTGACGTCACGCCCTCCGCCCCGGCGATAGGCCGTCCTGAGATAGAGGAAGAAGGCGACTAGCACGGCAACCACGAGACCGAGCAGCAATCCAAATCCAAGCCATTCCCAGATACTCATGAGGCACCGGCCGGCTTGGCGCCGAGGGTACCGACAATCTCCTCCACCAGCGAATACGGATCGCGCTTATGCTCGGCGATCTCGGCGGCGTATCGTTCCAGGCTGCGTCCATCCATCTGCGCCCGCGCCTTCTCCAGCATCGCGTCGCGCAGCATCTCAATCAGCCGCTCCTGCCAATTCTCAACGTTCTTCTTGAATGCCAAATTCTCTTTCTTCAGATACGCCTCGTAGCCGATGATCGCATCCGCGAGTTCTTGCGTCCCTGTGCCTTCGGTGGCGATCGTCTTCACGACCGGCGGCGTCCAACCATCATTGCGCGTAGCCAGCGACTGCAACGCGCGAATCTCCCGCTCCACCCGCTCCGCTCCATCTCGGTCACTCTTGTTGATGACGAAGATATCGGCAATTTCCATGATTCCAGCCTTGATGGTTTGCACATCGTCGCCCATACCTGGCACAAGAATGACGACGGTGACATCCGCCAGCCGCACAATATCCACTTCATCCTGTCCCACGCCGACGGTCTCGATCAGAATGCGGTCGCGCCCGGAAGCATCCAGCACGGTAGCGACATCCGCAGTGGCGCGCGCCAGCCCGCCCAGCGACCCGCGCGTCGCCATGCTACGAATATAAATTCCCGGATCGGCGTGATGGTCCTGCATTCGAATGCGGTCCCCCAGAATTGCCCCGCCCGTATACGGACTAGTAGGATCGACCGCGATAATGCCGACCTTCTGCTTCTCTTTGCGATAGTGTTTGGCAAGTTGATCCACCAGCGTACTCTTGCCCGATCCCGGAGCGCCCGTAAGACCGATAATGCACGCCTTGCCAGTGTGTGGGAAGAGAGCCTTGAGCAGTTCCGACCAACCAGGAGCGCGGTTTTCCACCGCGGAGATGGCCCGCGCCAGCGCCAGAGGCTCGCCGGAACGAAGACGTGAAATCTGCGATTGGGTATCCTGCTTCAAACGACTAGTGTAAAGCAGGCCCTCCGTTCGACGTTAGCCAGGCGGAAGGGTTGTGACCCGGCGCGGCACTGTGCCAGAAAACAGCGGACATTTCTCGGCGCTCTTCGTTGAGCTCGGACTTATCATCGCGGGTCTCGCGGTTCTGGCGCGACTTGCGAAACGCTATGGCATCTCCGCGATTCCGCTCCACCTCCTCGCCGGCCTAGCCTTTGGGAAAGGCGGCCTCACTCCCCTGCATGTAAGCGAGCAGTTCACCCAGATTGGATCCGAGATCGGCGTCTTGCTGCTTTTGTTCATGCTCGGCCTGGAATACACGGGAGAAGAACTCGGCCGCAGCTTGAAGTCGGGATCGTGGCGGGAGCCATAGACTTCGTTCTAAACTTCGCCCCCGGGTTCATAGCCGGACTGCTCCTCCACTGGAGCGCTCTGCCGTCAGCACTGCTGGGCGGAGTTACTTACATCTCATCTTCCGGAATCATCGCGAGAGTGCTGGGAGAATTGAAGCGGTTCAGCAACCCCGAAACGCCCGCGTTGCTCTCCATCCTGGTACTGGAAGATCTCGCGATGGCCGTCTACCTGCCCGTCGTGGCGGTTCTGTTGGCGGGAGGAACTCCGTTCCGCATGGTTGCGTCCGTGTCGATCGCATTGCTTGCGGTCGTGACCGTGCTGTTTGTTGCGATTCGCTACGGACGGTCCATCAGCGCGATCGTGGCCCACGAGTCGGACGAGATTGTTCTTCTGACCACGTTCGGAGCCGTCCTGCTGGTTGCCGGACTGGCTCAACAGCTCAACGTTTCCTCTGCGATCGGGGCGTTTCTGGTAGGCATCGCTCTCTCCGGACCAATCACTCACCAGGCAGAACGCCTGCTGGCCCCCTTGCGCGACCTGTTCGCAGCCACATTTTTCTTTTTCTTCGGCATGGAGGTCGACCCTTCGAGTCTTCCTTCCGTTTTACCGCTGGCAGAGCTTCTCGCCATTATCACAGCGGGCACCAAGATCCTGACCGGATTTTGGGCGGCTAAGCGTGCGGGATGCGACCAGCGAGCAGCCTTGCGAGCCGGGTTCACACTCATCGCGCGCGGCGAATTCTCGATTGTGATCGCCGGACTCGGAATTGTCCTGGAGCCGCGGCTCGGACCATTGGCAGCGGCCTACGTTTTGCTGCTGGCGATTGCGGGACCGGTCCTGGCGCGGGTAGTACGTTGAGATTAGCGGCTGATGGCCGTCGGATGTTTCGGCTGGTAGAGCCCGATCTTTCCGCCGCCCGGAAGGGAGATGGTTGTTAGAGTTCCCCAGCGTTCTTCTGTCGCAGGCCCGCACTTAACCTTCTTCACCTTCAGCGATTCCATCGTGGCCTTAATGTCATCGCACATTAAGTACAGCTCGTGCACATCGTTCTTCTCGGAAGGATGGAATGCAGCTTCCGCCGGCGGCAGCGCGAAGATCAGCCAGCCATGCCCCGCATCGACCGGAGAAAAGTTGAGAATATCGCGGAAGAACGCACGATCGGCTTCGGGGTCTCTGCTGTAGACGATGATGTGCGCGCCGGTAATCATGCCAGGCTGCAGATTAGATTAGCGTGCGAGGCTGGGAGCTAAGAGCTAGCAGCTAGGAGCTAACAGCTGAATTTAGTCCTTCAGCAACTGCCGCGCAATCACCAGCCGCTGAATCTCACTCGTCCCTTCGCCGATCGTGCACAGCTTCACATCGCGGTAGAACTTTTCCGCCGGATAGTCCTTGATGAACCCATACCCGCCGTGGATCTGCACGCCTTCGTTAGCGCACCTCACCGCCACTTCGCCGGCGTAGAGCTTGGCCATCGACGATTCGAGCGTAGTTTTCATCCCGGCGTCTTTCATCGCCCCGGCACGGAGCGTGAGCAGCTTCGCCGCTTCGATTTCCGTCGCCATATCCGCCAGTTTCCACTGGATAGCCTGGAATTCGCTGATCGCCTTGCCAAACTGCTTGCGCTGCTTGGAATACTTGAGCGCCGCTTCATAAGCGCCTTCGGCCATACCCAGCGAAAGTGCGGCAATGGAGATACGTCCGCCGTCAAGCACGCGCATGGCGTCAATGAAGCCGTTCCCTTCTCCCCCCAGCAAATTTTCGGTAGGCACGAAACAGTCTTCGAAAATCAATTCCGAAGTGTCGCTGGCGCGCAGTCCGAGCTTGTTTTCTTTTTTCCCCGGACGAAATCCCTTCATATCTTTCTCGATAGCAAACGCCGAAAGCCCGTGTGTGTGCGCGGCGCGATCGGTCACCGCCAGCACCACCAGCACGTCCGCATGGCCGCCATTGGTGATGAAAGTCTTCGTGCCATTGAGCACCCATCCGCCCTTCGTCTTGGTGGCCGACATGCGAGCGCTGCCCGCATCCGATCCCGACGAAGGCTCGGTCAACCCCCAGGCGCCGATGAACTCACCCGTCGCCAGCTTCGACACGTATTTCTTCTTCTGCGCTTCATTGCCCGCAACGAAAATGTGATTCGAGCAAAGCGAAGTGTGTGCCGCCACGATGATCCCCACCGACCCATCGACCCGCGACAGCTCTTCAATCGCCGTGATGTACTCCACGTACCCCATGCCCGCGCCGCCATACTCCGGCGGAAAGATGATCCCCAGCAAACCCAGCTTGCCTAGCTCCTTGACGATTGCCATCGGAAACTCGCTGGCTTCGTCCCACGTCATCACGTGAGGAGCAATCTCGCGTTCTGCGAACTCCCGCACGCTCTTTTTCAGTTGCAGTTGCTCGTCGTTTAACTGGAAGTCCAAAACGTTCCACCTAGTCTTCCCCGCCTCCGCTAGAGGATTTGTCATCCCGAGTGAAGCGAGGGATCTGCAGTCTCCTTACGATCTGCAGTGACGTCTGAATTGTTTGCTGGAGGCCGCGCGCGAGGACCACGCAGAGATTGGCACCCAACGAGCTATTTAAGCATGCAAGCGAAGAGGAACGAAATCCTCGTACCGACCGGTTGGTTACGGACGAGTGCCCCGAGATCAGGAACAAGAGAAAGAGTCGGCGCTATTGCTTCTGTGACCTGAACACTCTGCGCGCCAGCCACACCGGCGCCACCAACACATGCGCAGGATTCGTCAAGAATGCCGGCTTGTTCCCTTCAACCAAGTGCCCTAACCATGCCAGAGCGAAGGCCGTTGGAATCAGCAGTAGCGCAATCACCCAGTGCCACCAGACCACAATCAGCGAGGAGAATCCGACCGGAATCGCGATCATGTGCAAGGCTCGATTAACTGGATGATTGTGTGCGCCGTCGTAGTGCGAATACAGTCCCATATCTCACCCGCCGGTAGTTCCAAGACTCGGAGATTATAGTCCCTCGGTCGGCTCCCCGACGACGCCCGAAAGCCTTTCTTTGGTACCGTTTCAAGTGCTTTCCCCCATGCCAATACCGGGGGTATACTGCTAGACCATCGGGGTGCTGGTCCTCGAACTCCCCTCGACGACCTTGAACAACCCTCTTTCGTGTTAAAAAGCGGATCGGTGCGCTCCGAGTTCTGCTCCGTATCAGGCATTCCCAAATGGATCATCGCGACGACAGGGGCGATTCCGACAGTCCGACGATGCCTGGAACCAACCCGCCCCACGACCGGGTGGGCACCGCAGCCCAGACGCCGCCGCCTCTCTCCGGCTCGCCTGCACATCACAGCGCCGCGCCCCCCAGCCGCCCTGTCGCTGCCTCGGGATACCGATCTTCGGTCGCGGCCAGCAGCATTACGGCTTTTCTCTCGCTTCAGCCGGGCGTTATTTTTGGCGGACGCTACGAGATCCTGAGTGTGCTGGGGCAAGGCGGCATGGGCGCCGTCTACCAGGCGCGCGACCGGGAACTCGACCGCCTGATCGCGCTCAAAGTGATCCGGCCAGAACTGGCCACCGATCCTGCCATCCTGCAACGCTTCAAGCAGGAACTGATCCTCGCGCGCAACATCACTCATAAGAACGTCGTCCGCATTTACGACCTTGGCGAATCGGACGGCATTCGCTTCATCACCATGGAATACGTCGATGGCGAAGACATGCGCACTATGCTTCGCAAGCACGGCAAGTTCTCCGCACAACAAGCGATTCCCATGGTGGAGCAAGTCTGCCGCGCCCTCGACTCCGCTCACTCCGAAGGCGTCATCCACCGCGACCTGAAGCCCCAGAACATCATGCGCGACAAGCAAGGCCGCATCGTGGTGATGGATTTCGGACTGGCCCGCTCGCTCGGCGATTCCGGCCTGACTCAGACCGGCGCCATCGTCGGCACTATGGAGTACATGTCACCGGAGCAGGCGCTGGGTTCGCAACTCGATCAGCGCTCCGACATCTTCAGCGTCGGACTGATCTTCTACGAATTGCTGACCGGCAAGTCGCCTTATCACGCGGACACCGCCATCGCCAGCCTGATGAGGCGCACGCGCGAGGTCGCGAAACCGGCCTCCGATGTGGAAAATACGGTTCCTCGATCCCTGAGCGCAATCGTTAGCCGTTGCCTGGAGCGCGAGCCGGCCAACCGCTACCACTCTGTTGTCGAACTCTTGCAGCAACTGAACGCCTGGGAGGCGAACCCCAACATCAGCGCCGACGCTTTGTCGAAGATGATCCCGCATCCGATCGTCCACCCGGCGCGCTTCAATCTCGATCTTCCCGGCAAGTTGTGGATGTGGATCACTGCCGCGGTACTGATAATAGTTATGGCCGGGGTTGTTGGACGGACGTTGCTGAATAAGCCAGCGCAAGGCCAATACGTTACCAAGGGAATTCCGCCTCTCAATCAGGGAAAATATGTTGCCATCATGCCGCTGAAGCTGGTAGGCGATGAAAAGGCATTGGGCTACGTGGCGGACGGCATTGAGGAAGCGCTTACCGCAAAGCTGTTCCAGTTGAAGGAAGTGCGACTCTCGTCCGCCTCCAGTGTGAATGCGGTGGCGAAGAAGGATCTGCCTCTGCCCAAGCTCGCCAATGAACTGGGCGCCAATCTGATCGTGCAGGGCATGGTGCAGGGCGCCGGCGACAAGTTGCGCGTCACCCTCAGGCTCGATGACGCGACCGCTGGCAAGACTGTCTGGAGCGAGGAGTTCGCCGGCGTGCCCGGAGACTTGCTCGCGCTCGAAGATCAGATCTATGGCCGAATGGTAGGAGCGCTGGCTCTGAAACCGACCAATGACGAACTGGCCCGCGCTGGCGCTCATCCCACGGAGAACCTGAAGGCCTACGACCTCTACTTGCAGGGACGAAACGTGCTACGCAACAGTCACGATGCTGCCGGCGTCGGGCAGGCCATTTCGCTCTTCGAGCAGGCCATTGACAAGGATTCCAATTTTGCCCTCGCCTACGCCGGACTGGCGGACGCCAATCTCCACAATTATGGCGAAAGCAAAGACAGTATCTGGGCGCAAAAAGCAGTTCTTGCCGCCCAGCAAGCCGAGCGACTTTCCAATACCGCTCCTGAGGTACTTCTCTCTCTTGGGGCGGTGTACACCACTACCGGAAGGAATGCTCAAGCTGTCGTCGAGTTGAAACGGGCACTTGCTCTGGCTCCCAACTCCGATGAAGCTTACCGACGCTTGGGAGACGCCTACGGCGCCGCCGGACAGATCGAGGAGTCAATCGCCTCTTACCAGAGCGCGGTTACCGCAAATCCCTATTTCTGGATGAACCACAACGCACTCGGCGGCGCGTACTTGAAGGATGGTGACAACGCTAAGGCACTCCCTGCCTTCCAGAAGGTTACGGAACTTGCCAGCGACAACCCGATGGGTTACGAGAACATCGGAGACACCTACATTCGAAACGGGCAGTGGAGCGAGGCCATCCCGCAATTCCAGAAGGCCCTGTCTCTTGCGCCCTCCGCCATCACCTATTCCAATCTAGGCACGGCCTATTTTTTCCTGAAGAAGTATGACGAATCGACTGCCATGTTTGAAAAAGCGGTCGAGATGTCTCCGAACAACGAGCAACTTCTTGGCAACCTCGGCGACGCTTATCGGTGGTCCGGGCACTCTGACAAGGCGGTCGTGGCCTATGACAAAGCCATCGCGCGCGCGTTTCAGGAATTGCAAGTGAACCCGCGATCGGCAGGAACCATGGGTGACGTGGCTGTTTACTACGCCAAGAAGGGCGATGCGCTCAACGCCCTGCAGTATATCCAACAGGCGCGCTCCATCAATGCCGAAGATCTGCAACTGATGTATTGGGAGGTGGTAGTAAGAGCCCTCGTGGGAAAACCTGAGGATGCTCTAAAACCTCTGCGGCTGGCGTTACAGAAGGGCTATCCTGCGCAGGAGGCCTGGAACGACCCCGAGCTTCAGAAGCTCCAGGCCCTGCCACAGTTTGCACGGCTGGTGAAGGAGTTCACACCAAAAACGGCTAAACCTTAAGCGAACTCTTCCATCGCTTGCGGCGTGAGACGATCGCTCCCACACCCGTCACCACTAAAGCAATCGTACCCGGTTCTGGAGCCGTGCCTGCGCCCGCGTGAGCGGTGAAGTTCAGCCCGCCGGGCCAGCAATTGCCGTTTACGCACCCGAGCTTGATCGAGAAGCTGGCGCCATTCGGAATTCCGTTGCGAGGATTGTTGCCCTTGACCCCGGAAAGCAGGATTTCTACCGCGCCGTTTTCCAGCGTCCGGATGTTGCAACTCAAGAAGAGACTCTGCGCGCAGCTGATGGCTTCTGCGGGCACGCCCTTTTCGATCAGCTTCAGCGAAGTCCAGTTCTTCCCCGACGCATTGGTGAAAAACAGCGTGCCCTTTCCGTTCTCGGGCGTGCTGAAGCTAAAGTTCATCCCCACATTTGTGCAGCCCCCAGGAGGGCAACTGCGGGCGCCGCCCTGCACACCACGAATGATGATCTGAGGGTCCTTGATGCCGTCCGCAAAGGCCAACCCCGTATACAACAACGCGAGCACGACCAGTAAGCAAAGGCGAGATATTTTCATCGGAGTTTTCCTTGTTTTCTACCACAAAGTTGTCGGCGGGCAGCATGCGCCCCGCCGACACGAGAGTGGGACCGAGGGTAGCGGCTTAGACAAACCCGGTCAAGCACATAATGATCCAAAGCTTGAAGAAATTATGGGCGCATGCAAACTGTTGCGCATCTTCGGCAACCCAGGGCTCGCTATGCAAATGACTGCAACTTTCCGCAAGCCTCACCGGAAATTTCGAATGAGAATGACGTCGCTGCTCTGATTGCCTTTCGTGAGCAGTAATTGCCGCCCGTCGCGCGACCACGCGAAATCGAAAATGCGGCCCGACGGAAAATTGGTGACTTGACGCGGCTCTCCGCCGCTCAGCGGCTGCTCCCAGACGTTAGTCGCCCCATTTCGCGTGAGCAGATACTGCAGCGCATTTCCGGAAGGTGCCCAGCCCAGTCCTGCAGAGCCGATCGACATTGGGATTGTGAACTGAAGCGGGCCGCCATCTCCTGGTGCGACCGCCAGTTTGGTCTTAGGGATCGGCTCGCCCTCCTGGTACAGGAACGCGATCCGATTTCCGTCGGGCGAGCCTCGCACCATCCATGCGCGCGGCGTTCCCGGCACCGACAAGACTTCAGTCGGTGCGCCACCTTCCGGCGGCAGGCGATAGAGCTTGTCCTTGAGCACGTAGTAGATCCACTTGCCGTCCGCAGAGCAGGTGGAAAATTCCACTTCATCCAGTCTCTTCATCGCATTCGTGCCGTCGGAATCTGTGCGCCACAGTTCAATCTTTCCATCAAGATAGCGGTCGAATACAAGATAGCGATCTCCACACGAGGAAACAGAAAAAAGGTTGTGCGCCTGCGGAAAAACAATGGTCTTTTCACCGCCGTCAGGATTCATCAGCCACAAGTCGCCGTTCAGCGCGGACGCCAGTATTTTTCCGGACGGTCCGGGCACAATCGTGTTGTAGATCTGTTCTCCCGACGTGAGCTGGCGCGCTTGAGCGGCGTCAGCCAGCGGATCGGTCCAAACATCCGAAACGCGGGTCCGCTGAATCACGGCGAGCAGCTTGCCATTCCGCGTCAGATCCACAGCGGCGCTGTAATCCGCCAGGTCGTTGGTGAAGCGATGCATCTCCCCGCCGGGATAATCAATGCTCTGCAGTTGACCTCTTCCAAGCGTTGTTTCACCCACCGTTGCCACCAGCGCATCGCCGTCCGGCGTCCAGACGGGGCGTCCCGCAAACCTTCCAACTAGGGAAACCAGTTGCCGCACTTTGCCGTCGGCAACATTGATGACGTTCAACCCCCAGTTTGTCTCCTTGCCGATGCCGAGCGTGGCAATCGCTATCGTTTTGTCGTCTGGCGACCAGGTGGGCCCATATTGAAAGAATGAATTGGCGGGCAGAGCTGCAAGTAGTCGTTCACCCGTTCCGTCGGCCTGCGCGATGCGAACTTCCACGGTCTGATGTTCCGGAATTCCACGCTGAAAAACAAACTCCTTCCCGTCCGGAGAAAAATCGATGGGTGCATCGATGTCACGAATTAGCTGGCGCGGCGTTCCGCCCAGCACTGGCATCTGGTACAGGTAGCGGTACTGAGCCGTGCTCTTGTCGGATCGAACAAAATAGATGTAGTTTCCGTCCGGCGAAAAAGTCACACCCGCGAACTCGACCAGGTCGGGAGCCAGTACCTGCACATCGCTGCGGGTGGCCACGTTCTGTACTCGAAGGCTCTGCTTCTCACCGTCTCTCAGTACGTAAACCACGTACTGCCCATCCGGCGAGATGGCGACCGCGGCAGCCTTCCCGTTCTCGGTCAATTTCGTAATCTGCATGTTTTGCAGATTGAAGCCGTGCGGCCGCGTGAGCAGACGGTAAGCGCCGAATGCCAGCACAGCCACCAGCATCGCGACACCCGCCGCAATCCACGCTTTCGACAGACCGCGTTTCTCCCCGACCGCCTCAATCGCAACCGAACCGGAAGACCGGGGAGCAACCCTTCCTGAACCAGACGCCGCCGGCGCCGTCCCGCTGGCGGCAGGCAAACGTCCCGAACTGGTGTCGCGCTTCAAGCGACGCAAGTCCGCTCGCAATTCCGCGGCGCTCTGGTAGCGCAGATCGCGGTCTTTTTCCAACGCGGTTCGGATGATGTCCTCCAGCTTGGCAGGCACCTCCGGGTTGAACTGTGTAGGCGAAACCGGATCGTGATTCAGAATGGAGTCGAAAATCACCGCCGAGGTTTGCCCATCGAACGGAATCTTGCCGGTGGTCATCTGATAAAGCACCGCGCCCAGACTGAACACGTCGCTGCGCGCGTCCAACTCCTTCCCGCGTGCCTGCTCCGGCGACATATAGCAGACCGTACCCACCGCAATCCCCGGGCTGGTGAGGAAAGCTCCCGCAGTCGGGATCGTAACCGCAGCCGCCGCCTTCGGCTCCGTCACCATCTTTGCCAGCCCGAAATCGAGGACCTTCGCCTGCCCGCGTTTGGTCACGAAAATATTCCCGGGCTTGATGTCGCGATGAATGATTCCCTTGCTATGTGCGGCATCGAGCGCGTCCGCAATTTCGATCGTAAGGTCGAGGAGAGTATTCAGTTCGAGCGGCCGGCCCGCGATGTAGTGGTCTAGAGGAACGCCTTCCACCAGTTCCATCACGATGAAAGCCCGACCTTCGTAATCGCCGAAGTCGTGAATAGTGCAGATATTGGGATGATTGAGCGCGGACGCAGCCCGCGCCTCAAGACGAAAACGCTCCAGACTCTGCGGATCGCGCGCCACTTCCTCAGGCAGAAATTTAAGCGCGACCCAGCGCCCAAGGTTGATGTCCTCAGCCTTGTAAACCACCCCCATCCCACCGCCGCCCAATTTCTCGGCGATGCGATAGTGCGAGATGGTTTGGCCGATCATGGGAGCACGAATTCCTTCAAAAAACAGCCGCGAAGCGCACAAGACACTGCCCACGGCGCAAGCCGTGGGTAGAATATGGGAACCGATCAGCCCCGAAGGGGCGAAAGAACATTTGTGACTCAGACTTCGGAGGGACGCCCCACGCTAGCGCCCTATTCAGCTCGCGTTCTCCGGCTTCCACCGCAGCACCGGCTTCCGAGCCGCCAGCGTCTCATCCAGCCGCGAGATCCGCGTGTTGTGCGGTGCCTCGAGTACGAACTGCGGATCTTCCTCAACCTCTTCCGCAATCGACTTCATCGCCTCGATAAAAAGATCCAACTCTTCCTTCGGTTCGCTCTCGGTGGGCTCGATCATCAGCGCGCCCGGCACGATCAGGGGAAACGCCGTCGTATATGGATGGAACCCATAGTCAATCAGGCGCTTTGCAAGGTCCATCGTCCTGACGCCCTTTTTCGACTGCACTTTGTCGCTGAAGACAACTTCATGCATCGAAGGCGTCGAATAAGGCAGATCGTAAACGCCCTCAAGTCGCTTGCGAATGTAGTTCGCGTTGAGCACCGCGTCTTCTGTCGTCTGCCGCAACCCGTCCGGACCATTGGCGAAGATGTACGCTAAAGCGCGGATAAACATTCCAAAGTTGCCATAAAACGCCCGCACCCGCCCCACCGAGTGCGGACGGTTGTATTCAAACGCCATAGTGCCGTCGGGTTTAGTGATAACGACCGGCGTAGGCAGAAATGGCTCCAGAATCTTCTTGATCGCAACCGGCCCCGAACCCGGACCGCCACCGCCATGCGGCGTAGAGAACGTCTTGTGCAGGTTGAGATGCATCACGTCCACGCCAAAGTCTCCCGGACGCGCCTTCCCCACCAGCGCGTTCATGTTGGCGCCGTCCATGTAGAGCAGGCCGCCCTTGGCGTGCATGAGGTCGGCAATCTTGTGGATTTCTTGCTCAAAAACGCCCAGCGTATTTGGATTTGTCACCATGAGCGCGGCGACGTCTTCATTCATCTGTGCCGCCAGAGCAGCCACATCCACCATTCCGCGGTCATTGGACTTCAGATTCTCAACCGCATAGCCAACCGTAGCTGCCGTAGCCGGATTCGTCCCATGCGCAGAATCCGGAATCAGAATTTTCTTGCGAGCATTCCCCTTCGACTCGTGATATGCGCGGACCATCAGCAGTCCAGTAAATTCGCCATGCGCGCCCGCCGCCGGCTGCAACGTGATCGCGTCCATGCCCGTGATCTCGATCAGGCAATCGCTCAGCGTCTTCATGATCCGCATCGCGCCCTGCGAAATCTTCGCCGGCTGATACGGATGCCCATTCGCCAACCCCTCCACGCGCGACACAAACTCGTTCACCCGCGGGTTGTACTTCATCGTGCACGAGCCCAGCGGATACATTCCGAGATCGATCGCGTAGTTCCATGTCGAAAGCCGCGTAAAGTGCCGGATGATCTCGATCTCGCTCACTTCGGGCATGTTGCCCAGATTTTTGCGCTCGGATTTCCCAAGCAGCTTGGCCGTGTCCACTTCCGGAACATCCAGAGGCGGCAGCTTCCACGCCGCCTTTCCAGGCGACGACTTCTCAAAAATAAGATTCTCGTTCTGATTAACGTGGCGCGTAGCCTTACGAGTCATGTGCTTCACAGCGCCACCTCTTCAGCTTCTTTCATAGCTCGAACCGAGCGTTCGCTCTCCGCCACCAACCCCACCGCAGTATCGATCATCGAACGCGTTGTCAGTTCGGTGCAGCACCACAAAGCCGCATGGCCCAGCTCCGGATAAAACTTCTTCAGCGGCAGCCCGCCGACAATCTTGTGTCCCAGCAGCCGGGAATTGATCGCACCTGGATCCTCGCTGGTCTGGACTACGAATTCGTTAAAGCGCGGAGACCCCGCGAACAGCACTGCAGCATTCTTGCCGAACTGATCGGCGGCATACGCAGTCTTCGCCAGATTCTGCTTGGCCAGTTCCCGCAGCCCGACCTTCCCATACACCGTCATGAAGATGTTGACCATAAGCGCGACCAGCGCCTGATTGGTACAGATATTCGAGGTCGCCTTCTCGCGCCGAATATGTTGCTCGCGCGTTGCCAGCGTGAGCACGAAGCCGCGCTTCCCTTTCTTGTCCACCGTCTGACCCGCCAGCCGTCCCGGCATCTGCCGTACGAATTTCTCTTTCGTCGCAATCACCCCGCAGTACGGACCTCCGAACCCCATCGGCACTCCAAACGACTGCGCTTCCATGGCGATGATGTCCGCTACCCGCGGCGGCTCCACAATCCCCAGCGACACTGCCTCGGCAATCGACACGATCAGCAGCGCCCCACGGTTGTGCGCGATCTCCGCAATCGCCTCCACATCCTCGATTGTCCCAAAGAAATTCGGCGATTGGATCAGCACGCATGCCGTATCATCTCCAACCGCTTTCTCCAGCTCTTTCAAGTTCAGCCCTCCCGAATCTGTAAATGCCACCGTCTTCAGCGGAATGCCCTGGTGCGTCGCATATGTGCCCAGTACCTCCCGATACTCGGGATGCACACTGCGTGCGATCACGGCCCCGCTCTTCCCGGTGATGCGGACCGCCATCATCACGGCCTCGGCCGCTCCGGTCGACCCGTCATACATCGAAGCATTCGCCAAATCCATGCCCGTGAGTTCCGAAATCATGGTCTGAAACTCAAAAATCGCCTGCAATGTGCCCTGAGCAAACTCCGCCTGATAAGGCGTGTAGGAAGTGAGAAACTCGCCGCGCTGCACCAGCGCGTCAATCACCACCGGACGATAGTGGAAGTAGGCTCCGGCGCCGAGAAAACTCGTGTATCCGTCACCATTCTCCTTGGAGCGCAGTTTGAACCAGTCCACAATTTCCGATTCGGCCATCTGCCGCTGGACATTCAAGTCCCGGTTCAGCCGGTATTCCGCCGGAATGGGTGAAAACAGATCATCGATCGAACGCACCCCGATCGCCTTGAGCATGGCTTCGCGGTCCGCAGGAGACTTAGGCAGATATCTCATAGGAATCCAATATAGATGTGACTAACGGTCGATACGATTGTGGCATGCTGCAAGCAGTTTGGGGAGGAGATGATGTCACTTCTGCAATCTGACTCTTCGATTCTTCAATAGCTCTCAGTGTCCCGCTTCCGCGGCGACAAATTTTTCATAGTCCGCCGCCGAGAGCAGCCCATTCAGTTCGCCCGGATCCCTGAGCTTGATCTTGACCATCCAGGAACCGTGCGCATCTTTATTTACTTTCTCAGGAGAGGTTGCGAGTTCGCCATTCACTTCAGTAACCGTTCCCGAAGCCGGAGCATACAAATCCGACACGGCCTTCACCGACTCCACGGTGCCGAACGTCTTCCCCGCAGCGATCTCCGTCCCCACCTTGCGCAAGTCCACGAACACGATGTCCCCCAGCGACTCCTGCGCATACTGCGTGATCCCGATAGTGCCGTCGGCAGTAATCCACTCGTGCTCTTTCGTATATTTGCGGTCAGTCGGATATGACATTCGTTCTGGCTCCTGCTTCTGTGTCGTTCGCTTTTCGTCGTTCGCCTCTAGCCATTTGTTCTCCGAATTCCTTGTGACTCCTGTGGTTAAGCCTTTCGCGGACGCTTATAAAACGGCGTGGGTACGACCTGCGCCTTCACGCCTTGTCCGCGGATTTCGACCTTCACGGTCTTCCCGATTGCCGCATGCTCCGGCGGAACATACGCCAGCGCAATGTTCTTTTTCAGAAACGGCGCCGGCGAACCGCTGGTGACATAACCAATCTCGCTCCCACTGTCGTCAAGAACTTTATATCCGTCGCGACCGATGCCGCGCTCCACCATCTCCAGCCCAACCAGCATCTTGCGAACGCCCTCATCTTGAGCCTTAGAAAGCGCGTCCCGCCCAATGAACTCCGGCTTCTCCATCTTGCAGAAACGATCCAGCCCCGCTTCCCAGACATTGATCGAGTCCGAAATCTCATGTCCGTAAAGCGGCAACTTTCCTTCAAGGCGTAGCGTATTGCGCGCGCCCAATCCGCACGGGATCGCGCCGAATTCCTTTCCCGCCTTCAGAATCTCGTTCCACACGCGAGCACTGGTCACCTCGTCGGACGGAATATAAATCTCAAAGCCGTCTTCGGCTGTGTAACCGGTGCGAGCGATCAGGATCTCACGCAACTGGCACACCGTCCCGCGCGTGACCCAGTAGAACTTGACCGCACTCAGAACCGCGTCGGTGAGCTTTTGCAGCAGGTTGACCGCCTTCGGTCCCTGGATCGCAATCTGCGTGAAATCATCCGACAGATGCTCCACTCGACACTTGAACTGCCGCGTGTTGCCGCGTACCCAGTTGAAGTCCTTCTCGCGCGTGCCCGCGTTAATCACCAGCAGATAGTCGTCTTCGCCGAGGCGATGTACGATTACGTCGTCTACAAACGTCCCCTGCGGATAAAGCAGCGCCGAATACTGCGCCTGCCCGACCGCCAGCCGCGAGGCATCGTTCATTGAGATCTGCTGCACCGCGTCCAGCGCGCCCGGCCCGCTGAGCCGGATGTCGCCCATGTGGCTGACGTCGAAAATCCCGACGCCCGTGCGAACCGCCATGTGCTCAGCAATAATGCCGCAGCCGATCGAAGACGGATATTCCACCGGCATGTCCCAGCCGCTGAATTCGACCATCTTGGCGCCCAGCGCACGATGGACAGCGTTCAGCGAAGTCTTGCGCACCGGGGGTGGAATGGCCTCAACAGCAGACAAGAATAAGCCCTCGATCAGACAGTAGCGGAGCCGCCGAAGTATAGAACTATTTAACTTAACATCCGCGCCGGAAACGCAGCAAACCCAAAGGCAGGTGTCAGGTCTTAGGTGTCAGGTCTGAGGAAAACCAGATGGCAAAATTGCCGGTTCTGCCTGGGCCGGAAGGGGTTGCTTTTCCTGAGACCTGACACCTAAGACCTGAGACCTGCTCTCCAGTGACTTCCGTTACGTTCCACCGCCCGTCCCTTCGCACTAGACTTGAAGCATGTCGACCAAGCCCGCCAGCCGCATCGTCTGTGCCCAGTGTGAGCAAATCGAATCCCGCTGCTGGTGCGAGAAGTTCTGCATCCTCTGCCAGTCGCAACTCGACATCCGGCTCTGCACCGACGGGTTAATGTACTGCGAGCCCTGCCGCACCGCCTGCGATTACAAACCGGTAGAGAATTAAGATCCCGTCGCCGCCCTCCCCCCCGAAGCAAAATTTCGCAACCAATCACCCGCCGGCACGTCTACATTGGAGGCCGACATGAACCGCTACCGCTCGATTCGCGAGTCGGAAACAGTGGCCGTGGCCCTCTTCGACCACCCCGAGGGCCTGGTGCACCACGATCCGGAAGAAGAAATCGCGGACGAGTACTCGATCAGCTTCGTGGAGCACAGCGGTTTCGAAATTCAGCTCGGTAAGAAACGCTGGCAGTTCCAGCAGGGCGACGTTTTCCTGACCTTCCCGGGTTTGGCCTACCGTTGCCATCATTCCGATTCCAACCCCACCGACCGCTGCCTGGCTGTGCGCTATGTCAAGCCGGAGGACAACGAAGATTTCGCTGCCTTGGCCCAAGTGGCGCGGCAAACCCCGCGTTTGGCAACCAGCAACCGCCTGCGTTATCTCCGGATGGCGCTAGAGCGCTCACTGCATGAGCCAGATTTGTCTGCTGAGACCTGCGCCGCTGCACTACTGGATGCTGTTAGTCAGGAATCCGCGCCGCCGAAGCAGTTGTTCCGCCAATGCCAGCTTGCCTGGTACACGGAGCGCGTCGATGCCGCGCAGAAATCCATGGAGGAGCGCTACCAAGACAATCACTCTCTGAGTACTCTAGCCCGATCCGTAGGCATGAGCGCCTTTCACTTCGCTCGAGTTTTCGCGGAACTGGCGGGAACTCCACCCCATCGCTGCCTGCTGCGCATCCGTCTGAATCAGGCAGCCAGCCGGCTCCTCGACGGCACATCCGTGACTGAAGCCTGCTTCCAGAGCGGCTTTTCCAACCTGAGTCATTTTGTCCGCACGTTCCAACGTCATTTCGGACTTTCTCCAGCGCAATTTCGGCGGACTCAGCCTGCCCGGCGCACCTCGCCGCGCGCAGATTAGCAAGAAACCGCAAGCCCGTTCCCCACTCCACCAGATAATGTCTCCTCCCAAGGAGAAGAAACGATGATGCGTACGCTGGTTCTCGGAACAGCATTGGGATTGGCTTCATTCACCATCCTGCCCGCGCAGGCGGCGGATTCCGCAGCGGCACAACTAACGGCCAGCCAGCGCAAGGAATTGCTGGCGGCGCGCGAGCAAGTCTGGCGCGCCTGGTTTGCCAATGATCAGAAAGCCCTTGACCAGTTGCTCCCCGCTGACACTCTCGCGATCAACAATGGCGAGGAAGCCTGGGAAAACCGCGAGGCCGTCTTGCGAGGATCCCGCGAGTTCGCATCGAGCGGTGGACGCCTGGTCCGGTTAGAGTTCCCGCGCGTCGAGATCCAGTCCTATGGCGACGTAGCCGTGATCTATAGTCTCTATGTCTTCGAAACGGAAGCCAAGGGTGAGCGCAAGACCAGTTCGGGCCGCGCCACCGAAGTCTTCTTGCGTAACAATGGACGCTGGACGAATCCAGGTTGGCATATGGATTCCGGTAAATGAGGACGCACTGAGGACACAGAATGATCGCCCGCATGTGGCACGGCTGGACAAAGCAGAGCGACGCCGATGTTTACGAGAACCTGCTGCGAAATGAGATGTTTCCCAGCATGCGCCGCATCCAGGGATTTGAAGGCGCCTACCTGCTGCGGCGCGCGGCGGGGAATGAAGTCGAATTTGTGACGGTCACCCTCTTCACCTCGCTAGATGCCGTGCGTCGCTTCGCGGGCGACAACTACGAAACCGCGGTTCTCCATCCCCAGGCGGCCGGACTTCTCTCACGTTATGATGCGAAGTCGGTGCATTACGAAATCCGTATCACGCCGGAGTAGCGACCCTCTTGAAAGCCACTTGACCGGGCTCGATTCTCGTTATAGCTTGTGGCACAAATGACTGAACCGAGTAAACAGGACCGCCTGTCGTCGCAATTGATGCCTGGTCTTCGCTTCAGTTTTGGACTCGCAATTTCTATATTTGTTTTGGAAGTGGTTTGGGGCGTTCAGCATGAATTGGGACGAGGAACGGCGGAATCGCGATCAGCTGGCGGCTATGCTGCCGCACTGACTCTGATATGCGCATCTGTCGCGACCGCTTATGTACTCCAATGCATCTCTTCCTATCACCATGTTGTAAATCGGGTTGAAGGCTGGTCTCATCCAATCTCTCCCCGACGCGCAGTGCGCTTCCATTTCATTCCGCTTTTCAATCTTTACTGGGACTTTAAATGGCCGGTAGAAATGGCGCGGTTTGTAAACTGGAGGATGCAGCGCCGCAGGATGTCTGGAATATTGGTCGGATCGCTGGTTCTGGCTGGATTCCTGCTCGCTGGATTCTTCGATCTAAGCATTGGATTGACAGTGATACTTTGCACTTCGCCTATATCTCCCGTTGCTTGCGTGACGCTCTTGCAGCACCGCCAGTTCCGGCTGAACTACGAACTGCCCGTGGCATGGGCGCCGTATCCACAGCGAACTGGATATTGTAGGAAACGATGATCAGCGGCCGACTAAATCACCACCGCTTCCCTATACTCCCCATACACCTTCCGCATCGCATCCGAAATCTCGCCCACTGTCGCATTCGCCTCAACCGCCGCCAGAATCCGCGGTATCAGGTTGTCGCCCGAGCGCGCCGTATCTTCAACCGCTTTGACTGCAGACTGCCACGGCCCTGAATCGCGCTTGGCACGCAGCGCACGCAATCGCTCCACCTGTTTGCGCTCCAGCGCCTCGTCGATCCGCTGTAGTGGCACGGCCTTCTCGTCATCCATCTGGAACTGGTTCACGCCGACGACGATTGCCTCATGCCGATCCACCGCTTGCTGATACTCGTACGCCGCCTTCTGAATCTCTTGCTGCACATATCCACGCTCGATTGCCTTGAGCATCCCACCCATCGCCTCGATCTTGTCCAGATACTCACTCGCCCGTTTCTCGATTTCGTTGGTCAGCGACTCGATGTAATACGACCCGGCCAGCGGATCGATCGTCTGCGGTGCGCCCGACTCATAGGCAATAATCTGCTGCGTGCGCAAAGCAATCCGTGCCGACTGCTCCGTAGGCAGCGCCAGAGCTTCATCAAACGAATTCGTGTGCAGCGACTGCGTCCCGCCCAGGACGGCTGCCATCGCCTGAATTGCCGTCCGCACGATGTTGTTCTCCGGCTGTTGCGCGGTTAGAGTCGATCCTGCTGTCTGCGTATGAAACCGCAGCATCCACGAGCGCGGATTCTTCGCCTTGAACTGATCCCGCATGATCTTCGCCCACATCCGCCGGGCAGCGCGAAACTTCGCTACTTCTTCCAGAAAATTACTGTGCGCGTTGAAGAAGAAAGAAAGCCGCGGCGCGAACTTGTCCACATCCAGCCCCGCGTGGACCGCCGCCTCCACATACGCGATTCCGTTCCCCAGCGTGAACGCCACTTCCTGCACGGCGGTCGATCCCGCTTCCCGCATGTGGTAGCCCGATATGGAAATCGTGTTCCATTCAGGAACGTTCTCATTCGTCCACGCGAACAGGTCGGTAATAATCCGCATCGCCTGCTGCGGCGGATAAATATAGGTTCCACGCGCGATGTACTCCTTCAGCACATCGTTCTGTACCGTGCCCGAGAGCCTGCGAATATCCGCGCCCTGCCGCCGCGCCACCGCCACATAGAATGCCAACAGGATTGATGCCGTGGCATTGATCGTCATCGAAGTAGAAATCTTCGTCAGGTCAATGCCATCGAACAGGCGTTGCATGTCTTCGATTGAATCGATCGCCACTCCCACCTTGCCGACCTCTCCCGTGGCGAGCGGATGATCGGAATCAAGACCAATTTGTGTCGGCAGATCAAACGCCACCGACAAACCAGTAGTCCCGTGTGCGAGCAGATATTTGTAGCGTTTGTTGGATTCCCCGGCATCGCCCATGCCCGCATATTGACGCATGGTCCAAAGGCGGCCGCGGTACATCGTCGCCTGTACGCCGCGGGTAAATGGAAACTCTCCGGGATAGCCCACGTCGCGGTCGCAGTCCCAGTCCGCCAGGTCGCTCGGTGTGTACAGCGGATGAACAGGAATTTGGGAGGAAGTCTGCGGGTCAGGAATTTCCCGCTTCGACTTGGTTGTCGACGCGGCAGTCTTTGTATCCTTCACATTTCCTGCCTTTTCTCAGCGACCTCTGCGTACTCTGCGGTTAGCTTTTCTTTCTCACGCGCCAAAACGAACTCACTCCAAACCAAGCAAACGTAACCGTAAAACACGCCGCCAGGATAACCCGTCCCGGCCCCGGAGCCTCCCCAGCCTGATACTTCGCGTACTCGCGAAATCCGGCAATACCCCCGATCACAGCGAGCACAAGGAATGTGAATCCAGTCACTTCCAGCCAGAGCTGACGCCCCACTCGCCCAAAGGATCTGGCGGTGGCTTGCGCGCCGCTCAGCACTGCGCCGCCAGTGCGACTGTTGCCCACCCGGCGGGCAACCACCTGCGCCGCAATCGCTAATTTTCTCAGCGTAGAGACCTTAGCCACGGGTCGATTTTAGCAGTGCAGCGGCGTACAATGCTGGCTGGGGAAATCACAGCGGCCCGTGATCTCGGCCGCCCGCGACGTTCCGTCCCGAGGGGGTTTCGTGGATCCGCAACTGAAGCAACTCATGAAGGAACTGGGCGAAGCCATCAATGAGTCGCTGGCTGACTCCGAGCAAATTGCCGAAGTCGTGGCCCGCATAAAAGAAGGTGGCTACGATATTTTTCTCGTCCTCGAAGCCACCATCGGTGTCAGCAAACAGGGCGTGCCCGGCAGCGACAAGACTTCCCTGGTTTCCACCCTCAGCACCAACCCCGAGCTCAAGATCAGCGACCAGGACCTGAAATTTCTGAAGTCTCTTCGCATTAAAATCGAAGAAGAAGAGGAAGAAGTCGAGTAACGCTAAATACCCTCTCGGGGACACGCCACACCGCCATTCCCGGCCCAGAATTTCCTGACAACTGAGATCTGACACCTGCCCCTTGCCCTTCAGGCAATTTCTTCCAATTTCCTCTCCAAAATTTCCCTCGCCAGAGATGAAAAATTTTGCAAACATCCCCCTCCGCTCTGCTACGATATAGATTATTCAAGATAAGTCGCTGCTTGCCAGCATCTTACCCTTAAGAGCAGCGGTCGGAAGTGGCCTTCGGCGTGCAATCTACGATGGCGTAGTTGCTTCCCCCGACCCGTCTCCAGGTGTGCTGAAAGCTGTCAGGAGTTGTCGTCTCGTTCGGGATTCGACTTTCGTTTGGCGAGCGGCTGATTTCGCAAGCCCGCTGAGGTAGGTATTTATGGATGCCCCGTCTTCGCAGTTGACCCTAGGCCTTCTCCCTGAACCTCGTGCCCGTTGGCAGAAATTCGTGTTCAGCTATGGTGTGCAGTCTCTGATCCTGACATTCGTTTTGGTTTCCGCAGTAATGCATCCAGAGATGCTGGAAATACCGCTGCGCGACTACCATTTCGTCAGCCTGGTCAACAATCCGCCTCCAGTGCCGCAGAAGCCGGCGCCGGTCCGTAACTTTCCACCTCCGAAAGTCGCCGAAGTGGTGCCGCCCGTGCCGGAAGCTCTACGCGTGCCCAAGGAATTGACGACTCCGAAGAAAGTCCAAGTGCCGGAGGTTCAACCTCCAAAAGTTGAATTGGCCGCCAAGCTCGATCGCATCCCCGATTCCAAGCCGGTCATGCCCAAGCAACTGGTGCGTACCAACGTGTTCTCCACCGGCAGTTCGGCTACTCCGACCATGGCCGCCGATCCGAAAAAAGTTCAGACAGGCGGAATTGGCGATCCCAACGGAGTGCCCGCTCGTGAGAATAGAGGTCATGCCGTCACGATTGCCCAGCTAGGATCCTTTGATATGCCCGCCGGTCCCGGCTACGGCAATGGTACCGGCGGCTCGAAAGGCGCTCGCGGCGTGGTCGCCAGCGCCGGCTTTGGCAACGGCGTCGCCACCGGCGACAATTCCGGCAGGGTTTCCGCTTCCCGTGGCACCGTCCGCCAGAGTGGCTTCGGGGACGCCGACGTAGTGGCGCCTTCCCAGCCCAAACCGAAGGCAGCCGAATCAGTTGCCAAGACCATTCCAGCCGAGATCACTTTCAAGCCCCGTCCCGCTTACACCGAAGAGGGACGACGTCTCAAAGTCGAGGGCGAAGTCCTGATTGAGGTTGTATTTACAGCGACCGGGCAGGTACGTGTCCAGCGCGTCGTGCAGGGTTTGGGGCACGGACTCGACGAATCTGCCATTCAGGCCGCACAAAAAATCCAGTTCAAACCGGCCTTGAAGGATGGCCAGCCATCTGATTTCCAGGCCGTACTGCACATCGTGTTTCAGCTCGCATCCTAGGTAGAATGGAACAATCCTAGGTAGAATGAAACAACCAAATATGTTGCGTCTCCATTTTGCGTCTCTCTCCCTCGTCTGCTTGTTCACCGCAATACTTTTCGCCCAAACGCCGTCAACTCCGTCGACGACTCCGGAGCCGCAACCGCAGCTGTCCACTCGCGATACCGTCAACCAGCAGACCGCGGTGGCGGCCGCCAGCTTTGACCAGGTAATCGATCGCGCCGTAGTACGTGAACATTTCTTCATCGCGCAGATGAAGCAGTTGCACCCTTTGGTGGAAACCTATCTCCAGAATCTCAAGGAGGATAAGGATCTCAACGCCACCGTTCCGATCAGCGACCTGTACTTCCTTGGCCGTCTGGATATGAGTAACGGCCCCGACGATCGCGCCTTCACATCTCCGACCACCGGTGGCCTGGGCAGGCGCATGCTGAACAAGCTGAGCAATGTTTACACCATGAAGTTCCTGCCCCTGGGCTTTGCTCAGATGGTCGTGCTCGACGAAGATTTTCAGCGCAAGTTCTACGATTTCACGTTTGTGCGCCGCGAGTTTCTCGGCGAAGTCCGTTGCATCGTCATGGATGTCGCGCCCAAAAAAAACGCCGGCAAGGGGCGGTTCCTGGGCCGCCTCTGGGTTGAAGATCAGGACTACAACATCGTCCGCTTTAACGGCACTTACTATCCCCATCCTCGTTCCAGCTACTATTTGCACTTTGACAGTTGGCGGCTGAACATGCGCCCCGGCGTCTGGCTTCCCGCTTTTGTGTACTCCGAAGAATCGGATCTCAAGTACCGTATCGGTCAGACCATCCATTACAAGGCCCAGACTCGCCTCTGGGGTTACAACCTGAAGGACCTGCGTCGCAGCTCGGAGTTCACCGACATCACCGTGGACGCGCCTCAACCCGTCCAGGATCAGAGTCAGAAATCGCAGGACGCAACCCCCGTCGAAGCTCAGCGAGCCTGGGAGCGCCAGGCTGAGATCAATGTGGTCGATCGTCTACAGCAAATCGGCCTGCTCGCTCCGGAAGGCGAGATCGACAAAGTTCTGCAAACGGTCGTCAACAACGTGATGATCACCAACAACCTCGACATTCAACCCGAGGTCCATTGCCGCGTCTTGCTGACTACCCCGCTCGAGTCCTTCACCGTCGGCCACACCATCGTCATGAGCCGCGGAATGGTTGATGTTCTCCCCGACGAGGCCTCGCTCGCGATGGTGCTGACCCACGAGCTGGCGCACATCGTTCTCGGCCATAAATTGAACACCAAGCTCGCCTTCAACGATCGGATGTTTTTCCCCGACGAGCGCACCTTCGAGCGCATGGATTTTGGCCGCGACAAGGGCGAAGAAGAAGCCGCCGACAAGAAAGCCCTCGAGCTGATCAACAACTCTCCCTACAAAGACAAGATGTCGACGCCCGGCTTGTTCCTGAAGGCCGTGCAGGCTCGCGCTCCTCAGTTGAAGAACCTGATCCGCCCACACCTGGGTGACAGTCTTCTCAATGGCGACGCCATCCGCATGTCCCCGTTGATGACCGCTTCACCGCAGTTCGATCCGAAGAAGACCGATCAGATCGCCGCGCTCCCCCTGGGCGGCCGCGTAAGGGTTGACCCCTGGACCAATCGACTCGAACTCATCAAGACCAAACCGGTCGCTCTGAACTCACCCGCCGAGAAGATGCCCTTCGAGGTCACACCCTTCTTCCCATTCCTGACGAGATTGGGTACCGCCACTCCAGTTTCCGAAAAGCCTCCGGAAAAGACCTCGGCGCAGACCACCCCCTCCAGCCAATAGATCTCCGATGGTAGAGACGCAGCACGCCGCGTCTCTACGATTGGTTCAAGAAATGACCTAGGAGGTAGGGAAAACAGCGGGGACGATCAGTGCAACCGCAAAACCCGATTAGAAGGGAGAAGCGCAGCCAGGCAAAAGCGGGGGATGACCTTCCGCTATTGCGCCGACATCTGGCTCTGCACTTGATTGAACACATTGTTGGCATTGCCGCCGATAAGACGGACCGTACCAATCACGATCACCAGAATCACCGCCAGCATCACCGCGTATTCGGCGACGTCTTGCCCGTGATCTTCAATCCAGAGTTGACGGATAGTTGCGATCACTGTATCCCCCATGTGACGACACTCGGGTACCTTTCTGCTTGCAAACACAAGATCCCGTTGTCGACTAAATGCAAGGGTATCGTTCCGAAATGCTCCAGCCCAATAGCACAGCAGTGGCATTGGGTAGCACTTTAGTGCCTTGTCCCGCCGGAACATTACCCTCCGTTAAGTTATTGATTAAACGATAGTTTTGATGGGGAGCCCCTGATTCACGGCGAACAATGCCAGCTCCAACCGGGTTGAAACCCCCAGTTTGTCGAAGATATTACTGAGGTGGTGTTTGACCGTATCCTCGCTGATCTTGAAGTATTCGGCGATCTCCCGGTTGGCGTACCCCGCCACTACGGCCGAGACAATCTCCAGCTCTCGGGGTGTCAAGCCGAACTTCTTCTGCTTCGATTCCTCGCTCGAACTCTGCATCAGGTTGCGCAGGTACTGCACCAGATTCGAGACGCTGTCTCGCCCCACCCAGTATTCTCCCGACATCACCGCGTGAATACTCTTCAACAGAAGTTGAGTAGCGGAGTCTTTCAGTACAACGCCGCGTGCGCCCAGTTGCAACGCCTCAACGATCTGCTTCTTCTCCGCCGCTGCGGTCAGCAAAATGATGCGGACCGCCCCGGCTCCGCTGCTCGCACTCAAGTCGCGGAGGGCGTCCAGTCCGGTATGGTGCGGCATGGCCAGGTCGAGAAGAAGAATGTCGGGCTTGATTTCGGTCGCCAGCTTTACCGCCTCGCGGCCGTCGCAGGCTTCGCCCACCACTTTCATGTCCGGCTCGGCTTCGAGCAGCCGTCGCAGACCGTCCCGGAAAATAGGGTGATCGTCGGCGATGACGATGCGGATGGAACGACCTTGTCTATCCATTGTTCGTCTTTCGTGCCGGTGGGATCCGTACCTCCACTCGAGCACCGTGTCCCGGGTTCGATTCTATCGTGAGTTCGCCCGCAAGCAAACGCACCCTTTCACGGATCACTGCCGGGCCCTTCCCCGTTATCGCCAGCTCGGTCTCGGACAGCCTTCCCGAGAAAGGGAACCCGCGCCCATCGTCCTCTACCGTCAGTTGGAGATTACCCGACCGCTGCGCCAGCCGCACCAGGACGTGTCGTGCTCCGCTGTGTTTGCGAACATTGACCAGACTCTCCTGCACGATGCGCGCCAGTTCCCGGCACACCTTCTGCGGCAGCTCCACTTTCTCAATCTCGCTAACAAATTCCGCTGAGATTCCAGTCTCTCTCCGGAAGCGCTCCACCGTATCTGCCACAAAGCCCGGAAGCCGCTCCGCGTCGACCTCGAACGATTTCATCGCCTGCATCAACTCACGCAGCTTGAGCACCTCTTCGCGCAACAGCTTCTGAATCCGCGACAGTTCACTGGTCACCACCGGCTGCTGTCCCGACTGACGCCGCACTACGTCGAGCTGCATCTCCACCGCGATCAATGACTGAATGGCACCGTCATGCAACTCGCGTGCGAACCGTGCCCGCTCCACCGCCCCGGCGCGCTCCCGCAGCCGCCGCATCAGATACACGTTATAGATCGCGGGGCCGACCTGCTGCGCGAATTCCTGCAAAAATCGCAGCTCCTCCTCCGGGTCCCCCATTCTTTGCGGATCGAAAATGAATACCCTGCTCGCCCATTCCCGCCCGAACCCAAACGCCACCGACCCCATGGACTGGAACGTCTCAACGCGCATCAGAGCGTCCAGAAATGCTACTTCTCCATCGCGCAAGCGCTTCCCGCTGCGGTCCAGCATCACGGTATCGAAGCCTTTGGCGCCTCGCCGCGCGTAGATGGCATCGGCTGGAGAGTCAAACAGGTACGAGGCTTCGGTATCCGGCAGAGCGTCGCGCCAGCGCAGGCCCTGCGCGCCTTCCGCGTTGCGGTTCACCTCTCCCAGAAACACGCGGTAGCTGTTCGTTTCCTGCGAAGCACTCAGCACTCTGCGCGCTCCGTAAAGGCTGAGGACCTCTCCCAGAATCTCTTGCAGCGTATGCGTAAGCCCTGCTTCGACGCGCGCAGAACTAAGAACGCGTGTAATCACTACCCGCTCGGCGCGCAGCTTCTTCTCGTTCTCCGACATGTAGCCCAGGAGCAGTCCGAGGACCATCAGGTACACCGAACTCATGAAGAGCTGCTGCGGATCGATGTGCTGTACGCTCATACCGAGCCGCGGCAGGTGCGTCGCTCGCAGCAAGGCATCTGCCACTTGCTCTAGACCGGCGTTCACGACGAACCCTTGGACCCACAGCAGGATCACCGCCGTGATCGCGGTGCCCACCGTTTCCCACAGTCCCCACCGATACGCGGCTGCCGCCATTACAAAAACGAAGAACAGGAAGAAGGGTCCACGCTCGGAGGTCGTGAACAAAGAGATCAGCACTGGCCACACGACGTCGGCGCCATGCACCACCAGTCGAAACGCGCGCGTGGACTGGTGCCGGAAGCGCACCAAGAGCATCACGACCACGGCGTGCGCCAGATACACGATCAGCAGCCAGTACAACCAGAAGGAATACACCACACCACGCCCGGGTTCCATCCATAGCGTGATCAACGTGGCGATCGTCAGCGCCACCCGCGCAGTGGCCAGCCAGCGCTCGGTGCGCCGGATCTCACCCGAGGTGAGCGGAGCGCGGAAGCGCCACAAATCACGATATCTGGGAATCAGCCGACCCAAAAGAAGTCTCGCAGTTGTGTGCCGATTTCTGTGTGCCCAATTCTACGGTCAATCTCCGCGGAACTCCACACCACGTGCCCGAGAGATTTACCTCCGCAATCGGCTCTTCGGGAACTCGAAGTTCTCCGCGTCCTCTGTGGTCAAAGGTCTTGACCTCTGCAATCCGACCTCTGCCCTCTAACCTACTCAGTTACTCTAGTAATCGCTTTCTGACCGAATTGGGCTCTAGAATGAGAGCCGGAGCAGTCTGCTTGCCGCTGCGCGATAAATTCTGGATTCTCATGCTGGCACTCCTGGTGCTGGCCCAGGCCACTGCGTCTCTGGTCATACCACGCGGTGACGCCCTGATCATTGTCAGCGACTGGATTCAGAGCATTTTGCTTTTGATGGCAACCGCCGCCTTTCTGCCCAACACTCTTGCCTCTCGTAGCCCCAGCCGCCGTACTCGAGCCTTCTGGGTTCTCACCTTTAGCGGCATGCTCTTTTGGCTCAGCTATCAGGGCATGTGGAACTACTTCGAAGTCTTCAAGCGCGCGGAGGTACCGAGCCCCTTCAGCGGCGATGTCGTTCTGTTCCTGCACCTCGTCCCTATGATGGCTGCACTCGCCCTGCTCCCTCATCTTCAGGAGGATGAACGCGACGCGCGCATCCGGATGCTTGATTTTGCTCTCCTCCTGATTTGGTGGGTTTTCCTCTACGTGTACGCCGTGATCCCCTGGCAGACCGTCCACATTAACGAGGCCGCCTATCTCAGCAACTTCAACGCCACCTATCTCACGGAAAAACTTGTCCTGCTGGGGGCGCTCGTATTGCTTACCCACCACGCACAAGGAGGCTGGCGCCATCTCTATGCACAACTGCTGGGAGCCAGTGCTCTTTATGCCTCAAGTTCATATGTCGCCAACTACGCCATCGCTCACCAGACCTATTACAGCGGCAGCATCTACGACGTTCCCTTGAGCATTTCCATGGCATGGTTTGCCGTGATCGGCAGGTTCGCTGCGCGCTTTCAACTCTCCGAGGCGAAGCGGTCTCAGCCTCTCCTGGGGGTCTGGATCACCCGCCTCGGCATGCTCGCCCTTTTCAGTCTTCCCTGGTTCGCGCTCTACGCTCAACTTGAAACCGGCTCTCCGGTTGCGGTGCGGAACTTCCGCAGCACTCTGAGCCTCATCGCCATGATTGTGATGGGCACTTTGCTCTTCTTGCGGCAAAATCTGCTGGGAGCCGAACTCGCCCAACTGCTGAAAGAGTCATGCCGCTCGTTCGAAGATCTGAAAGCATTGCAGACCCAACTGATCCACTCGGAGAAGCTAGCCTCCCTCGGCCAATTAGTCGGCGGCGCTGCTCACGAGATCAACAACCCGCTCACCGCCATGCTGGGCTACTCCGATCTGTTGAGCGCATCCGCCTTGCCGCCGCAGGAACAGACCCTGGCCGCACGGATCGCGGCCCAGGTGCGCCGCACCCGAACCCTGGTCGCCAGCCTGCTGACTTTCGTCCGCCAGGCCCCGGCCCGAATGTCTGCCGTGGACCTGAACTCAATATTGCAAACGGCGATGCGACTGCTAGCGCCTCAACTCGAAGTGCAGGCGACCGACTTCCACCTGGATCTCGGTTCTGCTCTTCCGTCCGTCCTCGCCGATTCCAACCAGCTTCTGCACGTGTGTCTGCACCTCGCCGGGCAGATCGGCGCACTCCCTCACCCCGAAGGGGATTCCGGTGTTCACATCCGGACCCGCCACGAGGGTTACATCGTCAGCATTGAATTCAGCTCCGATGCACCATCTTCTTCGACCTCGTACCAACCCTTGCAAGGTTCGGAGAAAGGGACGCAACCTTCTACGCTCTCGCTAGGCGCCTGTTCGCGGATCGTAACCGAACACGGCGGCCGTATCCTCGCGCAGCGCTCCTCCGACGGATACGCCGCCTTCCGGGTTGAACTCCCGGTAGCTGTGAGATCCTCAACCCAATCGCAACTAACGAACATTCCCAACCGCGCCGTAGCCGGCAGCAACTCGTAAAGCGACGTCAGAGGTGAGAGGTCAGATTGCAGAAGTGAGATTCAGATGTTCGTGGGTTTACTTCTGCAATCTCACTTCTAAATTCTGCAATCGGTTCTCACCTCTGCAATCTGACCTCTAACCTCTGACCTCACGCCACCGTCCTCTTCAATTGTCCGCAGGCCGCAAAAATATCGCGCCCGCGCGGCCGCCGGACGAACGTCGGAATCCCGGCCGCCACCAGAATTCGCTGAAACTCACTCACTCGTTCCTGGGTAGGAGTGCGATAAGACAACTCCGCGCCCGAATTGAGTGCGATCAGATTGATCTTCGCCCGCACCCCGCGCACCAACTCCGCCAGTTCGCGCGCATGTTCCGGGGCGTCGTTCACGCCCTCCAGAAGCACGTACTCGAACGTGAGCCGTTCCCGCGCTCGCAAGGGAAACGCCCGCGCCGCTTCCATGACATCTTGCAGGTTCCATTTCCGATTCAGTGGCATCACCTCGCTGCGCAGCCCATCATTCGACGCATTCAGCGAAATCGCCAGCTTCGGACGCACCGCCTCCCGTCCGAAATCATGGATGCGCGGCACAATGCCCGCCGTCGAAACCGTCATACGCGACTCCGGAATTCCCACACCCTCCACCAGCAATTGCACCGACTTCATGAAGTTTTCGTAGTTCAGGAAAGGTTCGCCCATTCCCATGAACACAATATTCACGCGCTGCATGGGGGGCTCAACTCCCTGATCGCGCAGCACGCTGGCAATCTGTCCCACGATCTCTCCGGCTGTGAGATTGCGTTTGACCCCCAACAGCGCCGTAAAGCAAAACCGGCAATTCACCGCGCATCCCACCTGGCTCGACACGCAGATGGTCGCCCGCCGCCACGGGACCCCGGCTGCAGCTGGCGCTTCTACCTCATCGCCCGCTTCACTGCCATCCCCCGTCTCTCCGTCGTCACCTTCCGGCATCCAGACGGTTTCTACCGTCTCGCCGTCGGCCAGTTCCATCAGGTAACGAACCGTGCCATCGCTCGACACAAACTTCCGCGAGATTCCAGGCAATCCCACCCTCCATCCTTGCTCTCCCAGCCGCACTCGATACTCCTGCGGCAGCGTAGAAATCTGCTCCAGGGTTTCGACCCTCTGCCGGTACACCGCATCAAATAACTGCTGGCCGCGATACGCAGGCTGGCCCGAATCCAGAACCAGTGTCGTAAGTTCCTGCGAGGTTAGTCCCAGAAGCGAGTTGGTTTGCAGAGTTTCCATGGCTGGTGCTCTCTTTGGAGTTTAGCGCAGGCGCAGGGACCGGGAGAACGTAAGCCTCACCGTCGAGTCCGGCAAAGCTCCAGACCCGGAGAGCCTGTCCTGAGCGAAGCCGAAGGGGTCGAGCCGGACTAGCCCAGCGCTTGAAGCGCTGGGTCGCGACATCCGCGGATCGAGCCTCAGAAGGACGGCCCAGAGATTCCCGCTGCAAAATTCGCGTTGGCTGGTTTCGCCTCGCCCGTAACTGTAACAAACAAAACGCCTAACCTTCGGTGCCCCACGCAACCTCGTCTGATATGGGAAAATAGAAGAACTTCAATGGTGAAAGAAACTCGCAACATTCATCGGCGTGTGTTGCCGAACGGCCTGACCGTGATCACCGAGCAGATGTCGCACATCCGTTCGGTTTCGATCGGCATCTGGCTGAAGTCCGGCTCCCGCGATGAAGACTCCGAATGGAACGGCATCTCGCATTTCATCGAGCACATGGTGTTCAAGGGCACCGAGAGCCGCTCCGCCGAAGCGATCGCCCGCCAGGTCGACTCGATCGGCGGCAACATGGACGCCTTCACCGCCAAAGAATGCATCTGCTTTAACATCAAGATTCTCGATGAGCACGTCCCCATCGCGCTCGATGTCCTCAGCGACCTCGTCCTCCATCCCGTCTTCGACACCAGCGATATTGCCCGCGAGCGCGGCGTCATCCTCGAAGAAATAAAAATGGACGAGGATAGTCCGGATTATCTAGTACACGAAATCTTCACCCAGAGCTTCTGGAAAGACCACGCTCTCGGTAAGCCCATCCTCGGAACGCGCGATACTGTAAAGCGTTTCGAGCGTCCCGTAGTCTCGCAACATTACGGAGATCGCTTCGCTCCCGGGAACCTGATCGTAGCCGCCGCCGGGAATCTCGATCACAAGACATTCGTCGACTTGGTAGCGAAACATTTCGAACACATGAAACCCGTGAAAAACGGCCTCCACTCGCCCGCCCCGAAGACTTTTGCGCGCATCAACCTGCGCAACAAGAAGGCGCTTGAACAGGTGCAGATCTGCATCGGCGTCCCCTCGCACCCCATCGCGCACCAGAAGCGTTACGCATCCTACGTCCTGAACACTCTGCTCGGCGGAGGCATGAGTTCCCGCCTGTTTCAGAATATCCGCGAGCGTCAGGGCCTCGCCTACGCGATCTACAGCGACCTCAGCCCCTACCGCGACACCGGATGCATGGGCGTGTACGCCGGCACCTCGCGCGAATCCGCGACCAAAGTTGTAGAGTCAGTCATCGCCGAGTTCCGCAACCTGAAGTCCGCGCCGGTTCCCGAAGAAGAGTTGCGCCGCGCCAAGGACCAGCTCAAAGGCAGTCTGATGCTATCCCTCGAATCCTCCACCGCGCGCATGTCGAACCTGGCCCGTCAGGAAATGTACTTCGACCGCTTCTACGGCCTCGACGAACTGATCGAACGCATCGAAGCCGTCACCGCCGAAGACCTCAAACAGACCGCCGACGAATTCTTCCACACCGACCACATCGCCGTCACCGTCCTCGGCAACCTGAATGGACTGAAGCTCACGCGCGATCAACTCGTCTGCTGAACGGGACGGACATTTATGTTCGCCCGAAGCCTCAACCTTTCTCGCAGGGCATTCCATCCGCGTTATACTTGCCCGCGCTAGCCATCCCTGCCGTGAACAAATTAATTCGATTAGGTCGCTACTGCTTCGCGATCGCCTTCGCCGCCTTCGGCATTCAGCATTTCATTTATGCGAAATATGCAACAGGTATTGGTCCCCCCTGGATCCCCGGAAGCCCGTTGCGAGCATGTCTCATCGGGATTGCGCTGGTAGTCGCAAGTATCCGAATTGCCATCAACGCGAAGACGCGCGTGACGGCAATGCTGCTGGGATTCCTGCTCTTCCTCTACTTCTTGTTTCTGTATGCACCTCGACTCGCGGCGAATCTGCATAGCCCCGGGCCTTGGACGAGCGGCGCTGAGATCCTCGCCTTGTGCGGTGCCGCCTGGGCTTTGGCCGGCTCCCCAGCGAAACTGGGCCGATACCTCTTTGCTTTCACGCTGACGGTCTTCGGTGTTCA
>JBKPCG010000010.1:0-5074 GCA_046727255.1 Acidobacteriota bacterium | reverse complement strand
GCGTTAAAAGCATTGCCGCGGATACCGCGCGAGAAATCGCCGCGACCTTGTAGGAAAAAGACAGGCTGTCCAAACAGGAAGCTGGCGAATGGATTGGTGATGGGAAAGCGATCAAACACGAAGAACCCATTGGTGGCGATACCTCGCAGCACGTTGATCTGGGTGCGCTGATATCCTCCCCCGAATTTACGTTCGTGGCGGCCACGAATCCAGGTCAGCGCGCCGGAATAGTCGAAGGAATTCTGATACGTGTTACGGGGGCCGGTGATGGGATCGCCGACAATTGTGTAGCCATTCACCTGCATGAATGGCGGTCCGACGGCGACATCGAGGCTCGAGTCATATTGGAAGCCGAGATCCCCCGGTGTCGTGTGATTGAAGCGTTCACCGCGGAGAAACTTGTTCCGCAGGAACGAAAAGCGGAAGACGCCGATCATCGATGGAGAGAAGGTATGAGTCTCCTGCGCTACGAAGTTCTGCGCGCGGAGCGTTTCCCCGATCGGAAATCCGGGCACGCTGGCTCCGGAAGGAGAGAGCGGGTCGAAGCGAGTGCCGTCGTTAAACAGGTAGCGGAAATTCAAACTGTCTTTCGGAGAGAGGTAGTGATCCAGACGAATGCCGAACTGGTTGTCGTCATCGCGCCGAATCACGGTCGATGTAAGGGTATTTACGCCGGTATTCGGTTCCGGGAAAAGGCTGAGGAGATTTCGTGAAAAATCGGACGTGTCCGGGAACTGGTTGAAGGGGTAGGGCGTGAAGGTGAAAAGGTTGACCAGTTGCCCCCCCAGGTCGCCAGTCTCCGGATGAAAGTCGTTACACAGTCCGGTGATGGGGTCAAACCCCGGGCCGTCTGGCGATGGCGGACACATGGCAGAAAAATCTCCCCCCGCTCCGCTAGCGAAGGAACAGTGGAGCCCTGCGTCTTGCCCTGCCGATTTCGAAAACCCTCGTAGTACCCGAAGAAAAACGTCTTATCTTTGCGGATAGGTCCGCCGCCGCTCGCGCCGAACTGGTTCTGCTTCAGCGGTTCGACCTTACCGTCGAAGCGAAGAAGTTGGTGGCGTCAAATACGTCGTTGCGCAGGAACTCCCAGAGGGCGCCGTGAATCTGATTCGATCCGGAGCGAGTAATGATGTTCGTCGTCGAGCCAGTGCTGTGGCCGAACTCGGCGTTAGAGCCGTGCGTAAGAATGCGGAATTCCGTGATCGCATCCACCAGCGGCTTCAACACGAAACCGGCGTCCACGCCATTGAAGTTGCTGGCGCCGTCGATGAGGAAGTTGTTCGACTCCGGGCGCTGACCGTTCACCGAGTAAGCCTGGCCCTCGCGCAACGAGCCGCCGGCTTCTTGCAGCCCGGGCGTGAGCGGTACGACTCCGGGCTGGAGGAGACCGAGCTGCGAAAAGTTTCGCCCGTCGAGTGGAAGGTCAAGCAGTTCCTGTTGCAACACAGTCTTGCCCAGGCTGGTAACGGTCCCCTGAATCAGTTGAGCGTCGGCCTCAACAAGGATCTTCTGTGTTTCCGCTCCCACCGCCAGATGCACCGGAACCGACAAGGTCTCGTTGACGTTCAGGGAGATGCCCTCCTGAACGTATTTCTGGAACCCTTTGGCTTCGACTTCAACCCGATAGTGGCCGACGGGGAGTTCGAGCAGTACGTAGTTTCCGTCATGATCGGTGACCGCAGTGCGCGTCAGGCCGGTCTCAATTTGCGTGGCCGTTACCAGCGCATCTCGAACCACGGCGCCACTGGGATCGAGCGCGGTCCCGCGAATGCTGCCACTAATCTGCTGGGCGGAGACGGCGCTGCTCAGAAGAATGATTGTGGAACCAAGAAGCCGGATTTTGGAGACGGGTCATAAGTTTTTGATTTTCCCCTGGCGACCTGGCGCCGCTATGCA
The DNA here is from genome assembly GCA_046727255.1 of Acidobacteriota bacterium. Classification (GTDB taxonomy): domain Bacteria; phylum Acidobacteriota; class Terriglobia; order Terriglobales; family Acidobacteriaceae; genus Acidiflorens. The sequence continues at coordinate 3,175 of JBKPCG010000010.1, read as the reverse complement.
CGTGGAAATGGAGCGCAGTCGTCAATACACAAGCACGAGTGTCCCCACAAAAGTGCGTTGATTATAGGAATCAGGACAATAAGGGCAATAATTGAAAAGTAGTACGCGGAGCACCGCGAACGGAATTTTGCCGAACCTGGCTACTACTAGGAGCGCGCGCGTTCTCTCCGCAGCAGAAGCAGGACCGCCGACCCTGCGGCGATTGCCGCAGAGAAATAAAAAGGAATTTGCGCTCCGTACACTTTCCACAGCTCCCCAGTGATCACGCTGGCAAGCAGGGTGGTGACGCTGGTCAGGAAGAAATAGATTCCCAGGGCGCGGCCCCGGACCTCGGGCGTCACGGTTTCTACGATCAGCGCTTTCAGCACAGGATTAGTCAGGGAATAGAACAGGCCGTAAAAGGCCATGGTCGTCCAGATGGCCGGCCGGGATGGCGCGAGGGCGAACACGAAATAGACAATCGCGAAAACGAAGTATCCGGCGGCGGCAATGCTTGAACGGGAGAAGCGGTCGCTCAATTTTCCCGCCGGCCAGGAAAGCAGCGTGTACGTGATGTTGAAGACCAAGCCGAGGAGCGGCGCATGAGTAGCCGGGATCCCGATGCTTTGCGCCCGCAAGACGAGAAACATGTCGCTGGAGTTTGCGAGCGAGAAGAAAGTCACCACGGCCACGACGTAGTAGAACCCTGCTGGAAGGCGGATACGAAGCGTGGAAGCGGACGTGTACTGAGCCGAGAGGTTAGGAGGGCGGGCAGGAGCATCGCAGTGTTGGTCATGGGCGGCGCCCAGGGTTGGGACACTGGATTTGCCATCCGCACAGTGTGTTTCCCGGATCCCGAGCCAAGCCACCAGAATGCATAGAGTCCCCGGGACGGCGGCGGCCCAGAACACGCCGCGCATGCCGAAGTGCCCGATCAGCGCCAGCGCTGCCAGTGGACCAACGATGGCGCCGGCAGAGTCCATTGCTTGAATCAGTCCGTAGGCGGACCCGATGCGGGAAGAGTCCACCGACTCGGCGACCATGACATCGCGGGCGGTGCCCCGAATGCCTTTCGCGAAACGGTCAGCAAAACGAATTCCGAGGATTTGCCACCAGGATGAAACCAACGCCAACAACGGCTTAACGGCGTTAGCGACGACGTACCCGCCGACCACCAGCGGCTTGCGGCGAGAGACGCGGTCGGCCAGATATCCGGAGAAAAGCTTGGCGATCGAGGCGACACTCTCCGCCACGCCTTCGATGATGCCGAGTTGCGCCGGACCCGCGCCGATCGACGCGATGAACGCCGGCAGAACCCAATAGGCCATTTCGCTGGCCGTGTCGTTGAGGAGCGAGGTCAGGCCGAAGGCATAGACGTTGCGGGGCGTGGTCTGCTCGGGAGCGGCCGTGTCCGCCATGCGTTGAAAATAACACGGGCCTGAAGTCACAGGTGAGAGGTCAGATTGCAGAGGTCAGAATCAAAAGCAGCTACCAGTCGCTAGCTTCGAGTTCCGAGCGAAAGGGGATTGCTCGAGGATCGCAGCCCGAAGCTCATAGCAGTTTTTGGGTTTTCACCTCTGCAATCTGACCTCTCACCTCTGACCTCATCTCTCTTGCTTTCCCTAGACTTGATGGGCAAAGTAGACTCTTAAAGTCATCCCTGTCCCGTTCTGATACATGCTGGAACTTATGGTGCCTCAGGCCGGGCTGCAGCATCGAATTGGTGTAAGAGCAACACTGCGGCTACAACATCCCCGCTGGTTGGGCGTCCCTTTTCAAAAGGGGAGCGCAGCGAATCAGCTGAGCCGTTGGAGGCTTTCAACAACCCCGTTCCAAGGTAAAGGCGTAACGCCATCATCGGCGCCGGGCCTTATTTGGAACTGAAAGCGAGTACAGCTTTGGCAACAGCATCGGCAGTTTGCAGTCTGGAAAACTATCTCGTCCTTCCGGATCACACGATGGACGATCGTATTCGAGAAGCCAGGCAGGCTCTCGGCAGCGAGGTAGTCGTGCTAGGGCACCACTACCAGCGCGATGAAGTGATTCGCTTCGCCGATTTCCGCGGCGACTCCTACAAACTCTCGCAGGAAGCAGCGCGCGCACAAGGCCGCTACATCATTTTCTGCGGCGTGCATTTCATGGCGGAGAGCGCCGATGTATTGAGCCGGCCCGGCCAGGTCACTATCCTCCCCGACCTCAACGCCGGATGCTCCATGGCCGACATGGCGGAAATTACACAGGTAGAAGACTGCTGGGAGCAAATGGTGCGCGCAGGCGTCACGGACGATTTGGGCGACGGCATCACTCTGATTACCTACATCAATTCCACTGCAGCGATCAAAGCATTTGTGGGAGAACGCGGCGGAGTCGTGTGCACATCGTCGAACGCAACGGCCGCGATGAAGTGGGGGCTCGCAAAGAATGAGAAGCTGCTGTTTCTTCCCGATCAACATCTGGGGCGCAACACCGGCTATGCGATGGGTATCCCGCTGAACGAGATGGTGGTGTGGGATCCGTATCAACTCGGCGGTGGCGTGACTCCTGAACGCCTGCGTGCCGCGAAAGTGATTTTGTGGAAAGGCCATTGCGCAGTCCACCAGCGATTCTTGCCAGAGCACGTTGATAACGTGCGCGCGAAGTTTCCTGGAATCCGCGTGATCGTGCATCCGGAGTGCCGCTGGGAAGTTTGTCAGAAAGCGGACGGCATTGGATCGACCGAAGGCCTGTTGAAGATGATCCGCGAAGCGCCATCGGGGACGATGTTCGCAGTCGGCACCGAGATTCACCTCGTCAACCGCATGGGTAAAGAGTTTGCAGCGGAGGGGAAGAAGGTCATTACCCTCGACGACTCCGGATGTTTGTGCACGACCATGTACCGCATCTCACCGCAGCATCTGTGCTGGGCGCTGGAGAACCTGATGGAAGGCAATGTAGTTAATCAGGTCAAGGTCAAGGACAGCGTGAAGCAGTGGGCACGTGTGGCGCTGGATCGGATGTTGGAGATCAAGTGAGGTCTCAGGTCAAAGGTCTTAGGTTTCGGGAAAAGGGTTCGGCTTGTTTGAAACCGTTTGATAAGACCGTTCAGAATGCGCCCCAATTCCTCGGTGGCCTGGTCCAGGTGCCTGAAGGCCTGTAGATCGAGGTAGTCGAGTTCGTGTGCAATTGAAAGTTGAGTGATCAGTTCTAGCAGCGATCC
>JBKPCG010000009.1:0-42417 GCA_046727255.1 Acidobacteriota bacterium | reverse complement strand
GATTGGAGCGGGAGACGGGGATCGAACCCGTGACATCCAGCTTGGGAAGCTGGCGTTCTACCGCTGAACTACTCCCGCTCAGACTGCGTTAGACTACCACTCGGCCTCTCTCCAGGCAACGTCACCGCTGTCGCTTCCCTGCCGAGTTTGCATCCTCCGCAACCTCTCTCGTAAGATGCCCGCTCAGGACCAGCACCGATTCGCCGTCCTTCAGGAGCCTGGATGTCCAAGAATTCCCTTCCCTCGAATTCCCGCCGCAAGTTCCTCCGCGCCGGACTCGTCACCACCGTTGCCTCTGCTGCGTATCCTGCGCTTGGCGCGGCGCGCGTCATCGACCAGCAGTCTCCAGACGTGATTCCCCGAGAGTTCGAACTCGATGAACTCACCATCGACGGCCTCCAGCAAGCGATGCAGTCCGGCAAGTATTCGTCACGGAGTCTCACCGAAAAGTATCTCGCTCGCATCCAGGACATCGACAAAGGCGGCCCAAGAATCAACAGCGTCATCGAGGTCAATCCCGAGGCCCTCGAAATCGCCGAAGGCCTCGATCGGGAACGCAAAGACAAGGGCGCGCGCGGGCCGTTGCACGGAATTCCTATCCTCATAAAGGACAATATCGACACCGCGGACCGCATGAACACAACTGCGGGATCGCTCGCGCTGCTCGGCTCGACTCCGCCGAAAGATGCGTTCGTGGCTGCGCAACTGCGCAAAGCGGGCGCGGTCATTCTCGGCAAGACGAACCTCAGCGAGTGGGCCAACATTCGTAGTTCTCACTCGACGAGTGGATGGTCCGGACGCGGCGGACTTACGCGCAATCCTTACGCGCTCGATCGCAATCCGTGCGGCTCGAGTTCGGGAACGGGCGCTGCTGTCGCGGCCAACCTGTGCGCTGCGGGAGTTGGCACGGAAACGGATGGGTCGGTTGTGTGTCCGTCTTCGGCGAATGGACTTGCTGGTATGAAACCGACTCTTGGCCTAATCAGTCGCAGCGGCATTGTTCCTATCTCGCATAGTCAGGATACTTCGGGGCCGATGGCGCGCACTGTGCGTGATGTTGCCATCCTGCTCGGCGCGATGGCGGGTGCTGATCCAGATGATAAAGCTACCGCCGCGAGCGCTGGCAAGATTGAGCCCGACTACACCAAGTTCCTCGATCCCAACGGACTGAAAGGCGCGCGCATCGGCGTGGTGCGGAAATACTTCGGGTTCAACGATGCGGTCGATCAACTCATGAACAATCTGGTTGACGAGATGAAGCGCGCGGGTGCGGAGATCACCGATCCTGCCGACATCCCGACGATCGGCAAGTTTGACGACACCGAACTGCTGGTTTTCATGTATGAACTCAAGGCTGATCTTGCTGCCTACTTCACTCGGCTCGGCGAAACCGCTCCAGTGAAGTCACTGAAAGATGTCATCGAGTTCAATGAGAAACACAAAAACAAAGAGATGCCTTATTTCGGTCAGGATCTTTTTTTGAAGTCGGAGGAGAAGGGCCCGCTGACCAGCAAAGAGTATCTCGACGCTCTGGCTAACAATCGCAAGCTTACGCGCGCCGACGGCATCGACTTCGTGATGGACAAATTAAAACTCGACGCGCTCATCGCCCCTACCGGGGGGCCGGCGTGGCTTACCGACCTCATCAACGGCGATCATGCTTCGGGCGGCAGTTCCAACGCTGCTGCGGTCGCCGGCTATCCTAATATCAATGTCACTGGCGGATATCTCTACGGTCTGCCGGTCGGCGTCTCGTTCTTTGGTCGCGCCTGGAGCGAGCCTGCGCTGCTCAAGATCGCTTACGCTTTCGAACAACTGACCAAGGCGCGGCAGAAGCCGATGTTCTTGCCGACGATTCCGCTGGGAGCGTAGAGAAGGTCACGGGTCTCAGGTCACAGGTCTCAGGAAAAAGCGGGCGTTAACAGATTCCTGGCACGTTCCATCCCGTTAACTATCTGTTACCGGGGGTACCCTACCCCTCCCCCTCGGTCTTTTGGAATCTATGACTCTTAGCCCCTGTTTCGACGCCAAAATATTCCGCGCAAAGGACTTATACGGAAAATATTCCGGAATAAGGACTTAGAGGCGAAAACAGGCCCTAAATCGGGTCTGCGGGAACGAGAATCGCTTGATTCCGTCCAAAATCTTGATGTCAAAGAGCTTGCCGGAGACAGAAAGGCGCGGCAGCCACAGTATTCACACTGAGCTATAGTTTATCTACAATGATTATCCGCATGATGTGATCTGTCAAGGACGTTTTTCAGGTGGATAAGGGATTTCTTTGCTGTGGGTTTGGAGCCTCACGGTCTTGACGTATTTGGGAGCACGTTTCGGATTCAGGTAACGCGGAGAAACGTCCCCGTCCGTCCCAGGCTTACCCCCCAACGGGTGGGACTTGTCAATGCGTCGGACAGGGCTGCGCGGTGTTAATGCCCAGAGCCCTCTTTGGAGCCCACTTCGATCAACCGCTTGGTCATCAGGACGAGTCCTAGAATTTGTGTCCACTCAGAAACGATGTTGCCGACGACTTGTCCCCACTTGCTGCCGGGGTTCATGGCCCGGAATGCCACCACCCAGGCGATGCCCGTAATCAAAAGGAACACGGTGAGCGAGTGCTCGCGCAGAAATTCCATGGCCGCCGACGGCAGTTTGCCCTTCGGTTGCTTACTCTCGGCTGAGCCTTTTTCGTAGAGATGCTTGGTCATCAGAATGGTGACGAAGACTCCCGTCCAGTCCGCAATGGCGTTCCCGAAAAACGAGCCCAGGTGAGTGGACGGGTTGGATCGGCAATAGAGCGCGATCAACAGGACCACGACTCCCAAGGCCGTCAAACTTAGGGAGTGCTTGCGGAGGAATAGGTTGGGCCTGCGGCTTGGCTTCATGGGACTACTTTACTGGATTGGGTCGGGGGCGGCGGTGGGCTGGTTGAGAGGTCGAGAAGTCTGGAGACGCAACGAGTTCGGAAGGCGGGCGTAATCGGAGTAAAGACTGGGAAAGAGTGGGCCGTCGAGCTTACGTTTGACGGTGGAGTGAAGGGCAAGACGAAAGATCTGCGGCCAGAGTTGCCGATGGTAATCCGTTATTAGGAGCGACCTCTGCGCCGGGGCTAAAGCCCTTGTTATTGGTCATCACGACGCGGCCCTGAAGGGCCGCTCTACCACAAGAAGGCTGCTCTTCCACAAGAAGAACTATCGCTGCGGAGGATCGCTGGGGCTTGTTTGCTTGTCCTGAAGCGGCTTGATGGACGTTGGGTTGTCCGGATTGGGCTTGTTGGGATTCGTGGGTGCGGCAACGCCTGGCGCGTTGGGACTGGTTGCCTGGTCGTGAGCCCGCGTCATCCCTGGCGCGACGCTGGGGGCGAGTGGGCTGGGCAGGTCGATCATCGGGGTGGGCGTCGAGGTCGGCGTCATCCAGTCCGGAGTGACTTGCACTTCCTGAGGGCGGATCCCTTTCGCTTCTATGATCGACCAGCGCCAGTCTTCGTCGGGGCCGGGCGTGATCCCGATATTTTCTTTGAAGGTGGTCGTGCTGAACGGCTTGGCCGTGGCTTTCAGGTGATAGAGCAGAGTCACGTCGGAACGCTTTTCTACAGTCGGGGCCAGTGAGTTTTGCGCGGCCGGGATGACGCGGGCGCGAGCAGCCATCTCAGCATTGTCGCCGGGCTTGCGCTCGAGCGTCAGGCCGACCGTGATCTCGCGCAGATCCCAGTTAGTTCCATTGAATACTTCCAGCTGAAAATTCTCATCCTGAATGGAAGCGGGCCCGTCGAGCTTGAGCAGATCGGGGAGCGGCAACGTTTCCAGCAGCACGGGCTTGATCAGTAGCGCGCCGGCGCGGGCGTTGAATGAGAGGCTGCAAGTAACGTCGGGTGACGAGGCTTTGATGGTCTTCGCGACGGCGTCAATGGACAGGACAAATTTATCGTCGGTTTTGGGCTTGCGATTCTTGGCGTCTTCGGTGGCTTGCGCCAGGTTGTCGTTGTCGATGATGGGAGCGTCCTGATGCGGGCCCACTTTGTCCTTGTTCTTGCGAAAGTTGCGGGCGAGGTCGCCGAGGGATGGCTCGTCGTCCTGCGCGGTGGCGGCGAGGGGCCACAGCACACAGAGCGCAACCACGCCTGGGAGCCACGATTTCATGATTGATGTCGCCGAGCGCTGGGCGGTCTCACTCGGACGGTCCCTAGGGAAATTCTAGGCGAGACGTAACCGGACGCCAGTTACGAGAGGTACACGAAGGTGCTGGTACTTCCGCGGAAGTAGAAGTCTTGGGTGCGCTCAGCTAGACGCGACGCGCAACGGGGCGCGCCCAAGACTTCCGTCAGACCAGAATCTACAGCAGGCCAGAGGTACGGAAACGTGAGACTGGATCAGCTATCGGCATTGATTGACGCTTGAAAATCCAGCGTGCCACCGCAAGGCCCAATGCCGCGTAACAGAGATGCATCAGTTTCATAACATCCACCCCACCGCCGGACTCGACTTGGGGAGCGACTCGATGGTTCCGCCGTGAGCTAAACGTACCTCTGGTCTATCGGCAGGTCTAGGCCACCAAAGTGCCATTTGGTGGGTAAAAGGTCATCGAGGGGGTGTTACTTGCGGAGGTGGGGTTTAGTGGGTCAGCGAGGCATTCGGAGGGCTAAAGCCCCCGGTTTTTTCCGAGCCTTCTGCGGCACAGCTAAAGCTATGCCCTCCTGAAAATGCGTTGGCCGTGCCACTCACTAGCCCCTGACCACTAACCTAGCTGTTGGTTTCAATCCAGCCGCCGCCTACGACCGTGTCGCCGTCATAGAAGACGGCGGCCTGGCCGGGGGTGATGGCACGCTGAGGATCGTCAAAGCTAACAAGAATTTGATCAGGTCCGGTCGCTTGAATCAAAGCCGGAGCGGGCTGGTGGCGGTGCCGGATCTTGACGGCCACTCGCATGGGCTCGCCCAACTCCGCCGTTGAAATTAAATTCACGCGATGCGTGCTAAGTGTCCGCGAGTAGAGCTCTTCGTCCTTGCCGACAATGACCTGCCGAGTGTCTCCCTTGATCTGGAGGACGTAGAGCGGCGAGCCGGTAGCGACACCGAGACCCTTGCGCTGGCCGACGGTGAAATTGTGAATGCCGGTGTGTTCGCCGATGACGCGCCCGTCGGTAGTCACCATCTCGCCCGGAGTCTCCAGCGGCGGCTCTCCCTGCTCGGCCAGATAAGCGTCGAGGAAGCGCTTGTAGTCTCCCCCGGGGACAAAGCAGATTTCCTGTGAGTCCGGCTTTTCGGCGATGACCAGCGCGTGCTTCCGGGCAAGTTCGCGGACTTCGGGCTTGGTCATCCCGCCGAGGGGGAACATCGTCCGGCTGAGCTGATCCTGGGTCAGGCCGAAGAGGAAGTAAGTCTGGTCCTTACTCTTGTCGGCGGGACGCTTCAGGAGCCAGCGGCCGGTTTCTTCATTGAAAGTCACCTGCGCGTAATGACCGGTGGCGACGCGGTCAGCGCCAATCTGCCGGGCTACAACCAGAAGCTGATCAAACTTCAAGTGATTGTTGCAGAGACTGCAAGGGATCGGCGTGCGTCCCGAAAGATACTCTTCGACAAACGGACGGACCACATCGCGCTCGAAACGTTCTTCGTGATTGACCACGTAATAAGGAATGCCGATCGTCTCGGCAACGCGACGCGCGTCGTAAACGTCGTCGAGCGAGCAGCAGCGTCCCTGGACAGACTCGGGCATGCCCTCGTGTCCGGCAAGGCGGCGCTGGTTCCAGAGCTGCATCGTCAGCCCGATGACGTTGTGCCCCTCAGCGCGCAGCATGGCCGCGACGGTCGAAGAGTCGACTCCGCCGGACATGGCGACCGCGATGGTCTGAGAAGGCATACAACTATTGTAAATGGGATGAGGGAAATGGTCCGTTACACGTCAAAAGTGATCCAGGACGGCCTCGGCTCGAACCACCGATTTTCCATTGAACCCAAGATCGCGATCAGCCGGTAAGCATCAGCAGCGGAGTTGTCGAATAGAACGGAGAGATCTGCGCGTTGTATAGCGAGTGGAAGATTTTTCTGGCTGCGTAGGTAGCGTCGCCGGACGTCTTAGCTCCGGCAATACAAGTCGGTCTTGGACGGCTCACTTAGAGGAAGGCGCGGATTTTTTCTGGCGCTCAGCTAGAATTTCCTGCAGACGTTTCTTTTCAATGGCGACCCCGGCGCGGGCTGCCTCGGCCAGCTTTTGCGCCCATTCTGTCCAGTTCACCGCCATAGATTAAGCATACTCCAACGCCAACAATTTTTGGGTCGTTCGGTAGTGCAGCGGTTTACCGCTGCGGTAAACCTACTGTTTTGATCGAGGGCTCTAACCCCGCCGCTGAGGAGGCTGGACCTGCTAATGCCTTTGGCTTTGCCCCATGATCAGAAGCCAAAACATGAACACCAATTCCCCAAAACTGAACGGCATCATCCATCGAGAGACGATGTGTTCGTACTGTGGCAAAAGTAAGGACATAAAACTGTTTACCGGATAGGTGAAGCCATTCAGCACCAGCAGGACCCCCAGGATTCGGGGAAGAAAGCCCGAGCGGTACACCAGCAGCCCAAGGGGAAAAAGCCAAAGTCCCCAAAATATTGCGGCGACATCAAATCCGTAACTATGCAGATTGAGGAACAGCATGGCCAGCGCATCCCGCTGAGGCTTTTCAAATATGGACAGGAAATCCGTCCCGCGCACGAGGATGAGGGGAGCGATGGCGTTCAGCTCATTCAGCAACGCGATCGGGATCGAGACCACAATCAATCCCAACATGAGCGAGGCGTGCCGCTGGTTGACGCCCTTGAGCAGATCGTACAAAGCCAGGGCCACGAAGATAAAACCAGTCTGGCAGATGAGTTCGGCCGCGATGCCGAGGCGAAAGAGCGTCTCGTGGGCCGCGATGTTGGTGGCCGTCGCCGTTGCGTTTCCGTGCACGATCAGCTTGCTGGGAACATAGATGAGCGCGAAGACGCCAGGTATTGAGATGAGTACATACAGCAAGCCGGCGAATCTGCCAGGGTTCCTGGTGGAGCTCATGTGTCCTCGCTTGTGAGAGTGTTAGCCTGAGGTACGACGAAGACTGTCAGAAAGTTCTACGACGAGCAAAGGCGGTTTGTGTGGAGCGCCGGCGACCACAGAAAACCCGCCCAAGCAAAGCTTGGACGGGGCACCCTTCAACTTACACGGCCGGGCCACCCGGCTTTGCCCGGAAATTTGCTAACGACAGGTAGAATGCCGACATGAAGCCGGTCCCTTTACGGGTACAACTGATTCTGGTGGCCGCAGGCTACGCCGCAGTCCTGGCGATTGCGACAGTAATGGTTTATGCGCGCCACATGCAGTATGTCAACCACCCGGAAGAGGTCGTGGCGTCGAGCGGGATGTATGCCGCTGGCGACTTGATGCTGGAGATCTTCATCGGGTGCATATTGCTTGTCCCCACTTTTTTCCTGGTGCTGGTGATCCGCAATTCCGAAGCCCTCTACAACCGGTATTCCCTGATCCTGCTGGGCCTGAGCCTCACCGCGCCGCTTTGCCTGGGAGTATTCAGTATTCCCGCCGTCAGCCAGGAGACGGTAGACCGGGGGACGATGCTTCTGGGAGAGATTTGCCTGGACCGGCTGTTTGTCTCGCCATTGGTGGTAGTCGGATTGGTGTTCAGCCGTCTGCTGGCCCGCTTTGACCGGGCAAAACGCCTGACTCTCTATGCGCTGCTGGTCGAGGTCCTCACGTTGGTTTTCATGACAGCACTGTTTCTATTCTCGGCGAGAGCCCATCGGGGCTAGGTTGCCTGGCATTTGTTCCGCTGCCAGCAGCCACGTTTCAAAGAACGAAACGCGGGGCACCCAACTTACCTGGGCCACCCTCTCATCGCGTACTTTGCGATGAGTGGGCTTTACGCGCCCCCGCCCCAAATTTGCGCGTTCAATCACATAGTCGGCTCGCCTCGAATACCCACACTGAGGTAACAAGATGGCCAGCGCCAATCGAGCTACAATCCCACACAGTATGGAGCTCAAACGCCTGATTTCGCATTTTACTTACCGCATCGAGCCCAAGCCCGAAGGTGGATTCATTGCTCACCCCAGCGATCCCACTGTGCCGCCGCTGGAAGCCTCGACGGGGGAGGAGTTGCAACAAAAGATCCAGGCAAACATCGGCGCGGCGCTGGCCGCCGAATTCCCCGGGCTAAAACTTCCGCTCGAAAATAGCCAACTTAGGTTTTCCTTTCACGTCGAGCACAAGCCCGGAGGTGGCTTCATTTTCCAGTCTACCGACGGTACCGGAACGCCGATCGAAGGAGCTACCCACGCGGAGATAGAAAGTCAATTTGCGGAGAAAGTCGTGGGCTTGCTCGGCAAATACCTCATGCCTGAGCTGTCGCAAGCACTCGCCGGCCAACTTGCCTCTGGAGACGTCAAGGTAATCGCCAACCGAAAGTTTAGCTTTTCGGCAGGCTCGCCAACACCGACCCTCGGTGACGCGGGCTCGATTCAGGCTGAAAGCGCGAAAAGCACAGGTACTGTGAATCCCGCCGACAACTCTCCGATCACTCCCGAGAAGAGTAGCGGCGGGCCGATCCTCCGCTTCCTTCTGACGTTGGCGATAATCGCGGTTTTGATGTTCCTATTCCTCCATCGCTGAACTACCCTGTTCCAACTCCCGAGGGTGCCCCGTCCAAGCTCCGCTAGGCCGGGCACTGGCCCCGCTAAGGACTGATTTTTTCTACTTCAATCATTGATCGCCATTGTGCTGACGGCGAAAACACCCCGCGATCCTACTTCACCATTCCATTTCGGGAACACCAGTCTCTACGCGTCACTTTCTCCTTGACTCCTTACTGCCTGTGGCCCTACCGTTGGACGTATAACCCAAAGAGAATAGGTACGTAAAAAATATAACTCTATTGGTTTCTATATTTTGCCCGCATCCCCTTTGGAATGAAAGATCTAGTTCACAGTCCCCGTGTAACCCCATGATTCCAAAAAATCAGGGGAGGGGGAGCCCTTTCTGAATGCGCAGGTTACAGATGCTCCGCTGGCTTACTTCTGCCGCGCCTCGGCTTCAGCCAGCCATCCACGGCGCAGTTTTTCGGGAGGGACACTCGACAGATAGGGTTTGATATCGAGAATCGGCGTTCCGTCCAGCATATCGACGCCGCGTACATGCAGATCTGTACCGTCGCGGCGAAGCAGCTCAACGACCGTCTGACCAATCGGATTCGGACGATAAGGCGAGCGGGTGGCAAACACGCCGTGCTGCCGATTGTCCGAGGGAGGTGTGCCAAGCAATTCGAAACCCTGCGAGCGATCGAACTCCCAGAGGACGAAGAGATGCGAGAAGCCTTCGATATCCGTGAGCCCCGGCTCAAACTCGGGCAGAATCTTGAGCACACCATCTACGTCGTGCCTGGCGCCGAGGCCCTTGGGAATCTCGCTCCCGTTCTTGTAAGGACTGCTCACAAATCCAATCGGCCGCGGAGTAAACATAAGGGGCACTACCTGTCAGTAATTTTTCGGCTGCGTCAAACTGAACCACTTTCCAAACGGATCTTTGAACACGGCTTCCACGCCGTAGAACGAAAAACCCTCAGCCTCCACTCCGAAACTGAATGATCCTGCGGCGATCGCGTTTAGATGGTCTGCTCGCGGGGAGCTGTTCGAACTGTCGCATTGCTTTCCGCTCCGCAGCTACTTTTAAGCGCAGCTCGCGGCTGGCCTCGGTCTCGCGATAGAGCGTTTGCGCAACCGAAGCTGGGCCGCGGACTTCGCTGAGAAGCAGGACTTCCACCTGAAAGTCGCCGCCCTCGTTGGTCACTTGCAGCATGTCTCCGACACGGACCTCGCGCGCGGCTTTGGCGGGCTGCTCGTTACATTGGATCCGACCGAGACCACAAGCGCGTGTGGCCAGGGCTCGCGTCTTGAAGAATCTGGCGGCCCAGAGCCACTTGTCCATCCGCACCGAGAGCATGATCTAAGAGTTGATAGCCGCTTTGTGGTAAACCGGTGACAGTTCCCGCAGTCGCGCTACTGTCCCCGGGACAAGGCTGAGCGCAAAGTCCATGTCGTCTGCCGTGTTCTGCTTGCCCAGGCTGAAGCGGATGCTGGCGCGGGCGCGATCCGGACGCAGTCCCATGGCAGTCAGCACATGCGACGGCTCAATCGCGCCGGAGGAACAAGCGGCGCCGGTTGAGACTGCCAGGCCCTTCAGGTCGAGCGCGATCACCAGCGCCTCGCCCTCGATGTGGTCGAAATAAATGTTGGTCGTGTTGGGCACGCGAGGGGCGCCTTCTCCGTTGGTGCCCGTGGCTTCGATCTGGCGCAGTTCCTTTTCGAGTTGATCGCGCATAGCTGCCATTTTCTTGTCGTCACGGCGTTCCAAGGCGGCTCGGGCGATCTCGGCGGCCTTGCCCAGGCCGATAATCCCCGGAACATTCTCGGTTCCGGCACGGCGCGAGCGTTCGTGGCTTCCTCCGTACAACATCGCTTCCAGCAGCGTTCCTTTGCGGACATACAACCCGCCCACACCTTGAGGCGCGTGAATCTTGTGGCCAGAAATCGTCAGGAGGTCGCAGCCGTTTTTGTTTACATCAATCGGAATCTTGCCCGCACCTTGAACCGCATCGGTGTGGAAGTATACGTCGGCTTCGGCGGCGACCTTTCCGATCTCTTCGACTGGCTGTACGACGCCAGTTTCGTTGTTGGCCATCATGATGGTGATGAGCTTCGTCTTGGGTCGCAGGGCTCGCTTGACGTCATCCGGATCGACTCGGCCCCTACCGTCAACCGGAATGCTGGTGACCTCGCATCCCTTCTCTTCCAGATGCTTGCACGCGTTCATCACGGCGTGGTGTTCGATGGTCGAAGTGATGACGTGATCGCCCGCCTTGGCCAGTCCGAAGATCGCAAGGTTGTCGCCTTCGGTGCCACCGCTGGTGAAGACAATTTCGGACGCCCTGCAGCCTAGCAGGTCGGCCACCGATTCTCGGGCACGCTCGACAGCGGCGCGGGTCTCCTGTCCATGATGGTGGATAGACGAGGCATTGCCGAAGTGCTCGGCGAAGTAGGGACGCATGGCGTCCAGAACTTCGGGCAGCACGGGAGTGGTCGCGTTGTTGTCTAGGTAGACCCGCTGCATGGTAGCCACTTCCTATTGTACTGATGCGGCAGGCAGCGGTCAGGTATCAATGACCCATAGGGGCTTGCGTGTACGCTCACCGAGAGTGAACTGGACTTCGGCGGCGCCGTGGGCGGGCACTGTGACATGCTTGCTTCAGGTCACGGGAGCAGAAAACACGGGGCGCTTCACACGTTCCTGGGTGATGACGTCGTAGAGCTCGTTTTCGCCGACCACCCTCCACCCTTCATGCCAGGCCCCGATCTCGTACTCGCCGGGGGGGACTTGGGTGATCTCGAAGTTGCCGTCCCGGTCGGTGACAGCGTAATAGGGATGAGGTGCGACCATCATCTCCGCGTTCATCCAAACGTGGCCGGCATTGCAACGCAGGTCGACGAGTCCCTCGCGGTTCATGGTGCGCTGAACCACCTGATCCTGGAAAGGAAACGGCAGGTTGTAGTCCGCGGCGCCCGACATGTGCACGGTGTGCAAGGTAGGATCACTGCTCTTCACCTGCAGGTTGTCTTGAAGCGGGACCAACAGAATGTGGGGCTCGTAGCGACAGCTCTTCTGATTCAGGAACCGGCGCGGTTCGGGGAGCTCCATCGGCTTGCCCTTTGTGATGTCCTTCAGAAAGACTACGGTGTTGGCCACGCCGCTGCTGTCGCCGACGATGAGGCGCTCCGGGTCGCGACGCTTCTGGCCCTGCGGATCACAGATCTGCGGATCTTTGTTAATTTGCGAGGGGACCAGATGTGGTCAAGTCCCCTGCCATTTCACAGAGCGCTTGATGGTACCGCCATCCTGGACCGCGATGACACGATAGGTGCTGGATTGCGCGGCGCAGAAGGGTGCGGATAACAAAGCCGCCACCATCACCAAGTAGCCAGCGCAAGACTTCATGATTCATTACCTTGCAGACCCTCTGAAACAACAAGTGCGAGGAGCCTGCGGACTCAACTCGATCTTTCCCGGCAGCTGCGGGCGTACAGGAGAGGTGGGAATGCAACTCGCGCCCTACGATTTCAAAACTGCCGTCGTCTGACCTTAGGTCACGGGATAGGATGCTGCAAAGTTACAACAGTGTAATGATCTTTCGGAAGGTCTCTGGTCTCAGCCGGAAAGACGTCGACGCTAATTTCATCACCCGTAGTAACGGAACTCCTTCCAGAAGTCAGGCCAGCTCTTGCGAAGACCGCGGCAGACGTAGATATCGGGATGGTCGCTGGTTTCTTCATTCTCGATTCCATAGGGGTTCGGCGTGTGTCCCGCAAGTTCGCAGGACTGAAAATTGCGCTCCAGGAATCCGTGGGAGATACCCAGGACAATCAGCGTTCCAGGCGGCGGATCGCCGTATCCGCGTTGCCAGAAGGAATTGATGCCACTGATGGCCTGCGGGAGACCGTGGCTGGGGCCATATAGATTGATCGCTCCTGCTTCTCCGTAGTTGCCGGCCAGAATGCCGAACCGAGCGCGCTCTTGGGCAGGGAGGGCGTCGCGTATCGCAGCGACCCTCTCGACCAGTTCGGGCCATCCGAGTTCTTCACGAAAATCGCCCTGAACCTTGACTGCGCGCTTCCACCAGGCGGAGTTGACGGGTGCAACCGGCAGCGTGAAGGCAGCTGTCATCGCGACATCGGCGACGAGCGCGGTCCACGCCATGGCTCGAAACACAGAACGCCAGGAAGGATGCAAGGCAGCAAGCCAGCGCTCGCCCCAGACACTGCCTGCTGCGTAGAGCATTGGATAGGCGCCCGCCAGGTAATAACTTCGTCCCTTGGCGATGACAAACAGCAACAGGGGCACGATAAACATCCAGCCCAACATCCGAAAACGACGCCCTGGGCTCGAGATGAGGCAGTAGTAGAGTCCGGCGAGCGCAAGCGGGAGAGCGAGGAGAGTCATCTCAACTTGTTCGGGGAGGAAGTTTTTGGTGCGGCCGATGCGAATGTCGCGCTCATGGATATCGCGCAGGAAATCGAGAGAGACGAAATGGTGCTGC
Organism: Acidobacteriota bacterium; assembly: GCA_046727255.1. Classification (GTDB taxonomy): domain Bacteria; phylum Acidobacteriota; class Terriglobia; order Terriglobales; family Acidobacteriaceae; genus Acidiflorens. The sequence goes on along the minus strand of JBKPCG010000009.1, from coordinate 29,295 downwards.
ACCTGCCAGATGAGGTTGGGCAGGAAGACCAGTACCGATAAAGCGACTCCATACCAGAGCCACTTGCTGGCCAAATACCTGCGCGCATCCGTGAGCAGGACTCCCGCGACGATGCCGAGCGCGAAGAATCCCATGCTGTACTTCGCCATCATCCCCAAGCCGATCGAGCAGCCGATAGCGAGCCACCAGCGCGGATCTTCGCTGGTAAGCAAACCGACGACAAAGTAGGCGGTCAGCACCCAGAACAGGTAGTCGAACGAGACGTACTGCATGAGGGCGCCGCCCGCCAGGCAGAACGGAATCGCGGCAGTTGCGGCGACCAGTTGCGCGCCGCGGCCTCCGCCAAGTTTCCGGGCCATCAAACCGGTGAGCACGATCGCTATGGCCTGCGCGATCGCCGCAAAGAGTCGGAAGCCAACCAGAGAGGTTCCAAACAGTGTCAGAGAGATCCGGGCAAAGAAGGGCGTGATCGGCGAGTAGGCAACGTAGCCCCAAGCCAAGTGGCGTGCGTCGTCCAGCGTGGCGAGCTCATCACGATGGAAACCATAGCGCCCACCGGTGAGTATGTGGACGATGACGGTCGCAGTCGCCAAGTAGGCCAAAATGGCGAGGTCCGAATACCACACAGAAGGTCGCGCAGATTGGATGGGGTCCGCCGGAGAAGTCATGCGCGACATAGTAATTGGCTGGACCCGGAGATGTGAAATCTGGGACAGCCTGCGGAGGGAATTACCGGTAGCGCCGGCATCTTGCCGGCCGTCGCGAGGGTGCCTTGCTCTGGCATGTGGGGGCGCCGCCAGAAAAATTCATAGGCCCTAACTTAAAACACAATTCCCTCTGATTTTGCCCGTTATTCGGGTAGTGGTGCCGTTTGAAATCCACAGGGCTGGTGCTGGCTGTTGGCCTGTGGGAGACTTGGGGCATGGCGAAATACACCCCGAAAGAAGGCGACGTAGTTTTTGGGGATGGCGAAGGAATGACTCGATTCGTCATTACACTGACACGAGCATCTGGTTACGCCTATCCTCACTATCAAAATCAGGATCATATCCGTTGCCGCCAGAATTTATTGAAGCACTCGACAATATGGTAAAAGCCGATCTCCTTAACTGGAGAGATGCATGGTTCCATTGTCTACTTTGGTCCACTGGGGCCGTTGCGATAGGGCTGTTTTTCGAGGGACCAGAATTGTGGCATGAGATTAGGCACATATTGATGGATAGACGTGATCGGCGCATGTTTTTTGCGCTTACGTCGCATGAAGTGCCACCTCGTTGGAAAGTTCTCGCATTTGTCGGCTGGATTATGATTGCAGTTGGTGTTGCGGGAGAAGGAATATTTGAAGCTATGGTTTCCCGTGCTGACGGCCAAGTCCAGACCTTCAATGACATACTCCACAAAATGCGCGGGATGAAGCGGAACTTGCGAAAGAGCGGGCCGGTGGTGCATATGAACGAGCAGCTAAAGCAGACAGAGAAGCGGCACAATTAAAGAAAGACGCAGAATCCGAAAGGCTGGCTCGCGTCCAGATTGAGCAAAAAGTAGCTTGGCGACGTTTGACAAAGCGACAAAAAGAAGAAATTGGATTCGCATTGACGCGTTTCGGTAAGCCTCGCAGTGCAAACATCCAATACAATTCGCCAGATACCGAAGCGGAGATGTTTGCCAACGACATTGCAGAGGCACTACGCGCGGCACGAATGCTTGTCGTGCCCCCCTTCTCGGTAATATCAGGACGCATGGTTGGCACGTTTGGCGACCCGCTCAGACCTCCCGTAACGGGCGTATTTGTCACAGCATCGAATGACAGCGGTGGACTTGAGCTAGCAGATTCGCTTGTTAGGGAACTCACCGCGCGAGGCTTTGATGCCGTTAGGCAGACAGACCCGCCACCAGACAAGAACATTCGGGAGCACATCTGGGTTGACGTTGAATCGCGCCCCGAAGGCCCGCAAGGGGAATATAAACTCCAAGCCGAAGCGGAGAAAAAGAAGACAAAAAATAAGACGCCTGCCAACCATTGACCCTGTGGACGCGAAACGGCACCATTACCGTCATTCGGCAACCATTGCGAGACCCCATATGGGAAGAGCTACAATGCCCCGATGAACCGCCCGATTGTAGCCGCCTTTGCTCTTCTGGTGTCCTTCGCTCAACCAACCGTTAACGCGCAGAGCGACACAGCACAGCCTGCGATCGCGCTCGTGGGCGGCACCTTGATCGATGTCTCCAACTCCGGTCACAGTGCGCACGATATCCCCAATGCAGTTGTCGTCCTCCGGGCTGGGAAAATTGAAGCGGCGGGGCCCGCAACCTCCTTGAAGGTCCCTAAAGACGCCAGAGCCATCGATTGCATAGGTACTTACATTCTGCCTGGACTCATCGACGGATTTGCCGGTTTGAATAGTCAGGCACAGGCGAACGCCTGGCTTTATATGGGAGTGACAACCATCGTCGGTTTTCAAGATGACCGTCGCGGCATGCTAAAGGTGGATGCTCACCCCAGTCCGCACATCTATCCTCTCGATGGCGCCGGTTTCATCGATAAGTACAGTCTTTTATTTAGTCTTCCGCAGTGGAGTAGCAAGATCAACAAAGGCGAGGAATTTAAGGATCTGAGTGAACAGGAAACCAAAGTTCAGATTGAAGAGCTGGCCAGGCGCGGTACGCGAGCCCTGTGGGTAGGGCAGGATCTCACTGCGGCACAGACAAAGTTCATCATTTCAGAGTGCCATCGATTCGGGCTTATCACTTACGGCGAGTTCATTGCCACACCTTACTCTGACGCCCTGAAGGACGGCATTGACGTTCTCCTGCATATGAGCCGGTATGAACTGGGTCTGATTCCTTCACGGCTGCAAGAGCCTCTGGTTCGAGATCCCTTTGGCGCTGCCCTGGCGCCGGCATATGCCTATCTCAGGCAGCTTGACCCTGCCGATCCCAGCATTGCGGCGTACGGAAAGCAGATCAGCACCTCCCGCGCTGCCCTCATGCCCACGCTCAGCCTCAGCTATCTTCAATTGCCCAACCACAGAAATCTCTGGAAAGAACCGGCCGCTTCCATCCTTGACCCCAAGGGTCTCCACTTACCCTCTGATCCCTTAACCGGGGAAGCAACGGCAAAATATGCCTCAGACGACGCACGACACCTCACAACCAAGGACGACGCACAATTCTTTTCAATTAACCGTGCTCTCCAAGTTGCGCATCCGCTTAATCTCACCGGCACTGGTTCTCCTGCATTTGCTACGATGCCAGGCATATCCATGCACACCGAACTGGAATTGCTCGTGCGCCTGGGTCATACCCCGCGGGAAGCCCTGGCCGCCGCCACCAGCAACTACTCTGAACGGCTTGGATGGCATGAGCTCGGCCTCGTGGAATCCGGGCGAAGGGCCGACTTGTTGATTCTTGGCGCCGACCCGACCGTAGACATCACAAATTCGCGCAAGATTCACTCTGTAATTGTGGAGGGAGTGATTCTCGACCGCGACGCGCTGCTCAGTGCCCCCGATGACGCAAGTCTCTCAATGCAGAGTCCCAGGCGTTTGTCTGGCAACCTGAAATAGTTGATCGGCTACTCGGAAGTTATCCAGAAACGGCGTACTGGGATGCTTGCACCGGCTCAAGCCCACGGGTGTCTAACTTAGTGGGCAGCGCCGTTACTAACGCTTATCGATGGACGCGTATTTTTGCGGGTAGACGGGTCCAACATAATCCGCGCGCGGACGGATGAGGCGGTTGTCGTCGAGCTGCTCGATGACGTGCGCTGTCCAGCCGCTGACACGCGAGACCGCGAAGATGGGTGTAAATAAATCTACGTCAATGCCGAGCGTGTGGTAGGTGGAAGCGGAGTAGAAGTCCACGTTGGCATTGAGCTTCTTGTCGGCCTTCACGAACTCTTCAATTCTGTGCGAGTAGTCATACCACTTGGGATTGCCGTTGGAGCGGCCGAGGTCGCGCGACATGACGCGCAGGTGCGTGGCGCGGGGATCCTCAGTGTGATAGACGCGGTGCCCGAAGCCGGGGACTTTCTTCTTTTGCGCGAGCATCCCCTTGACGAACTGGACCGGGTCAGCGCCTTTGGCGTCGATTTCCTTGAGGATCTTGAAAACCGCTTCATTCGCTCCACCGTGCAGCGGGCCCTTCAGAGCACCGACCGCGGACGTGATTGCGGAATGCATGTCGGAAAGAGTTGCTGCGGTAACCCGGGCGGCAAAAGTCGAAGCGTTCAATTCGTGGTCGGCATGCAGGATTAACGCGATATCCAGGGCACGTTCGGCCGTCTCCGAAGGGACAGCGCCATTCAGCATCAGCAGAAAGTTGGCGGCGTGCGAGAGACTGCGGTCCGGCTCGATGAGAGGCTTCCCTTTGCGGATGCGGTCGTAGTTGGCCACGATCATGGCAATCTGGGAAGTCAGGCGGATGGCCTTGTTGACGTTGGCGTCGTGATCGTTGCGGTCGTATTCCGCATCATAAAAAGAAAGGGCAGAAACTACGGTCCGCAAAACGTCCATGGGCAATGCATGCTTGGGCGCGAGTTGCAGGAACTTGATGATGGAGGGATCCAGCTTGCGTTCTTCCACTAGTCGCTGTTTGAGCGACTGAAGTTCATCGGCCTTGGGGAGGCGTCCGAACCAAAGCAGGTAGCAGACTTCCTCAAAGGTGGAATGGTCGGCGAGATCGTGGATGTCGTATCCGCGATAGGCGAGCACTCCCTGGTCGCCATCGATGTAGCAGATGCTGGAGGTAGTCGCGACTACCCCTTCCAGTCCTTTAGAGGTAGGGGTGCTGGTGACGCTGGACATGATTCCTCGCTTGCGTGAGCTCATGAATGCCGGTTGCACGTCGCAAAAACGGCGGTTGCGCAACCCTCTTTTATACGCCAAAGCAGCAGCAGTTTCCAGGCGGCGACTTGGCCATAAGCGCATCCAAGCGTATATTGAGGAGTTTGCTCCCGACTGCTAAAACTCGTGTGCTCTCCCGCAGAACCCCCGACTGATATGGAGAAATTCATGAAAGCGAAATGCCTGATTTTTGCATTGATCCTTGCCGTAGCGGCCCCACTGGCGCTGGCCGACGAGGGCATGTGGCTGTTCAATGCATTCCCTAAAGAGAAGGTGAAAGCTCAATACGGCTTTCTGCCGACGCAGCAGTGGCTGGACCACGTGCGCCTGTCCTCAGTCCGATTTAACAATGGAGGCTCGGGTTCGTTCGTCTCGGCGGATGGGCTGACTTTCACCAATCATCACGTCGGAGCGGACTGCATCCAGAAGTTGAGTAAAGCCGGCACCGACTACATGAAGACCGGCTTCTATGCGAAAACGCAAGCGGACGAAGCCAAGTGTCCAGACCTTGAATTGAACGTGTTGACAGGCATTGAGGACGTCACAGCGAAGGTGAACGCGGGGGTCAAGACTGGTCTCAACGCGGCGGAGGCGGGACAGGCGCAACGCTCAACGATGAGCGCAATCGAAAAAGACTGCGCTACCTCAAGCGGGTTACGGTGCGACGTGGTAACTCTTTACTCCGGAGACGTGTTTCATCTTTACAAATACAAAAAGTACACGGACGTGCGTCTGGTGTTTGCGCCGGAATTTGACGCCGCGTTTTTCGGCGGAGACCCTGACAACTTTACGTATCCGCGCTATGACCTCGACATTACTTTCTTCCGCATTTACGAGAACGACAAACCAGTGCACCTCGATAACTACCTGAAATGGTCCAAAGGCGGAGTACACGATGGAGAGCTGATTTTTGTCTCTGGACATCCGGGTGGAACGGACCGCTTGAAGACGATGGCCCAGATGCAGTACCTGAAAGATGTGGACTATCCCGCCCGCTTGGCGAATTACAAACGGCGCATCGCGCTCTTCGAAAAGTTTGCGGGCGAGTCGGCAGAGAATGCGCGCATTGCTCAGGAAGATCTCTTCGGATATCAGAATTCGCAAAAAGCCATTACCGGATATTTCGAAGGCCTGCGCGATGAGGCTGAGATGGCGCGCAAGAGTGGCGCAGAACGGGATCAGACGAAGCAGTACATGGACAAACATCCTCAGGGACCCAACCCGTGGGACGAAATCGCGAAAGCGATGACCGTGGAGCGCGAAATTTACGGTCCACTCACTTACGTGGAGCGGCTGCGAGGCTTCAACTCAGACTTGGCGCAATACGCTCGATGGATCGTGCGCGCCGCCGAAGAGAAACCCAAGCCCAACGGCGATCGGCTGCGCGAGTATCGCGATTCAGCCCTGCCGTCGCTGGAGCAGAAGCTATTCAGCAGCGCTCCTGTCTATAAGAATTTCGAGACCGTGTTGCTGGGCGATTCGCTGGCGCAGATGCAGGACGCTCTGGGAGCCGACAATGCAGCCGTCAAGGCGGCTTTGGGCGGCACGTCGTCCGATGAAGTTGCCAAGGAAGTAATTGGCGGCACCAAGCTTGACGATCCGGCGGTGCGCAAGCAGCTGTATGAAGGTGGCAAGGCGGTAGTGGAGGCCAGCGCCGATCCGCTGATCGTGCTGATGCGAAATGTGGATCCAGCAGCACGCGGTGTCCGCAAACGCTACGACGACGAAGTGGATGCCGTAGAACGGCGCGACGGCGCGATCATCGCCAAGGCTCGGTTCGAGCAGAGTGGTTTCAATCAGCCTCCGGATGCGACATTCACTCTCCGTCTGAGTTATGGCGCGGCGAAAGGTTACGAAGAAAACGGTAAAAAGATTCCCTATTTCACCAACATCGGCGGCGCGTTCCAGCATGCCGACGAGCACGGCAATAAGCCTCCCTACAACCTGGCCGAGAGCTGGACTAAGATGAAGCCGAAGCTCACGCTCTCGACCCCGCTGAACTTTGTTTCCAGCGCAGACATTATCGGCGGCAATTCGGGCAGCCCAACTATCAACAAAGCCGGTGAAGTGGTCGGAATCATCTTCGACGGCAATATCCAGTCGCTGGTATGGAATTTCTTTTTCGACGAACGGCAAGGACGGGCCGTAAGCGTGGACTCGCGTGGAGTTATCGAAGCGCTGCGGAAGATCTATGGCGCGAACCCGCTCGCCGATGAACTGACCGGCGCGAAAGTTCCAACCAGATAAGAGCAGCTCATCCCACAGAGCACAGCGAAGCACAGTGGAACTACCTGTGCGACTCTGTGCCCCTTTTCGTTGGAGACTAGTTGGAGGTCAGCGACAGCAACGCCCGTTTCGTGAACACGCGAATGATCTCGCGGCGGTACTCCGGCGTCAACGAAGACGTAGTGAGCGGCTTTGCCGTTCTTGCGGCGAGATCGCCCACGGCTTCGGCCAATTCCTCCGTCAGGCTCTTCCCTTCCAGAAGTTCGGTCACGCCCTTCACCAGCAGCGGCGCGGGATTTACTGCGGTGATGCCGATGCGGGCGTCTTCGACGTGGCCGTTACAGCGCTTCATGACCACGGCAACTCCGGCGAGGGGATAGTCAATCGAACCGCGGATGCGCAACTTTCGGTAGGCACCGCGGTATCCGGCGGACGATGCAGCCAGAATGACGCGCGTGACCAGTTCGGTTGGATGAAGGTTGCGATGGGCTACGCCGTCGCCCGTGTAAAAATCCGAGATCTTCATGCGGCGAATGCCGGCGGCACTGGCGATTTCGATTTCCGCATCCAGGCAGAGTAGCGCAGGCGGCGTGTCGCCCGAGAAAGCAGCCCAGCATTTGGTGCTGCTCGGGGCGACGTGACAAAGGTCGCCGTCTTTCTTGATGCAGAACCCACAGGACTTTCGCCATGCCAACGACTGGTTGTACCAGAGACAGCGCGTGTCGAGACAGATGTTGCCGCCGATTGTCCCCATGTTGCGGAGAACGGGAGAAGCCACTGTCTTAGCCGCTTTGCCTAACACCGGATAGTGTTGCCGCAAGAAATCCGAATGTTCAATGGTTGTGAGCGCAGTGAGCGCGCCGATTTCTGCACCACCGTCTGGTTGCGGACGGATCCCCTTCAATTCCGCGAGGGGACGAATGTCGAGCAAAAATTGTGAGTCGAACAGCTTCTGGCGCATCGAAGGCAGCAAGTCGGTGCCCCCGGCGATGACGCGGATATTGCCCGCATGCTGATTGAGCTGCCCGATCGCTTCAGCCAGACTTCGTGGACGAAGAAGTTTGAAGTCGGGCAGACTCAATCCGCGCCTCCCGGTTGCGTTGTCTGGCGGGACGAATCCTCGCTATGCCGTTCCTGACCCTTGCCTTTAAACCACAAAGCGCCGCCGTGTTCGCGGAATCTGGTCGGAGCGGTAGGGTCGACGCCTTCAGTCAGATTCAGCGGCTTGGCATTTTTCTGAGCGCGCAACGCGGACAGCACCCGCTCCGGCGTGAAGGGCGATTCGTGCAACCGAATGCCGACCGCATCGTAGATGGCGTTGGCAATCGCGGGAATGGTTGCGGCCAGCGAACCTTCGCTGCATTCCTTTGCGCCAAACGGGCCCTCAGGATCGATGCTCTCCACGATGATCGGCTCGACTTCCGGCGACTCGACCGATGACGGACTGCGATATTCGAGCAGTCCGGGGTTCATGAGCAGGCCATCCTTCCAGACCATTTCTTCTGTAAGCGCCTGGCCCATTCCCATCCAGACGGAGCCGATGATCTGGCCTTCTACGGAAACGGGGTTGAGAGCACGGCCGCAGTCGTGCGCCGCCCAGACTTTGTGGACCGTGACTTCGCCGGTGTCCTCGTCCACGCTAACCTCGGCAACTTGTGCGGAGTACGAGTACGCAGGCGAAGGACCGACGCCCGCGCCCTTGTGCTTGCCGCCGCGGGCCTCGGGCGGAGGCGCATAAGATCCGGTTCCGGTCAATGCACCATGAAAGTCAATCGCCGCGACCACGGCTTCCTCGAAAGTCATCGAGTCTTTCGGCCCTTCATCTTTGCGCTTCTGCTGCAACGACCCACGCAGGATCTGCCCCTCGACCCGCCCCGCGACCGTAGCTTGGTCTTGTGTGGCGCGGGCACTCTTGCCCGCGTTCTGTTTACTGACCCGCTCCCCACGGAAGATCAACTCGTCTGCGACGCAATTCATTTTCTTAGCCGCAGCAGCCGCGATCTGCTTCTTCACTTCGCCAGCGGCCCGTAGCGTGGCATTGCCGTTCATAAAAGTAACTCGACTGGAGTACGATCCGATGTCGATCGGCGTCAGGTCTGTGTCGGCCGCAATGACTCTCACGCGGTTCAGCGAGCAGCCGAGAGTCTCCGCTGCGATCTGCGCGACCATGGTGTCGGAACCCTGGCCGATGTCCGATGCACCGGTATAGATGACAACGCCACCGTCGCGGTCGATCTTGATGTTGACCGTCGAGTGCGGCATGTCGGAGCGGATGATCGAGTTAGCCGCGCCGCTCACATAGTGGCTGCACGCGATCCCAAGGCCGCGTCCCTTGCCGAGTTTGCCTTTACGGTCGTTCCACTGGGAGCGCGCGACGATCTGGTCGATGCACTCAGGGAGGCCGTAGCTCAAGACACGCAGGCCGTTGACGGTGACGCAGGGCGGCTGGAGCAGATTGCGGCGGCGGATTTCAGCGGGGTCAATGTTCAGCTTCGCGGCGATCTCATCGAGCTGCGATTCAAACGCGAAGCGGACATTGACCGTGCCGTGTCCCCGCATCGCCCCGCAGGCTGGTTTGTTGGTGAGGACGCGATATCCGTCATATTGAATGTTCGGAATGTCGTAAAGCGCCCCCAGTAGCGCGCCAGAATAAAGAATGGTGACAACTCCATACGAACAGTAGCCGCCGCCGTCCTGTACCACGCGGGCTTTGACAGCGGTAATGCGCCCATCGTTCTTCACGCCCGTCTTGAGATCAATGATCGTCCGGGGGCGTCCGCGATGCGCCCAGAAAACTTCCTCTCGCGTGTAGGTAATCTTCACCGGCTTGCGGGCAGCGCGAGCAGCGATCCCAGCAATAATCTCCACGGGAATCACTTCACTCTTGCCGCCAAAGCCACCGCCCACCAGCGGCTTGATCACCCGGATCTGCGACATCGGCATTTCGAGGACCAGCGACAGTTTGTGTTGCAGATAGTAAGGAACCTGCGTGGACGACCATACTGTCAGACGTCCGAGTTCACCGGTGTGCGGGTCGAGTTCGAAAGATGCCAGCGTGGAGTGCGGTTCCATGGCGGCATGGGTGACTTCGTTGGCGAGAAAGCGTCCTTCGGCGACGTAATCGGCTTCGGCCAAGGCTTTGTCGGGATCGCCGAACACGTGGTGATAGTCTTTTTCGACGTTGTTTGGCTTGTTGTCGTGGATGAGATCGCGCTCGGCCTTCATCGATTCTTCCGGATCGAAGTAGGCGGGCAGAAGTTCGTATTCGACATCAATCAGTTCAAGAGCCTTCTCTGCAATCGCTTCGGAGACGGCGGCCACGCAGGCCACGCTATCTCCAACGTAGCGAACCTTGTCGAGGGCGAGGGCATGCTCGTCGTGTCCAACAGGAAGGATGCCGAAGGGATTGGGAGCATCCTTGCCGATCACTACCGCGACGACGCCTTCGAGCTTCAAGGCGCGCGTCGTGTCGATGCTCTTGATGCGTGCATGCGGATGCGGCGAGTGCAGAATCTTGCCGTACAGCATGCCGGCCACAGAAAGGTCGTCCGTGTACTTGCCCGCGCCGGTGGTCTTGCCGGCCGCGTCGATCATCGCGATCGGCTTGCCGATTATGGAGAAGTCGGTGGTCGGTGGTCCGTCGTTCGCCATTTCAGTTCTCGGTTCCGCGTTCTCCGTTACAATCCGTGCGCTCACAAATTGAATTGTCATCCTGACCCTGAGCTCGCCGAAGGGAAAGGACCTGCTGTCCTTCGCAGCCGCAGTGCCGCTTTACTTCGACATCGCCATTCCCTTCTTCTCCGCATCAATCGCTGACTTGATCGCCTGATACATCTGCGTATACCCCGTGCACCGGCAGAGATTGCCGCTCAGAGCGGCGCGGATCTCCTCTTCGCTCGGATTCTCATTGACCGAAAGCAGATGTTTCACCGTCATAATGAATCCCGGAGTGCAGAATCCACACTGAGCACCACCCCAGTCGCCGTAGGCTTTCTGGATGGCGGCCAAGCTGCCATGTTCGCTGACGCCTTCGACCGTCGTAATCTCCTGTCCTTCGCAACTGGCAGCGAGCATGGTGCAGGAGAGCATCGGAGTACCGTCGACCAGCACCGTGCAGGAGCCGCACGAAGAGTCGTCGCAGCCGCGCTTGGAGCCCGTAAGATTCAGATCCCGGCGCAACACGTCGAGCAAGAGCGCATTGGGCTCGATGGCGAGGTCGTGCGTGAGGCCGTTGATGGTCAGCGCTATGAGTTCTTTTTTCATGAAGCTGTTAGCCGTTAGCTCTTAGCCTTTAGCCAACGGCGCTTCTTAAAGAGCTAACGGCTAAGGGCTAACTGCATAAGGCTGTCTTTCAGTACAACGGCACCTTCGGATCCACCGTGCGCGCCCAGCCGTCGATGCCCCCGCGCATGGACTGCGCTTTCTCGAATCCCTGCTGACGGAGCCAGTTGGCCACGCTGAGCGAACGCATTCCCTGATGACACATGACGACAATGTGGTCGTCCGGGTCGAGTTCCTGATGTGCCCGCGTCGGAATGTCGCCCATCGGGATATGTTTCGCGCCTTCGAGGCGAGAAGCTTCCAACTCCCACGGCTCGCGAACATCGAGCAGGGTGAATGGCTCGCCACGCTTCTGCAGCGCTTTGACCTGGCTCGAACTGATTTCTAACTCGAGAGTTGGTTCTGCGGTCATGGTTGTACCGTCCCTGCGGGGCTCAGTCGTCTTGCGTTTTGCCGAACGTTCGGGATGACTTTTCTCGTGCTCCCACTGTCGCGGCTCGTCCCACCGTTGTTAAGCTCACCAGCGCCGCCAGCGCCCAGAGTGCGCCGGTGCCGAGGCGCGCGCTATGCACCTGAGCGGACGTAACCGACCTCCACAGCGTCAGACCCAGGCCGACTACGAAGTTCAGGACAAGCACGCCGAAAAACATGCGCTCGCGGAGGCAACGGGTGTCGAGCACCAATCCGACGAGCACTAGTATCCAAACGATGTAGGTCGCGGCTGTCCAGGCGTCATGCGGCCAGTCATATTCGTTCCGCAGCACGTGACGGTACGAGACCCAAGCAAAGTAGGCGCAGGCCAAAAATCCCATGATTCCCCACGGCGTCGCGCGGCACATGAGGTGGCCCGAACTGTAGGGACGTTTCTGCCCTGATGTGGCATTCGCCACTTCTACGTGCCTGTCCATTTCGGTTGCCGTTTCTCCAGGAAGGCGGCGATGCCCTCGCGGGCGTCCGCGGTGCTGATAAGTTCTTCCAAATAGATTCTCTCAGCGCGCGCGAGCCCTTTGTCAAAATGAATCGCGTCCCAAGCATATATGGATTTCTTGGCATGGGCGAGAGCGACGGGGCTCATGGCTTGGAGCTGGCTTAGCGTTTCCTGCACGACGCCGTCAAGTTCATCGGCTCTGGCGGAGCGATTTGCCAGGCCGATGGCGACGGCTTCGTCGCCTGATATTTGCCGACCCGTCAGGATGAGTTCGCTGGCGCGCTTCTGGCCGACTAGCGCGGGAAGCACAACGGCCGCCACGGGCGGATAACAGCCCAGTTTGATCTCCGGGAATCCCCAGGTCGCATCACGCGTGGTGTATACCATGTCGCAGACTGCCGCGAGTTCCGCGCCTCCGCCCAGACAGACGCCCTGCACCACGGCGACGGTGATCTTGCGCGAGGCCACAATAGCCCGGATCACGCCGTGGAAGCTTGTCAGCATTTCGCCGACTTGCTCGGGAACATGCGCTTTGACGTCCACGCCGGCAGAGAAAGCGCGAGCATCACCCTCGAAGAGAATCGTCGAAACGTCGAGGCGAGCCTCCAGCTCCGCAAGCGCCTCCTGAAGTTCCAGCATCATCGGGATGTCGATGACATTGAGAGGAGGGTGGATCAGCCTTATGCGCGCGACGGGCGGTGTGACCGCAAGCCTGACCCGAACGGTGGAAAGCGTAGTCAATTTATTCGACCCGCTCAGCGGGCGTAACTCCTTCCCGCTGGTTGACATGCAACGTTATGAGCGAAGACATGTACGTACAGCTACATCCGTACAATGTTCCACGTGGAACACAACGCACTAAATATTGATCGCCGATTTGCGCGGCTCGCCAATGGTCGACAGCGGGTCGCGAGCGCCCTCTTTTTCTTTGATCCACTTCTTCTCGTTGCGCAGGATGTCCAGCAAAAGCACCTTATCTTTGGCACCCGGCAGGTACTCCTCGCAATGCTGCTCGTAAGCGCGATCGTCGAGCGGCTCGCCGGTTTCGCAGTGGAATTTCTTCCCTGCCCAGCGTCCGATGTTGCGATTGAAGTGCATGTCGGGCGTGTAGAACCTTTTTTCTCCCGGCTTGAGGAATGTATTCAAGCGATCAATCAGGCCTGAAACTTCTTTCTGGTAGAGATGGCGATTGTAGTCGTTGAGATCGTCGAGGTCGGCCTGCTGTTCATTTTGCGGTTCATCATAACGTCCCTTGATTCCCCAGACGTACGCCCAATGCGCCGACGAAGAATGATCGGTGCCGAACAGATCGTATGAGCTTGAAATCCATTTGTTGAGATATTTCTGCATCAGCCACTGCGGGATGATTCCGGCTTCGACCACGCGTCGCAGGCCATCGTTGCCCGTCCCCATGTGGAAAGCTTCTTCGCGCAGCATGTACGACGTGGAGCGGCCGAGCGGCGCGAAGGCTGAAAACTTCAGCATCTGGAGTTGGAACTTACCGTCGCGGTCGACGAAGTCGGTGTAGGTGAAGAAGTCGAGCCAGTTGTCGATGTCGACGTTGAAGGTGCCGAGCAGGCGCTTGTTCTCGAAGGCACGTCGCTCAAGCATTTTTTGCGCTTCGACTTTGCCAGAGGAGCCGAAGAAGTCGATGAGCAGGGCGCACATCTGCCAGCCGTGGCGCATCTCTTCGATCATGACGCGAGTGAGGGCGCGGCGGTCCCAGTCGGTGGGCGCTACTTCGAACAGGTTGCGCTGCTGCTCGACCGAGGCGAACTCGGTGTCGCCCTGATAGACGATCATGTTCATGAGCGCGTCGCGCATTTGTTGCGTGGGGACCTGGCGCAGGTTCTCCCACTTGCGGCGGCCTTTGAATGATCCGAACTGGATGTCATCGGTTTCGACCGCGCCGTAGAGCGTGTCGAAGTGGAACGACGAAACATCATTCTGATTGACGCCGATCTCCTTGCGCCAGTCGTCGAATAGACCGACCCAGTCGCTGAAGCTTCCGATTTTCGCTACTTTACCTGGCATTCAAAACCCCTTTTTCGCCGCGTCAAGGATGCCGAACTGCGTTCGGCGGACGGGTCAGAGACCCGTCCCCACACGTGCTACTTCGCTGTGAAGGTTGCTGGGCGCTTTTCTACGTAGGCGGCCAGGCCTTCTTTGGCGTCTTCGCTCTGGAACAGGATCTGCTGGTTCTCGCGTTCGACAGCCAGGGCCGACTCCATCGGAATCTCCCATCCGGTCTGCACGGCGCGCTTGATGCGGCCGACGGCCTTCGCGGCTTTGTTGGGCGGCGTGAACTGGCGAGCGTACTCCATGATGTTCTCCATGAAGCCTTCGCGCTCGAAGATGTCGTTGACGATGCCGAAGTCTTTGGCTTCTTCAAACGAGAAGGTGTTGCCCGTAACCATCAGCTCGATGGCCTTGCTCTTCCCTACTAGGCGCGACAGGCGCTGCGTGCCGCCGGTGCCGGGGAGCACGCCGAGGTTCACTTCAGGGAGTCCGATTTTGCCGGCGTCTTTGCGCGCGATGCGCAGGTCAGCGGCCATGGCGATTTCGAGTCCGCCGCCGACGCAGTGTCCGTTAATCGCGGCGATGACGAGTTTCGGAGTGTGCTCGAGGCGCAGCAACATTTCGTTGGCGTGCAAGCAAAAGTAATACTTGAAGGTCGGATCGACGCTGGCCAGCATTTTGATATTTGCGCCGGCGGAGAAGAACTTGTCCCCTGCGCCGGTGAGGACAATCACGTAGACGTCGTTGTCCATGCGGGCTTTGAGGATGGCGTCGTCGAGCTGACGATTCATCTCATAGGTGTAGGTGTTGGCGGGCGGATCGTTCATCTCGATCACGGCGACGCCGCCGTCGGTGCGGTAGTTGACAAGCTGCTTGGTGGTTTCGGCGGTTGCCGGTTGCGTGGTCGTGGCCATGCTTTGCTCCTTCGTGATTGCGTCAGTGTCGCCGGCTGAAGCCGGCTTTGGATTTGGATTTACCGTTACGGCGCGCCTGAAGGCGCGCTCCCTCAAATGTTTTTGCTGTAGCACTTACTCTCCTACGCGGCGATCGCTTCGAGCCGCTGATTACGCCACCAAGAAAAATGTCCCCCATGCGTCGCGCCAGTCCTTCGGCGGCGCCGTCGACGCGCGGGTTGTACCAAGTGTAGATCCAGTTCATCATGCCAAACAGGCTCATGACGGCGGTGCGCGCATCGAAGTCAAGGTTGCGTTCGCGCTTGAGGGCGTCCATAAGGCCGAGACAGATGCGATAGTACTCGCGCTTGATGGCCGCGATTTCCGAACCGAGGCCGTTCTTCAGCGCTTCATCCTCGTGCGACAGGACTTTCATGCCTTGCTGGTTGACGAGAAAATATTCCAGATGGTTCAGAATGAAGACGCGGATGCGCTGCTCAGGCTCGGCACTTTCGTCGAGACGGGTTTTGAGTTTTTCCAGGATGGTCGTGAAGGTGTGTTTTTGAATCAGGTAGAGCAGACGTTCTTTCGATCCAAAATAGTGATAAAGGCCGGCCAGCGACATGCCAGAGGCACGCGACAGGTCCCGCATCGAAGCGCCTTCGTATCCTTTTTCGCAGAAGACTTCGGTGGCGTGATCCAGGACCTCGCCGAGACGACGGCGGAAGCGAGCATCGGAAACTGGGCTGGCGCCGCGGGGAGGGCGCCCGGGAGCGCGGTTGGTAGCGGAGGGGGCCATTAGATTCGAACGTTCGTTCTAATTAATTATACGACTCGACGCCGTAGATCACAAGAGGGTGTGATGTTGTCTCAGTTTGAGGCTGGCTCGCGTTCGGTGAGCAGAATTCTCTTTACCTGGTTTCGGTCGAAGGTCTGGGCATTTCCTCCGATACGTACCTGCACTTGCATGCCGCTGACCGAAACCAGATCTCCCGAGAGTATCGAGCCATCGCGCAATTCGATGGTGTCATGGGTGGCGCTGCCGAGTTCGTAACTGACACTTCCTCCGGAGGCGTCGCGGGAGGTGATTTCGAGCGGAAATTTGCCGGAATTGAATCCGTCTTTGCTGAACTCAAGCATATGCTTGCCCACTGCAACATCAATTACTTTGGGAGTGGTACCCACTTCTTTGCCGTCAACTCTGAGTAGAGCGCCTTGAGGAACAGAGTTGACGGTTGTCGAAATGGTTCGCGGCGCCGCCGCAGAAATAGCCAGCGATGCGGGGGTTCCGGAAACCGAAATAGTTATCTGAAACTTGACGGTCTGACCAGCGCCCACATCGGTGAGGTTGATGTACCCTTCGCCGATCCGCGCCTTACCTTTGTCGAACACGTACAGCGACAAGTTCACGTTTCCCATGGTCTTGTCGGAAAGGTTGTCAACAATCGTGTCGGAGATGTAGGTGCGCTGTTTCCCCGTTCCGGCGACGTCCTTGAACTTGGAAAAAGTGAAGCGAAGAAGGGGTTGGCCGGAATCCGGCCATGTGACGATCTGGAAGGGAGCATCTTTGGCGGCCACGGTGGCTGCCGCCAGAAAGAACAGGACAAGGGCCCAATGTTTGGACATAAATATTCCTAATGTTTTGGCGCCTGAGGCGCGGTAGCGGCTGGATTCTGCGGCGCCGCGGTCTCCGGAACCGATATATGAGTCACTGTGCGTTCGACCAGGAACATCTTCTTGATCCGGTTGCGCTCAAACGTCTGTTCCTTGCCCTGGACGTTGATGACGACCGACTCCAATGACATCGAAACGACGTCGCCATTGAGAATGGAACCGTCGCGGAGTTCAATTGTGTCACCGGCGAGGCCGCCGAGTGTAATGGTGATGGAGCCGCCAGGGAGCTCATCGGGATTGACGTCGAGCGGCGTCTTTGCGTCAGCGTAGCCTTCCTTGTGCAGTTCCAAATTGTGAGTGCCGGCCTGCCTGCGAACGGTTGCGGGTGTCATGCCCATCGCCTGGCCATCGACCTTCAACGTCGCTCTCGGAGGAACGGAGACGATCATGACGGGAATTGCCTTCGTGGAAGTGGGCACGCCTCCGCTATTGTTCGCGGCGAGACTGAGCATCGCAGGTTGGCCCACGGAAGTGCATTGGAATTGAACCTTGGCCGACTGTCCCGGATTCAGATCCTCAATGATCAGGAGCCCGTTCCCGAGGCGAACGTTATTCCGGTCGAGCAGCGAAACATTGAACGACGCGCGCGGCATTACCTTGGCGGTCAGGTTTTGCACGGTGACGTCGGAAACAAGCGTCATTTTCCCCGCGTAAGAGCCCATGTCGTGGAAGGTACCGAATGTAAGCTTGAGGGTCGGATTCTCCGGCGGCCACAGCATTACTAAGTCGGGCTTCTTCGCAAAGGACAGGCCGGAGACAAGAATCAGGAGGGGAAGCAGGCTAGTAGCGCGGCGTGGCATGGAGGGGATTCTGGCATAGGAGCGTCAGGCGGGCAACATTCTATTTGCCGTGTTCCAGGGTAGCGTAGGCGGGCGCCGCCTGAGGCGGTGCACTAAACGTTAACTTAAGCAGAATTCCTCCCGGTTAACCCGTTGTTCGCGGTAATGACTGTAAAGGCTGCTATCGACCATCGAGAATTAGGGTAATGGTGCAGTTTGAGAAAAGATCCGTATCAGGGCAGCGCTTCAAGGATGCCACCAAAGCCACAAGTCTGAACGGCTTTAGCCGCCGGGGCTTGCCCGTCGCGGCACAGCGGCTAAAGCCTTCCCACTCTTCGCCCCTTGGCGGCATGGCTGAAGGCATGCCCTGATGCGAGTCTCGCTTCAAACTGCACCACTACCGAGAATAGCTCTGCTCTCCCCAGGCGGAATTTGAAGGTATAATCCTCCGCTAAACCCATGGCTCTGGCGCCCGGAACCCTATTAGGCCAGTACGAAATTCGCTCACCCCTCGGTGCCGGCGGAATGGGTGAAGTGTATCGCGCCCGTGATACCCGGTTAGATCGCGACGTGGCTGTAAAGGTCCTGCCCGCGTCACTCACCTCCGACCCTGACCGTTTACGTCGCTTTGAGCAGGAAGCGCGCGCCGCGGCCGCCCTGAATCATCCCAACATACTTGCGGTTTATCAGATGGCGACTCAGGGCGGAGTATCGTATCTCGTTTCAGAGTTACTTGAAGGCGAGACCGTCCGTGAGCGGCTAAGGCGCGGCCCGGTGCCTTTGCGCAAGGCGATCGACTATGGCGTGCAGATCGCGCACGGCTTGGCGGCGCCCCATGAAAAAGGGATCGTCCATCGCGATCTAAAACCGGAAAACTTGTTTGTCACCAATCAAGGCCGGGTGAAGATTTTGGACTTCGGCCTTGCCAAGATTAGCGAGGCCAAAGACACTTCGGGTTCGGAACCGACCCTTGCCCAAGGCACCGAGGCTGGCACGGTGATGGGAACTGTCGGTTACATGTCTCCCGAGCAGGTGCGCGCGAAAAATGTTGACCATCGCTCCGACATCTTCACGTTCGGCACCATCTTGTATGAGCTCGTCACCGGAAAGCAGACGTTTCACAAGCCCACGTCAGCGGAAACCATGACCGCGATCCTGAACGAGGAACCGGCTTCCATTTCGCAACTGGCGCCAACTACGCCTCCCGGTCTGCTGCGCGTAATTAATCGCTGTCTCGAGAAAAGTCCGGATCAACGTTTTCAATCGGCATCCGACCTGGCGTTCGCATTGGAGGCCCTGTCCGATTCGGGCATCGCGCAGGGAACGTCACCTCACGCGGCGCCAGGGGAGCGACCTAGTCGCCGCTGGATGATGGCGGTAGGCGCACTGGTGGTGGTCGTCCTGGGGGCGGCAGTGCTGACGTACCTCGGGATGCAGCCTCCCGCAGTTCCCAGATTGTCGAACTACGTTCAACTAACGAAGGACGGCTTGCCAAAGGGGATTGTCGGGACGGATGGATCGAGACTCTACCTTTATCGAGCTAGCTCTGAATACCAGGGCATGGAGGAAATGTCGGTCACGGGAGGCGAGCCCAGAAAATCGACGATTCTTCCTTCTCCAAACATGAGGCCATTGGCCATGTCGCCGGACGGTTCAGAGCTACTGGCTACGGACGTACATGGCGTTCCTCCCATAGGTCCGCTTTGGATCTTCCCCATCCTCGGCGGTTCTCCCCATCGTGTCGGTGATATTGAGGCACTAGATGCCAGGTGCTCGCCGGATGGCAAAATGCTCGCTTACTCCAATGGCAACGAGTTGTTCGTCGCGAAAACTGACGGCACGGACTCGCGTAAAGTCGCCTCCGCAAAAGCCCTTGATGCTATTATCAATCCCGTCTTCTCACCGGACGAAACTTCCCTGCGATTCGATGACACAAACTTCATCGCCTCCTGGCTTTGGGAAGCTTCCCTCGATCATATGGACGCGCATCAGTTGCTTCCCGGTTGGACCAAGCCGCCGGATTCGGAGTGCTGCGGCGCTTGGAGCGCGGACGGCAAATACTTCCTGTACCAGTCCAAGGGACAAATTTGGGCCATCCCTCGAAAACACGGCCTCGTCCATTCCGCGAAACCTGTTCAACTCACTTCGAGCCCGCTATTCCTGCAATCATTTCTTCCCAGCAAGGACGGCAAGAAACTGTTCGTGGTCGGGCAGACTTTCCGCGGCCAGTTGACACGCTACGACTTGAAGTCCCGGCGGTTGGAACCTTTCCTCGCAGGTATGTCAGCGGAGTTCGTGGGTTTCTCCAAGGACAAACAGTGGGTGGCCTATGTCGCTTACCCGGAAAACAAGCTCTGGCGCAGCAAAGTGGATGGCAGCGAGAGGCTGCAACTTACGACGGACGCGAATCCTGTTTTCCTTCCGCGATGGTCTCCGGATGGCAAGATGATCGTTTTTTTCGAGCTTTCCCCCGACGGCCATTCGACTATTTATGAGGTCTCGCCCGAGGGCGGGAGCCCGCGACCACTTGCGATCGATGATCCACACCCGCAGGATCCGACCTGGTCATCCGATGGAAGCAAGATCATGTTCGGTGGCAGCGCTGGTGATCCAGCGTCGACGATAAGAACATTTGATCTCACGACTCGTAAGATCCAGACGCTGCCGGGCTCTATAGGCCTGTACTCGCCGCGGTGGTCTCCCGACGGGCGCTATGTAGCGGCTTTTTCGGCTGACTCCACAAGACTCTCCCTCTTCGATTTCAAGACTCAAAAATGGAGTGAAATAACCAAGGGCACCTTAGGCTGGGTCTGCTGGTCGAACACAGGCGAGTACCTTTTCGCCCTCGACTCCTCCGACGCCGGGGCGGTGCTGAAAATTCGCCGCAGTGATCGCACCATAGAACGTGTGCTTAACCTCAAAGACATCTCTCTGACTGGTTATTGGGGGAATTCCTTGACGCTCGCACCGGATGATTCGCCACTGCTGCTGCGCAATGTCGGTACGCAAGACGTGTATGCCCTCGACTGGGAAACGCCATGACGCGGAGGCCGAATCTTCTCGACTCGGGCGAGCGGGCTTTGTCTTGCTTGTTGGCGGGGCGGGGGCACCGCCCCATAAGCGCTAACTTAAGAACTACTTCCGGTTTGCTCGTGACTCGACCAGAGTCGAGACACCCAATCCCTGTCGTGTCGCAAATGCTTAGACAGTTGTAGGCCGAGTCCTGGAGCAGTAATCTTTGGCCGATGAATTCGCTGTTGTGCTGGTGGTGAATATGTTCAACCCAAAGACTGTTCCGTCCTGCTCGAAACCCCAAGTCCAGAATGGATGGATCCGTAAATCGGATCTCGACGCGTGGCTCGATCGCCACCTGCCAGTGCCTACGCAGGTTATCTCTAACGAGGAATACCAGCCCATCCCGCAGACTCCGCAGCAAGGCCTGCTGGAGCAGGAAATTGTTGCGGGCGCGGAGCGGCAGGCTCGTTCCTTGGGCATGGATCGCCGTCAATTCCTGCGAACTTCCTGTGGGATGGCCCTCGCCTTCGCTGCCATGAATAGTGTATTCGGCCGTTTCTTCCGGGTAGAGGCGGCCGAACTGTTCGAACCCGCAGCGGTGGCCGAGAACAAGGCGCGGTTTTTCATTTTCGATGTGCAGACACACCACGTTGCCATGCCCAATCAGGCCCCGCGCGCGGATCACGAATTCCTCAACGCAGTGGTCGGGATGCGCAACATGGCGAGAAGAATGAACCCTGCGCTGAAGGAACAAGAAGCCAGAATCGAGGATGCCTACCTTGAGAACTTCATCAAAGAAATTTTTCTCGACAGTGATACAGACGTGGTCGCGCTCAGCGCATTGCCGGGCACGTCCGAAGAAACGGATGTCCTCACCCCGGAAGTGATCTACAAAACCCGCAGCTGGATCAATGAGCTCACCAGCTCGCCTCGAGTGATCAGCCATGGATATTTTTCTCCTGATCTCGGGCAGCAGAACCTGGAGTACATGCATGCCCAGACGGAAAAGCTCAAGATCGATGCGTGGAAGGGATACAACGGCGTGGCCCGGGCCAAGGGCAAACAGGGCTGGCGATTAGACGACGAGAAGCTGGCGTACCCCGCGCTAGAGTATTCCCGCAAGAAGGGGATCAAGAACATCTGCGTGCATAAGGGCCTGCCGTTCCCCGGTGACCCCAAGTGGTGGAGCCCGATGGACGTCACCAATGCGGCCAAGGATTTTCCCGATCTCAATTTCCTGGTTTATCACTCTGGGTTCAAGGGACTGGAGGACGCCCTTCCTGCCGCGGAGGACGAATTCAAAAAAACCAGCTATATCCCCTGGGTTTCAGATATCTGCAGCTGGAAAAAGAAGAACGCCAAAGTGAACAATATTTATATGGAGATGGGAAGCACCTTCGCCATGATGGTCTCGAGCAGTCCGCTGCTTGCGGCATATGTAGTAGGCATGATCATCGACGCTTTCGGTCCCGACCACGTTCTGTGGGGAACCGACTCCATCTGGTGGGGCTCACCACAATGGCAGATCGAAGCTTTTCGTCGGCTGGAAATGCCCGACCAGCTGATGAAGCATTTTGGTTGGAAACCGCTGACCGATGACGTAAAGCGGCGCATCTTCGGCCTCAACGCCGCGCACGTGTACCGCGTTGATCCAGAAGCCAAACGCAATCCCATGCCGAGCGATTACATAGAAAAGCTACGTCGGATGTACAAGCAATCCGGCGCTCTCACGCCCAGCAACACGCAGTACGGCTGGGTCCCTGCGTAGGTGGGGGAGTATCGCCTGCCTGATTTCGAAATCCAATTTCGGGCGGCTGAAGGCATTGCATTCCCTTCTCGTGTAGTTTATTTCAATCTTGAACCGAATAACCCCGACGCAGGTTGGACGGTTGTCTTCCTGCATCAGTTCACGCACATCATGATAGAACGCCATGATCCTGTGAAGCTGTTCCTGCCATATGGGCCAGTGGAATACCTCGTTTTTCTGCCATCGCTGCGAAAGCCCAGTTTGGCAGACCATCCAGACAGCAGGATTGGCCTCGGCCTTTGCGCCCATTCTCTTGACCGGCATATCTCGTGATGAACGAACGTCCGTTCCTGACCTTTCTGAGTGAGAGGCTACACTTATTTCTGTAAGCCGGGTCGCGGCAGCATTCTGGCCGCCCGATCAATCGTTGCCCCATCATTTGGCCCAACTGGGGCGTTCTGCGACGTTCGGTCAGCCTGTGTCCTTGGATAGGGGGTGATGAGCAAGCAGTACGTATCTCGTTTGGGTGGAGCAAAACGCACGGCTGCAGATCAAATTTCAATTCTGAGAGTGGGGTCATTGCGCGTGTCAGGGTCCAGGCGAGACATGTCTTCTTGACAGTAGCACCACTGCGACACACAGGGTACTCACCACAAGCGGGAACCAAACCGGCGAGATCCAGGGGACAGGGATCAGGAAGAGGACATCGGTATCCGTCAATGAGGATGGCCACCGGATTGTCACGCACAAGGCGGCATAGTACGCAACATCCCAAATTGCGAATGTCCAGAGAAATATAGCCCATCGTCCCTGCCGATTGGGTGCCGCCAAGAGCGCCACGCTTACGAGCACTAAAATGGTCGCGACCTCACGATACATCTCGACTTTCAATAGACTGGCTGGGAGCGCAGTCGGTTCAAGTATGGCTCGGTTGAGAACTTCTGAGAACCGCGCTACCCCAGAGAGTGAGGCACCGTAGCCTGCCAGTGCTCCCAGCACAGCCCGGAGATACACCACAACTGTTCCTTCCACAACTCCGAAGGACGCTGCGAATAAGGCAGAAGTAAAGAGTTGAGCTCGAGTGATTGAAATTGGTTCTCTTTGCCAGAAAACATACGAGATCCATGGGACCGCAATCAATAGATTGACCCACCAGGGATGTGCCATACCGAAGAATGTATCGCATTGTCTTTCGGACGGCGTGACTGGACTTCAAGATCTCGAAGCTTTGCTATGTGCTTCCGATCACAAACTACTTGCTCGCGTGAATGTCGGGCCTCAGGACCACGTATTAAGCGCCGTTTCAGGCCGCCGGCATTGAGGCCTCACCGCACCGATTCTACGGTTGCGGCATGGGCAACGTGTTCAAGGCCAACGTCCAGAGCAAGCTCTCGCGGCTGCCCTATCAAGGAGGTTCATGTGAAGTCGGGTTCGATCCGCCATGGCATCCCGGCCTCATGTCGGACGCGGCTAAGCTCCAGCTTGGCTTTGACCTGGATTACGGCATAACACACGCCTCGCCACCGATCTATGGAGAAAGAAAGTGATCGTCCACAATTGGCCGAGAAGACCTGGATTCCGGTGCAGGGCCAGAAACATTCGCCCACACGACCACGGCGTCGCGGTCCGCGCTCACCTAAGCTGCTGGGCGTTCTGGTCTAGGGCGAGCGTAATTCACGTCCAGGGTACGATCTCTTAGAATGCTGCCATTCAGAGCTTTGATTGCTTTCTCGGCCTGAGCGTCGTTTGTCATCTCCACGAATGCAAACCCGCGCGGCAGCCCCTTGTCACGATCCACGATGATATGAACCTGCACCACCTCTTCGTAGGCTTCGAACAGCCGCCGAAGCTCCTCGTGCGTCACTTCAGAACCCAGGTTTCCAACAAAGAGGTTTTTCACGACGTTTCCCCTAGCGGTAACTGTTTGATTGTGGGCTGTTCTCGGGCAATTAGACAAGAGGACGAAGTTGAGAGACCAGCGAGCCCCGGCTCCCCGGAAAGTTGATCTATCGAAGGGAGGGAGCTTTGGCTTTCTGGGGTTTGAGTATCGCCGCATCCGCAGCCGTAAGGGAAAGTGGGGGGCTCACTACGTGCCTAAGCTGAAGAAACGGACGGCACTCCTGCCAACAACCCAAGCAGGCCCACTTCTTGGAAAACGTCGACTGAAGCAATGGATTGGAGAAATCGTTATTTGCGGTCTACCGGAGCCGCTGCAAGAAATTCAGAAGCCAGCTATAGAGATTTCCCGAATTGAGCAAAGCACACGCGAGAACGGTCGGCAACACATTGACGGGATGGCTGTTGAAGAGTGTGCCCTTGAACAAAGCGCTATTCGTCCCCTGAACGAGCAGCAAGAGATCACTACCTTCCCAGAAACCGAATGCGGCCTGTGAACGAGCGTCCCGTGAACCCGCTGAAGGTCAGGAACTGGGGCGAGTCCACGTCATTGTTCACGATGCCATAGTTCCTATGACTGGTGAGGTTGTCGAATCCTCCGCGGAGCGCCCAGTAGAAGCCGAAGACGTGAAACCGCCTTTCCAGATGGGTGTTCACAGTGAAGTACGACGGAAAACGCAGGAACGCCGGAATCGTCTGCGTGCCCGGCAGCGGTGCGAGTTGCCGCTGATTGTCCACGAGATAGAACGGGAAGCCCGTCCGGTACTCCGTGGAGTATCCAAGGTCGAAGCCTTTGATCAACGGCAGAAATCCCCAGGAGAGAAAACGGTTAGGAGCGTCCCAGGCGTAGGGGCCGGGCTGCTGCGTGCTGAAGACCGGGTTGTCGACATTGAAATCGAGCACCTGGCTGGAGTGGGACTTCGAGCGGATGTACGAGCCCATGACCACATGACCCTTTTCGAAGACGCGGCGCAGGTTGATCTCGAAGGAATCAAAGTGGTCCTCCCGCCGGTTCTGAAGTTGGAAGTGGGCAGTGTAGTCCTTCACACCCGGAGGGCCGAGATCCACGGGATTGACCCAGTTGTAAGCGAAACCATTGGTGCCACGCTTCTCGATGAACTCCGCTTTTAGATAGACCTGCCATCCAAGTTTCTGCTCTAGTCCGAAGCTCCAGTTCAGATAGCGCGGGGCTTCCACGGTCGCACGACTAATGGAAAAAACGGAAGTGACCGGGCCAGAGGTCAGGATACCCACCGGATCATAGAAAAAGTCCGTGCGGGTACCCGCATCGGGGCGGGCGAAGAGGAAAATCGGGGTCGCATCGTGGAAGACGCCTATTCCGGCAGAAAACTTGGTGTTTCCAGATTGATTCAAAACATAAGTCGCGGCCAACCGCGGGGAGAATAGCAAACCGCGGACGATTTCGTCCCAGTCGAAACGGAGTCCAGCTTCCACCAGGATGCGATTCGTGATCAGCCAGCGGTCCTGCGCGTATCCGGTGAATTCGGCGGTGTGCCGTTCGCCAACCGCTGGGCCGGAGAACTCGGAATAACGCGAGCAAGGGGAAGGGGTCGGGGGACCGACTCTGCACCCGCTCTCGGGCAGCGGGTCGACGGTTCGCAAATACGAGATCGGTTGCCTCTGGAAGTTGAAGTCGTAACGCAGGCGATCGAGGTCCACGCCAACTTTGAACTGGTGATTGCCATGCCAGTCCAGCGGTTTGAAAAAGAGATTGGAATAGAGCTGCCAGCGGTCGGCTTGCGTGTGCGCACTGAAATAGTAGTTGCCTCCAGCGGTGTCGGGGTTGAGGAAGTAGGGTTCGGTACCACGCGGAACCTGGTCGAGATCGTAGCGGTTGAATGCCAAGCCCGTTTCGAGAAGCTGGCCGCCGGAGAAATAGTACTGGTCTTTGAGGCTGGCCTGGTACATGGGCTCGGTGACGGCAGGCGTGCTGTTGGGCGGATTCTGGGCCGACATGCCGGCGTGTTGATCGTGGGCGTAGTTGTAGTTAAAACTGGACGTGAAGATGTTGCGCGCGCTCACGTTGCCCTGGACCTTGAACAGATTGCCAACGCGCCAGTACACATCGTGATTCATGTCGGGCGGCAACTGTTTCTCGATGATGTTGTCGTACTCACCATCTGCCGCTTCGAGAAACCACAGGCGTCCTTTGGTGATCGGCCCGGAAAATGTGAAGCGCGGATTCACTTTGTCAAAGATGGGACCGTTCCTGTTTTGCACGGAAGGGATGAAGTCTGTCACGGCAAAGCGGAAGTGGTCATCGCCGGTGGCGGTATTCAATTCGAGCACGCCGCCAGAATTCTTTCCATACTGAGCTGAAACACGGCTGGTCTGAACGTTGATCGAGCGGAAAGCGTCGGTCGAGATGCGCAGAAGCAGCTGCCCATTGGCCGGCTGAGTGACATTGAAACCATCGAACAACACTAGGGTTTGGTAGGTCTCCGCGCCCGTGATGTGGGGCTGGCGGTAAATGTCGTTGACCACCTGCGGAATGTAATTCAGGACGTTGCGATAATCGCGGGTGACGGGATAGGGAAGATTGATGACGTCCAAACCGCTAATCTGTTCTTGCGCGTTGATCTGTTCCGGATTGATGGCAGGCCTCGAGTCCACAACATCGACCACCTCGCGCACCTCACGCTGATGCACCAACACCAACTCAATGCTCGAGATCTGGTCGAAATGAAGATCGCTGGCTTCGGCGACATAAAAAGTTTCCTTCTCGACCCGAGCTTTAAAAAGTCCTGCGCCAGTCACGGGCAGTGTGCATACGCCGGCAGCGCCGGTCTGGCAGCGGAGCGATTGCGATCCGTCGGGTGTGGTGAGCGCGACCCGGGCGCCCGGGACCGGAACACCGTTTTCGTCCACAATGGCAATAATGATGTGCTGCTGGACCTGAACTTGGGCATGGGCGCAGACCAGAAGCCAGCCCAGAAGGACGATTCGGCACTTAGGTACGCTCATGGCCAAGTGACGGAGGTGCAGCTCTATTGTCTCGCACTTCGGTTTTAGCACGCCCGTCGTGTCGCGGGGAGGTCGGGTTCGATCACAACTGTGGGAGGAACGGCGACTGGGGCACCGCGAGGAAGCGGAGAAGTTCTATCGCGATCTCGGAGCACAAGGGGTGGCCATGCGGTGCTTAGATGTCGTAGGTCACTTCACTGGCCGCTGCCGAGAAATTATTAGGTTAACGCCCACCTGCCTTTTCCAAAAATATCCCACAAAAAATTATGGTGCGTTGCGCAACCGAAGTGTGGGTAGCGAGGTGGGCACCGCCCTGGAGACGTTTCGTGTTCCTTACGTCGTGATCGAAGTGGATCCAGATATGGTCGAGACCCTCAGGAGTCGAGGAGTCTTCTGCCTGTTTGGTGACGCCACCCACGAGCGAATTCTGCAGGAAGCCAATACCCAGAACGCGCTTCTGGTCATCGTTACACTGCCAGAGAGTAGCAGGAGTCAGTTGGTCATCCGTAACATTCGACGCCAGAATCCAAGTGTCCCCATTGTTACCCGGTCTCATTCGCGAAGCGATCACGAAGCTCTCTTGGAGGCGGGAGCAACAGAAATCATCCAACCGGAGCTTGAAGCATCTGCCACCATGATCCGGCATGCGCTCGATTCCCTGAAGCTGCCCGGTGATCAGACTTCTGCTTATCTAGAGCGGTTCCGTGAAGCCGTAGGGACCGCACATGCGGTCACCACCGTTACGCAGGCCTCACTGCCCGATGTCTATGAGTTCGAAGTAGATGGACCACCGTTGGCAGACAAGTCACTGCGGGAGGCTCGAATTCGCGAACGTTTCGGCGTCACCGTTGTCGCTGTAAGGAAAAGTTCTGGAGAAGTGCTGATCAATCCCCCTGCAGAGACCGTGATCAACACGGGCGATCGGATCCGAGTTTTCGGTTTACGCGACCAGATCGACGACTTCATTCCCCTCCAAAGTAGGGACATATACAGCCACAAAGCAGCCTATGGAAGCAGCGGAGTGATGGTTGTCGCGCTGCTCATGGGATGGAGGGACCGACCGTGAACTCGGCACGGCAAGAAGGACTTCGTCTTCCGGCAGAGGGCGAAGTATGAGATGCCCGACAGTAGGATCTTGCTGGCCTCCTACCATCCATCCAACCACCGTTCACACACCGCTTCTGCACCGGCTTCTGTCGTGACGTCAGCGACCCAAAGCGATTACCGCGATGGCGCACACTCTGGCTCGCCTTGTTTATCGCATGCTCAAGTTCAGCCTGTCAGCCTGCGCGACCCCGAGGGCTGCGTCGGCTGCATCATCTTGTTAGAAGCAAGACGGAAGACCGGAAATGCCGCGGCGACTTTTTGGAATTCCCCAAGGGCTGCATCTTTGCTCACGGGTATGTGTGGTCGCGCTCCCGGTGCTCGCTGCAGGTAAGCCCTCAAGATTGGTGCGCGCTGATCGGCGGGAAGCTCGTCGAGTTGCACCTCCTCACGACCACCGCTTCGGAGAACTGCTCTTCCACCGGCTGCACGTACGTTTTGGACCCAGTGCACATTATCTCCAAGCATCGACACTAAGTACCGCTTTCCATCGACGATGGCCATGACCACTGGCAGCGAGATCGTCCGCCCCGACTTTCGTCCGGTCACTTCCAGTGTCACGAGGTAGTTGGAAGTGACGCCTGACGAGGCTACTGCAGCCCACGCTCTATTCAGAATCCTCGCGATCCAGTTGGGTCGCTGCCCACGGTACAACCATCTCTTGAAGTCGCTTGGAGTCATCTAAGGAAACTCTGAATAAGCCCGTGACTTCGGGGTAGTAAGTGTTCGGCCACGCTAGTACAAGTGCTCGGAGTCGGTTTTTCCGCGGTCTTCCGCCCGCTTCGGCGGCTCACTCGTGATCTGCAACCTTCGCTCCCGGGTTAAGCCGGTGCCAGAAGCAACAGTTTTTTCCGCAGCAGATACAGGTTCACCAGCGCACACACCGCGAACAGTTGGGTGG
>JBKPCG010000008.1:0-67145 GCA_046727255.1 Acidobacteriota bacterium | reverse complement strand
TGGAATTATTCGCCAATTGGCCTCTCGAAATCGAATGCCGTCTGCGGCGCTTCATCTTGTAAAACGGTTGTCGCTGGTAGCCGAGGGTCTCCATACTGCTCGAGAACTCTTCTGCCAAGAACGCGGAAACGCGGTCCCTTGTCGTTGGCGTATGTTCCATCTGTCCCGCCAAGTACTCGATCCGAGAAATTCATCTATCTTGACTGCCTCTTCCCTGACGTGATTGTCAATGTTCCGATTCGCGTCCATATAGAACGCGAGCAGGACCAGGAAATCCATATATCGCTCCGAGAGCCGACGGATCGTCCCAAATTTGATGCCAATATCAAACGGGTCCACAAAGCACAGTGACAGTACTCGGTGGCTCGAGGAATAGGCTGGTATTTCAGCCAGAATCTCATCTACGCGTTCGTTCCAGTCGCCTAAGATATACGACACCTTTCGCGACGGCGCTATTCTCTCGACCCGCTGCTTCAATGAATCAAGTTCTATGGCCTGCCTCTCACAGAAAATGTATTTGTCGAAAGGGTGCTCCAACAAAAGTGCTCGGATGGGAGAACCGGCTATGATTCTTGCTGTGTGTTTGATTTTGGCGAAACCCGATCCGGCGTAGAGTTCGAGATAAACACGCTCGTCCCACTTACCTTTCATTCCAGTCGAAAAGAGTCTTGCATAGAGTGCTACAAACGCTATGTTTCTCTTCGGCCCATTCACCGACCACCGGACGAAACAACCCATCGTCAATAACGCCCATCGTGCATCCCCAACAATTCGCCGTTTCTTCGCCCTACTGCACGATTGTGCCATGCCGAATGACCGAATTCAATATCTAACCCTACAGCGGTATATTCCCATGCTTCTTTGCCGGGTTCTTGTCGCGCTTGGTCTCCAGCATCTCGAGCGCCTGGATCAGCTTCTTGCGCGTCTCTCGCGGCTGGATGACCGCATCAAGAAATCCGCGTTCCGCCGCCACATAGGGATTGGCCAGCCGCTCGCGGAATTCTTCGATCTTGCGCTGCCGCATTTCTTGCTTGTCGACAGCCTGTTCGAGTTCGCGCTTGTACACAATGTCCACTGCGCCCTCCGGGCCCATCACGGCGATCTCAGCGCTCGGCCAGGCGTAGTTCACATCCGTGCGGATGTGCTTTGACGACATGACGCAATACGCGCCGCCATAGGCTTTGCGCGTGATCACGGTCACTTTGGGGACGGTCGCTTCGGCGAAGGCATAGAGCAGTTTGGCGCCATGTTTGATGATCCCGCCATATTCCTGATTGGTCCCAGGGAGGAATCCGGGGACGTCTTCAAATGTCACCAGCGGGATATTGAAGCAATCGCAAAAACGAACAAAGCGCGCGCCTTTAACCGACGCGTTGATATCGAGCGTTCCGGCCAACATCGCGGGCTGATTCGCCACGATCCCCACCGGCTTCCCGTTCAAGCGCGCAAATCCCACGACGATGTTTCGTGCATAATGCTCCTGGACTTCGAAAAAGTACTCGTCGTCGACAACCGCGTGAATCACATCTTTCATGTCGTACGGCAGATTCGATTGATCGGGGATGATCGTGTCGAGCTTTTCGTCGGCGCGGTCGATCGGATCGGTACACGGCCTGCGCGGCGGGTCTTCCAGGTTGTTCGAGGGCATGAAACTTAGCAGTTCGCGGACCATCGACAGGCACTCGGCATCGTCGCGGCACTTGAAGTGCGCCACGCCTGAGGTCTCGTTGTGAGTTTGCGCTCCGCCGAGCTGATCTTTGGTGACTTCTTCGTGCGTTACCAGTTTGATCACGTCCGGGCCGGTGATGAACATGTAGGAGGTGTGGTCCACCATCAGGATGAAATCCGTAATGGCCGGCGAGTAGACCGCGCCCCCGGCGCACGGTCCCATGATGGCTGAAATCTGCGGCACGACTCCGCTGTAGAGTGTGTTGCGCAGAAAAATGTCGGCGTAGCCCGCCAGCGACATCACGCCTTCCTGGATGCGAGCACCGCCTGAGTCGTTGAGGCCAATTACCGGCGCGCCCATCTTGGCCGCTAGGTTCATGATCTTGACGATCTTGGCAGCGTTCGTCTCGGATAGCGATCCGCCGAACACGGTGAAGTCCTGCGCAAAAACAAAAACCAGACGGCCCTCGATGCGACCGTAACCCGTGATAAAGCCGTCGCCATAAAATTTCTGTTCTTGCATGCCGAAGTCGTTGCAGCGATGCGTGACGAGCTTGTCGGTCTCTTCAAACGTCCCCTCGTCGAGCAGGAACTCGATGCGCTCGCGAGCCGACATCTTGCCCTCTTTGTGCTGGCGCTCGCGACGCTTCGCGCCTCCGCCTTCCTCCGCCAGTCGATCGCGCTTCTTCAGTTCGGCACGCTTTTCTTCCAGTTTCATGGGAGTCATTATAGGCGAGGGGTTCGCAGTTCGCGGTTCGGCGTTCGTCGTTCGCGGTTCGCCGAGGCCCACAATTGGCATCGTGGATCCACTCCGAGACTTGCACCGCTCTACGATTTGCGAACAGTGAATGACGAATAGCGCACAGCGCCCTCACGTCCGCAGCGCGGTGGCGTCCAGCAGGTCCAGAAATTGCACTTTCTTTTCCGCCGGTAGGAACGACGCCTCAAACGAATTGCGCGCCAGTTCACGAAGGTGTTCGTCCGTGAATCCGAATGTCTCTTGCACAAGCCGGTACTCGTCTACGAGAGATGTGCTGAACATTGCCGGATCGTCGGTATTCAGAGTCAACATTAGCCCCTGGTCGAAGTATCGCCGCACGGGATGCTGTGCGAGATCAGCACAGCAACCGGTACGCAGGTTGCTGGTCACACAAATCTCAATCGGGATTTGTCGCTCGGCCAGTTCTTCGATGAGTTCCGGATCTTGACCCGCCGTCAGACCGTGACCGATCCGCTCTGCCTTAAGATTCAACGCTCCCCAGATGGACTCCGGCCCGGCGTTCTCGCCGGCGTGCGCCGTAAGATGCAGCCCGTGTTCGCCGGCCTTGGCATAGACGTCTTTGAACAATTCGGCAGGCCCCTGGAGCTCGTCCCCGCCGATGCCAAAGCCAGCAACATTGCGATCGCGAAACTTAATGGCCAGGTCCACCACCTCCCGCGCTTTCTCGGCTCCAAATTGGCGGACCGCGTCGAAGATCCAGAGCAGCGAGATGCCAAAGTCTTTCTCGCCTCGCTGGCGTCCTCGTTCGAGGCCCTCGAAAATTGCCGCGAAATCCTGCTTCCGCCACAGACATACTCCAACCGAGACAAAGACCTCGGCATGCAGCACGTTTTGTGATTTCAGGCTCTCCATCAGCCGGTACGAAATCAGTTCGTAGTCCTCGGGAGTTTGAAGATGCCCAGTGACGTCTTTGAAAGCCGCAAGGAAGCCAGCGAAGTCCGCGTAGTTGTAAAGCTTCTCGACTTCGGAAAGCGACGCGCCGCCCATCCCATTCCGCTGCCGGAGCTCGAGAAGGGTTGGCGGCTCGATTGAGCCCTCAAGATGCAGATGTATCTCGGCCTTCGGAAGCGATATCAGAAAGGGCTTGGGCGGAGAGGAGAACCCCATAGTCGAGATTGTAGGTGATTGAGGAAGGCAGAAGTAAACAAGTCAGCTGCGGGCCACGAGCTTCGAGCCACGAGCAAACCGACTGCTCGAAGCTCGCGACTGGGAGCTCGCAGCTTGCTCGCCTTATCTACCGCGCCCTTTGGCAAACTCGCTCCGATGGCGGCTATAGATGATGTAGATGAACAGCCCAATCGCCAGCCATATGATGAAACGCACCCACGTGATGACCGTCAGCCCGGTCATCAGGCCACCGCAGAGCACGATCGAAATCAGCGGGAACCACGGCACCAGCGGAACTCTGAACACGCGAGGACGGTCGGGTTGCGTCCGCCGCAGGATGATTACGCCGAGCGATACCAGCACGAAAGCGAACAGTGTTCCGATATTCGAAAGATCGGCGGCATCGCTGATAGCGAAGATGCCGGCCGGAATACCGACCACAAACCCCGCGATCCACGTGGAGATATGCGGAGTCTTGAACTTTTCATGCACGGCGCAAAAAATCTTCGGGAACAGTCCATCGCGCGACATGGCATACCAGATGCGTGCCTGTCCGTACTGAAACACTAGCAGCGAAGAAATCATCCCGGTCAGTGCCCCGACGATGATGACGGAACGAGTCCAGCGACTGGCGCCCAGCACTTGCAACGCGTAAGCGACCGGAGCAGCAGCCGCATCGCCAGAGACGAAGGTGGTGTATTTCATCATGCCCAGCAGCACGATGGAAACTCCGACGTAGAGCAGAGTGCAGACAATCAGCGAAGCAATAATGCCGATTGGCAAGTCGCGTTGTGGATTGCGGGCTTCCTCGGCTGCAGTCGAGACCGAATCGAATCCTATATAGGTGAAAAATACGATGGCGCCGCCCGTTACGATCCCGCCGAATCCGGAGGGCGCGAAAGGCTTCCAGTTGCTAGGATTCACCAATGCTCCGCCAACCACCAGAAAAATGAGAATGGCGCCAATCTTGATGGCGACCATAATGTTGTTGGCTTCGGCGGATTCGCGGACCCCGCGTACCAGAAGGACCGTGAGGATGAAAACGATGAGAAATGCGGGGAAGTTGAAGTAGGAACCGGTCCAGTGGCCCGACTCCCAGACAGGAGTCGACCATCGGTCGGGCAAGTTCAATCCGAACGAAGCCAGTTGTGACTTGGTGTACGCGCTGAATCCGATCGCCACCACCACGTTGCTGACCACGTATTCCAGAATCAGGTCCCACCCGATGATCCACGCAAAAATCTCGCCCAGCGTCGCGTATGAGTAGGTGTAAGCGCTGCCGGCGATCGGAATCATCGAAGCCAGCTCGGCGTAGCACAGTCCGGCAAAACTGCACGCGATCGCCACCAGGAAGAAGGAAAGCGCGATCGACGGTCCCGCCGGGGGGCGCCCGTGCATCAGCGCGCCCGACATGCTGCCTGTGCGCAGGAAATTCACGATCAGATCGAGTACCTGAGCGTGCAGGATCGAAGGCGCGCTGAAGTACTCGCCCGCGGCGGCCGTTCCCGTGAGCACGAAAATTCCCGAACCGATGATGGCGCCGATCCCCAGCGCGGTCAGCGACCAGGGACCAAGGGTCTTTTGCAGCCTTTGTCCGGGAGCTTCCGATTCCGTAATCAGCTTGTCGATGGACTTGCAACAGAGAAGCTGGTTGCTCTTGTGTTCGTCAGCCACGTCGCTTGCGGGTGTTTGTGCCAAGA
Organism: Acidobacteriota bacterium; assembly: GCA_046727255.1. Lineage (GTDB taxonomy): Bacteria > Acidobacteriota > Terriglobia > Terriglobales > Acidobacteriaceae > Acidiflorens. The sequence continues at coordinate 61,889 of JBKPCG010000008.1, read as the reverse complement.
GACTACGTCTCCTTCACATGAACTGGAAGGCGCGAGCATGCACCCGCGCCTTCGGTATCCTAATGACAAACGACGAACGACAGCGACTACCGCTTCGCCTGGCCGCGCACCATCTTTTTGACTTTGCGTTTCTTCGATCCCCGCGCGTAATCGCGGCCCTTCTTGGGCTTCTCGGCTTTAATTTTCTTGCGCGCTGCCCGCTTAGCCTTCTTGCGTTCGTCTTTTTCAAGCTTCTTCGTGTTTGCCATGAATGATTTGTCTTGTTCCTTTTAGTTTTGAGTTCGCAATACTTCGTTTTTCACTGACGGCTGATGGCTGACAGCTGAAGGCTCGCTCAAGCCTTCTCCAGCTGCGCATACTTCTCCACCAGCTTCTTCAAACCGAAGCGAGGGAATTGTACCGTAATCTTCGCGTCTTCCCCATCCCCCTCGCGCTGATAGACCGTCCCTTCGCCATATTTCGGATGCCGAACCTTCTGTCCCGGACGAAATCCGCGCTTGCCTGCGGGCTCCTCTACCGGCAATTTCGGAAGCTTGAACTTCTTTCCCCGCGAGGCAAAAAACTCGGCGATATTATCGATGGAATTGTAGTTCCGCACCGGAGCAGCGGTCTTCGCCTTCACCCGCGCCGGATTCCAACTCACACTCTGATCCTCGTCTTCGTAAGAATAGGGAGTCGACTCGGCCCGGTGAGAATGAGATTGGGAGTGTGGCGCGGACACTTCTGTCCGCGAAAAGCCGACACCAGAAGATCGTTTGCGAGCTCCGCCCATCTCCTCCACTAACTGCATTGGCACTTCATCCAGAAACCGCGACGGCACACTGGCCTCCGGCATGTCTGTCCCGTATCGACGCCTATACACCGCCCGCGAGAGCACAAGGGTGTCCATGGCGCGCGTCATGCCCACATAGCAGAGGCGCCGCTCTTCTTCGATCTGGTCTGGTTCAATCAGCGTGCGCGAATGCGGAAACAGACCCTCCTCCATCCCCGCCAGCACCACCAGTGGAAACTCCAGTCCCTTGGCCGCATGCAGCGTCATAAGCGTGATCTGCGCCCGCTCGTCGTACTGGTCGGCATCGCTGACCAGAGCGGCATGGTCGAGAAACTGGTCGAGGGACTCGCCGCGGTCGCGCGAGTCCATGGCAGCGTTCACCAGTTCGCGCAGATTCTCAATGCGCGAGTAAGCCTCTGGAGTGTCTTCGTCCTCGAGCACTTTGATGTAACCGGTGCGGTCGATCAGAAACTTCAGAAACTCGGCAGTAGTAGCCGCTCCGCCCGGCGTGCGGAAGACCTCGACAGCCTGTTCTGACCCGGTAGCACTCGCGGCGACGCTAAGGTCGACTGCGTTGTCGTTCTCGGCCTTGGTTCCGAAGTCAAAACTGAAGTTGCTCGGATCAAAGTCGGTGTCGAGCGAGTCCCCCTCTACCTCAGTCGCCGGAGCGGGCGAGGATCTCCTCTCCAAAACCGCCGGCGCGCCGACATCACTCGCCGCGCCGCTCTCCACCAGGCGTTCTTCGTACTTCCCTGCCAACATCGCCGCGCCGTCTTCGATCAGGTCGCGGAACGACTTCATCGCACTCAACGCCCGCCCGGGAAGCAACTGCCGCGCCATCGCTTCTCCGATCGCGCCCCACAATGACAGCCCCGTCTCCAGCGCCAGCCGCTCAATTGTCTCGATAGTCGTCTTGCCAATCCCGCGCGCCGGCGTATTGATAACCCGCAGCAGCGAAACCGAGTCATCCGGATTCAGGATGACTTTCAGATACGAGATCATGTCCTTGATCTCGGCCCGCTCGTAAAACGAGAAGCCGCCCACCACGTGATATTTCATCCCATAGCGGCGCATGGCTTCTTCGAATAAACGCGATTGCGAATTCGTGCGATAGAGCACGGCGGCACGCGCGTTCTCGCCGCGCTCAGCAGACTCCCGCACGTAGCGGTTAATTGCATCAGCAGCGAAGAGCGCTTCATTTTCGCCGTCGGGTGCTTCGTAGTAGCCAATCTTGGCGCCGCCTTGCCGCGAGGTCCACAGGTTCTTCCCCTTGCGCCGGACATTGTTCGCCACCACCGCCGACGCCGCCTCCAGAATGTTCTGCGTCGAGCGGTAGTTCTGCTCCAGTCGGACGATCTTCGCTTCAGGAAAGTCGCGCTCGAACTCGAGAATGTTGCGGATGTCAGCCCCTCGCCACGAATAAATCGACTGGTCTTCGTCGCCGACCGCGCAGATGTTGTGCCGGTCGCCAGCCAACAGTCGCATCAATTCATACTGCGGACGATTCGTGTCCTGGTATTCGTCCACCTGGATGTACTGAAATCGCCGGTTGTAATATTCCCGAACCGCCGCCACAGCCTTCAGCAGACGCATGGCTTCGAGCAGTAGATCGTCGAAGTCCATCGCGTTCGCCTTGCGTAGTTCTTTCCGATACTCCTCATAGATATGCGCAATGCGCTCGGTCTTCGGATCGGCCGATTGCAGGTAAATTTCCTGCGGATTGAGCATGTGATTCTTGGCCCAGGAAATTCGCGAAAGCACGGTGCGCGGCGTGAGTTGCTTGTCGTCCAGTCCGACCCTTCGCATGATGCCCTTCACGACCTGCTGCTGGTCGGACTCGTCATAGATCACGAAATTCTTCGTCAGCCCGATGGGCGGTTGTCCCGGCGCAGCGGACGGAATCCGCAGGGCCTCGATATCTCGCCTCAGCACGCGCACACAGAAAGAATGAAACGTCGAGATCACCGGCTTCGCAACGCTCAACCTGCCAACCAGTTTTTCGACGCGCTCCGCCATCTCCGACGCGGCCTTGTTCGTGAACGTCACCGCCAAAACAGACTCCGGCATCACGCCCATCTGCTCGATCAGGTAGGCAATCCGGTAGGTGATGACACGCGTCTTTCCGCTCCCAGCGCCCGCCAGGATGAGCACGGGACCTTCGGTCGCCTCGACCGCTTCGCGTTGTTGAGGGTTTAAATCGTCCAGAAACGACAAAAAGAGTGGCTCCGAATGCGCTGCTTGAATTTTACAGGAGTCGAAGCGTCGAATTTCAGCAGCGGACCGAGTCAATGTGCAGGGAATACCAGAGCACAAGCATTGCTCTACCGATAGCAACAAATGCGACCCGCGCCAGCAGTTGATTCTCATAAGGTATGCCGCTTTTTCCGCGATACAGCTTGCGGGGCAGGAGGGTTCCGACAATCCAAAGCAGTGAAAAGCACAGGAGGAATGGCTCTTTTACCTTCATGTATCGAAATCATGCCATAGCTCACGCTGCTATAATCAGGAATTGCGCTGATGAACAAGAAGACACCTGTAACCGCGCCGGCTGAACGCGACGCTCCAGCCTCAGCCGCGCCCAGAATTCGCTCGACCACCGTCCTCTGCGTCCGCCGCAACGGCAGCGTTGTCATGGCTGGAGACGGCCAGGTCACGCTCGGCGAGTCCGTCATTAAGCACGGCGCCAAGAAGATACGCCGCCTCTACCAAGAGAAAATCCTCGCCGGATTCGCTGGTTCGACCGCCGACGCGTTCTCCCTGTTCAGTCGCTTCGAATCCAAGCTCGATCAATACCATGGCAACCTGGGACGAGCAGCCGTCGAGCTCGCCAAAGAATGGCGGACGGACAAATTTCTGCGTCACCTGGAAGCCCTGCTGCTCGTCTCAGATAGGGAACAGACGTTCCTACTAAGCGGCACCGGCGACGTGATTGAGCCCGACACCGGCATTGCCGCAATCGGCTCCGGTGGCCCGTTCGCCCAAGCCGCGGCGCAGGCCCTGGCCGATCATACCCAGCTTCCGGCGCGGCAGATTGCCGAAGAAGCAATGAAGATTGCAGGCCGCATGTGCATCTATACCAATGACAAGGTTACGATTGAGGAACTGTGAGAGAGGTGGCAGGTCGCAGGCGCACCTGGCAGGGAAGACTCACTTGGGTTTTGCTGCCCGCTGCGACCTCCAACCTGCCCCCTGATTTCCTATGGCTATTTATCTACCTGGAACCGCCGAAGAAGAACAAATCACGCTCGACGAGCTGACGCCGCGCGAGATCGTCGCCGAGCTCGACAAGTACGTTATCGGGCAGAATGCCGCCAAGCGCGCGGTCGCCATTGCCCTGCGCAACCGCATGCGCCGGCAGAAGCTCGCGCCCGAACTGGCCGAAGAAGTCATTCCCAAGAACATCATTATGATCGGCCCCACCGGCGTGGGCAAAACCGAGATTGCCCGCCGTCTTGCTAAGCTAGCGAACTCGCCATTTCTGAAAGTCGAGGCCTCGAAGTTCACTGAGGTCGGCTATGTCGGACGCGATGTTGAATCGATGATCCGCGACCTGGTCGAGATTGCGATCGAAATGGTTCGCGAAGAAAAGCTGGAAGACGTGACCGACAAAGCGGAACTGAATGCCGAGGAGCGCTTGCTAGATATCCTGTTGCCTCCGACAAATCCGCGTCCTGCCGAAACGGGCGGTGGCCTGGTGCTGGAAGGAACGACCGGCGCGACGGAATCGCAATCGCGCACCCGCGAGAAGCTGCGCCAACAGCTACGCGAAGGCAAGCTCGACGACCGCCAAGTCGAGATCGAAACGCGCGAGCGCAATTTCCCGTCGTTCGAAATCATCTCCAACCAGGGCGTCGAGGAGATGGACGTCAATATCAAGGACATGCTGCCCAACATCTTCGGACAGCGCACCAAGAAGCGGAAGATGAAAGTAAACGAAGCCTTTGAATATCTGATTCAAGAAGAAGAGCAGCGCCTCATCGACATGGAGCAGGTCACGCGCACTGCCATCGACCGCGTGGAAAATTCCGGCATCATCTTCCTCGACGAAATCGACAAAATCGCAGGGCGCGAAAGCGGCCATGGGCCCGATGTTTCACGCGAAGGCGTGCAGCGCGACATCCTGCCGATCGTAGAAGGCACGACCGTCAACACGCGCTACGGCATGGTTCGCACTGACCACATTCTGTTTGTGGCGGCGGGCGCGTTCCACGTTTCGAAACCCAGCGACTTGATCCCTGAGCTGCAGGGCCGGTTCCCGATTCGCGTCGAACTGCAGTCGCTCACTATGGAAGACTTCATCCGAATCCTGACCGAGCCAAAGTCGTCGCTGACCAAGCAATACACCGCCCTGCTCGAAACCGAAGGCGTAAAGCTCGAGTTCACCCCCGATGCGCTCGACGAAATCGCCCGCTTCGCGTTCCGCGTGAATGAAGGCACAGAGAACATCGGCGCTCGACGTCTGCACACGATCATGGAGCGTGTGCTTGACGAAATCAGCTTCGACGCGCCAGAAAGAAAAGGCCAGCAGTTTACGGTCGACGCTGCATACGTGCAGAAGATGCTGAGCGAGATCGTAAAAGATCAGGATTTGTCGCGGTATATTCTGTAGAAATTCTTGAAGCACGGCGGACGGGGCGAACCACAGGGCAAACCCGCAAATTCAAGTCCACCATTTTCGCGCTGGTACGACGATCCTCTGGAAGACTGCTCTCAATAGTCGTCAGCGTCACTGGCTCGTAGTATTTTCTGCCCCGTACCTCTGCGAGCCAAGTTACCCCAGTGTGCTCGTTGCATAGACCTGCGGTGCCCCTATTCCTGGCGACTCGCCTGCCAGTCGCTGGTTCTGGTAATCTCGACGCTTTCCAGTATCCACTCATGACTTCATTCGATCGCAACCGCCTCCAATCCCTAATGCAACGAGAGCAGAAACGCTTCGTGAATGAGCGCCCGAAATCGAAAGATCTTTTCGAGCGTGGCAAGAAGTCTCTGCTCTCGGGCGTGCCCATGAACTGGATGGTGAAGTGGGCCGGAGCGTTCCCGCCTTTCGTCCGCGAAGCCCAGGGCGCGCACTTTTACGATGTCGACGGCCTCCGCTACGTAGACTTCTGTCTGGGCGACACCGGTGCTATGACCGGCCATTCGCCCTCTGCTGCCGTGAAGGCGATCGAGGAGCAGGCCAGACGTGGCATCACCCTGATGCTGCCATCGGAAGATGCGGTTGCTGTGGCGGAAGAACTACAGAAGCGCTTCGGGCTAACCTACTGGCAGTTCGCTCTGACCGCGACCGACGCAAATCGTTTTTCCATTCGCCTCGCGCGCCAGATCACTGGCCGCCCGAAGGTTCTAGTTTTCAACTGGTGCTATCACGGTTCGGTGGACGAAACCTTCATCACCCTCCATCCTGACGGCACCGCCACAGCCCGCCGAGGCAACATCGGCCCACCGGTCGATCCTTCGGTTACCACGCGCGTGGTTGAATTCAACGACATTCCTGGACTTGAGCAAGCGCTCGCACACGGCGATGTCGCCTGCGTGCTGGCCGAGCCTGCTCTGACCAACGTCGGGATCGTGTATCCCATCCCGGGTTACCACCACGCGCTCCGCGATCTGACGCGCAAGTATGGCACGCTGCTCATCATCGACGAGACGCATACGATATGCGCCGGACCCGGCGGCTACACGCGTGCCAAGAACCTCGATCCCGATTTCCTGGTTTTCGGCAAACCGATCGGCGCGGGTGTCCCCGGCGCCGCCTACGGCTTCACACAGCAAGTCGCCGACACGATCATGGAACGACACAGCCTGGAAGACTGCGACACCGGAGGAATCGGCGGAACGCTCGCCGGCAACGCACTGTCTCTCGCGGCTATGCGCGCCACTTTGTCCAAGGTTCTAACCAAAGAAGCGTTTGACCGTATGATCCCGATGGCCGAACGCTGGACCGCCGGCGTGCAAAAAGTGATCGACGATTTCGGCATCCCGTGGCATGTAACTCGTCTGGGCTGCCGCGCCGAATACCTCTTCGGCCCGAACGAACCGAAGAACGGTACCGAAGCGCACAACGCCATGGACTTCGAACTCGAGCGCTACATGCACCTCTACGCCATGAACCGCGGCATCCTGCTGACACCCTTCCACAACATGGCGCTCATGTCACCCGCGACCTCGCCCGAGGACGTAGACGCGCACACCAAAGTCTTCCGCGAGGCCGTGCGCGAATTGGTGGGCTAGGCGCGTCATCCGCATACGGCGCTGAGACCCTGATCGATTGGTAGAGACGCGGCTTGCCGCGTCTCGGCATCCACACCCAAGGCCTCGGGGCGAAGGGCGGCAGACCATGCCTTCTCAGGTCCCCCACCCCTCTCTCCACGGACAATGAGACGCGGCAAGCCACGTCTCTGCCAGCAGATTGTGCAGGGCCCGAAGTACTCCTCTGATACTCTTTTTCTTCCAATGACTCCCCTGACACGCAATCTCGGTTTGGCAACGGCTCTCAGCTTCCTGCTCTCCGGATGCGCTCAGACTGGTCCACCACTGCCGCCATCGCTCGAACTTCCGAAACCACCTTCCGATCTCCGTGCCGGCCGCAAGGGAAACCGTGTCACACTTACCTGGACTGTACCCACTCGTACCACAGACCGCCAAACCGTGCGATATCTCGGCCCGACGCGCATCTGCCGAGGTCTTGAAGCGGAGATGAAGGAATGCGCGAATCCAGTTGGGCAGTTGCCGCCGCCTCCACGACCCACACAGCCATCTCGCGCGATGCAAGAGGAGCCCCAGGTATTCGCTGATACCTTGCCCTTGTCCATCCAAGAACAGAACCCAACGGGCAATATCACCTACGCAGTCGAGGTCCTCAACCGCGACGGCCGAAGCGCTGGACTCTCCAATCGAGTGCAGGTTGCCGCAGTTCCCACTCTGCCGCCCCCCTCCGACTTTCATGCCGAGTTAGCTGCGAGTGGAGTCGAATTCACGTGGACCAGTGCCGAAACCTCTGCGCCGTACGGCGCTCAGAACCGCTATCGGATATACAGGCGCGACGAGAGTACCGACAAAGACGCGATCGCGAGCGAAGTTCCGATCGGTGAAGGCGGCCCCATGCACACTCAGGATTCGAGTTTCGAATGGGAAAAGACGTACCTGTATCGAATCACCCCGGTCAGCATCCTGACTCGGCCGGGGGGCGAGGCGCAAGTTGAAGGAGAGGATAGTCCTACTGTCCGGATCATCGCGCACGACACTTTCCCGCCGGCGGTGCCGGCTGGTTTGCAGGCCGTATACTCAGGCGAGGGACAGAAACCCTTCGTGGATCTGATCTGGGCTCCCGTAACTGATGGCGATCTCGCCGGATACAACGTCTATCGCCGCGAGGCCGATAGCGCCCCCGTGAAGCTGAATTCCGAAGTCGTCAAATCGCCGTCGTACCGCGACAGTGCGGTCGCTTCCGGCAACACATACTCCTATTCCGTTTCCGCGGCGGACGTCCGCGGCAACGAAAGCGCTCGCTCCGAAGAAGCCAACGAAACCGTGCCGTAGCAGGCTATTGGAAAACCAGTTCCGATCAGAGAGTCCTGGCCTTGATGGCTACAGAGTTTGCTGAAATAGTCTGACTTTGGGTGGAGCAGCGCTTCAGCGCTGCATTCAGACGTTGCTTTGGAATTGGGCCTTAGCCCCCGGGGTCATCAGGCATCGGCGCCGGAAGAATAGGACGAGTCGGAAGCCGCCCCTCGCGCCCGAAACCGGGTTGAAGGACGGCCTTGAATGCAGCGCTGAAGCACTGTTCTACTCAATAGATCAGCAGAAGATATTGCATTCGTCTGGCCCCCTTGGCCGTGGTTAGTCGAACCGGCATGCCCAGTATCGACACTCTCGCCGGAAAATTTTCACTGCATTTACACCGCTCGTGTTTAGATAGGTTCCGATGAAATATTGCCGCTTTCAACAAAACACTCAGGCCCACTACGGCCTGGTCGAGTCCGTCGCCGGACGAGATGCGATTGTAAGAATTCTGCTCACGTCCCCGGAAGAGTCTGGCGGCGACGTCGAAAGCCTGCGCACCAGACGTATCGAACCTGTTGCGCTGGAAGAAGCGGCACTGCTGCCGCCAGTGACACCCTCGAAAATCGTCTGCGTCGGACGCAACTACCGTGAGCACGCCGCCGAACTGGGCAACGAAGTTCCAACCGAGCCTTTGTTGTTTTTCAAACCGCCTTCTTCCCTGTTGTCTCCGGGAGGAACCATTCTGCGTCCCAAAGGTTCCGAGCGCACCGACTATGAGGGCGAACTCGGCGTCGTGATCGCCAAGCGCTGTCACAAGCTGCCCGACGACGAAGATAGCCGGCCCTACATTCTCGGGTACACCTGCGTGAACGATTTCACCGCCCGCGACCTCCAGAACAAAGACGGCCAATGGACCCGAGCCAAGGGCTTCGATACGTTCTGCCCTGTCGGTCCCGTCGTTGCCGATGGTCTCGATCCCTGGTCGGGGGGTATTCAGGTGGAAACCCGAGTCAATGGCGAAGTCCGTCAGTCTGGCAATACCCGTGATTTCATCTTTTCCCTGGGCGTCATCGTTCGCTACATTTCGCAGATCATGACGCTCGAACCCGGCGACCTGATTGCCACCGGCACTCCCAAAGGCGTGGGGCCGGTGGCTGCAGGAGATGTGGTCGAGGTTGCCATTGAAGGCATCGGCGTGCTGCGAAACCCTGTGGCCGACGAAGCGTAACCAGAGTTGGGGCGACCGACTTTAGCCCCATCGCTTCAGCACTGGGTACCGGCATGAACGATAACGTCCCGGAGGGACGAGCGAGAGCCCATTGGGAAATCAATTGGGCGGGATTTATTTCTTTGCCGCCCCTCGCACCGCCCGCTCAATAATTTCTGCGGCTTCGCGCAGAACTTCCGACTCCTGCCCACTCACCTCGCTGAGAACCTCCGCCAACAACCGAATTCTACGTTCCCGCGCTTGTTGCAATAGCCTCTCGCCCTTGGGCGTTACACTCACGCGAATCCGCCGCGCATCGCGTGCGTCCGCGTCAATCCTGGCCAGGCCGGAGTTCTTCAGCCCAGCCACGATCCGGCTCATCGTTGGAGGCTTTACCTGCTCCGCCGATGCCAGTTGCCCCAGCGTCATAGGACCGCCGAATACCAGTACCGAAAGCGCCGACAGGCGGGCCGGCCCCTCGCGCGAAAGCACGTCCCGCTTATGGGCATAGCGCAAAAGGTGAATGGCCGCCGAGTGCAGCCGATCTGCGACTTCCATCCGGCCTTTTTTGTAAGCTCGCGACATTGGCAGAAGTTTAGCACTGCTAACATTCTTCTTGACAACGCACGCGCAGAATCCTATATTTCGTTAGCAATGCTAAGTACTTTTCGGGAGAGATCGCCGATGGATCAATACCAGCGCTGCTTCGAACTTCTTCAATCCGGAGACGCCGACGGTCTCCGCCGACTACTTGACGAAACTCCCGACGCTGCCGAAGCAAAAGATGCCGCCGGTGTAAGCCTCCTGATGCACGCCCTCTATCGCGGCCGCCGTGAGCTAGCCGAGACGATTGCCGGCAAGAAACATGAACTCGACATCTTCGAAGCCTCCTCGCTTGGCCGCCTGGAACGGCTCCAAGGCTGCTTGAGCGATGGAGCCGCCATCAACTCGTTCTCGAAAGACGGTTTCACGGCCCTGCACTTCGCCTGCTACTTCGGGCAACCGGAAGTCGCGCGGCTGCTCATAGAAAAGGGCGCGAAAATCGACGCCGTAGCAAATAACGCGACCCAAGTCATGCCATTACATTCGGCCGCCTCCTCCCGCAGCCTCGCGGCGGCGCGCTTACTCGTGGAACATGGAGCCCCGGTGAATGCTCGTCAGCAGGGGGGATGGGTACCGATCCACGCCGCCGCTCAGAACGGGGATCAGAAGATGGTCGATCTGTTGCTCGCGCACAGCGCGGACGTCGACATCACAAACAACGACGGCAAGACGCCAGCCATGGTCGCGAAAGACAAGGGACACGCGAAAGTCGCGTCGCTGCTGGAAGCATTTGAGTCAAAGTCTTAACCACGGAGGTCACAGAGTTCACAGGGAAACCAACCTCCCAGGATTTTCCCCGTGACCTCTGTGGTTAAGACTTTCGCAGATACCCGCAATGCTGCAAGCTACTGAAAGGAAAGAGTGAATTAGGCCGTCCGGCATTACGATGTTCCCTCCCCGAAAGGTTCCCGCGAGAGCTGACTCCAGGAGGCGAGAAGTTTCGCCGGACAAGTACCGCCGATTGCTTTTCTTAGTAACCTTCGGAGCATCAAACCATCTATAATGAGAGGCAGTTGCCAGGGAAGTGCCTGTCCTTCTCGGAAGATCAAAAATCCATGTCGACGAAGTTGAAAGTCACGATTCTCGCCAGTTCGCTGGCCATCCTGTTGTTCACTATAGTGGGCGGTTTCGTCAACGTCCGGGCATCCTCGAATGACGGGGCTTACCGTCAGTTGTCGGTGTATAGCGAAGTGCTCTCGCGCGTCCGCAGCGAATACGTTGAAGAGCCCAACATCCCGATGGTGACCGAAGGCGCGCTGCATGGCCTCCTCGAGTCACTGGATGCTAACTCCAGCTATCTGACGGCCGCCGAGTACAAGCATTACCGCGCCATCAAGACCGATGGAAAGGCTGAGATCGGCGCCGCGGTATCGAAACGCTTTGGATATGCCGCCGTGATCGCTGTGATTCCCGGTGGCCCGGCCGAGAAGGCCGGGATCGAGAACTCCGACATCTTCGAGTCCATCGAGGGCCGAAGCACACGCGACATGTCGCTGGCGGAAATCCACAGTTTGTTGGTGGGCGAGCCCGGTTCAACGCTTACCGTGGCGGTCGTCCGGCCGCGGCGAGCTGAGCCTCAGAAGGTCGTGATTACCCGCGACGCAGTTACCATCCCGCCCGTGACCGACAAGATGCTGGCCGAGAATGTCGGCTATGTGAAAGTGGACGCGTTCCCGCAAGGAAAGACTCAGGAGATCGCCAACAAGATTCGCAACCTGCAAAAACAGGGCGCCAGGAAGCTGGTGCTGGATCTGCGCAATGCTGCCAGCGGCGACGAGGCCGAAGGCATCGCAACCGCCAATCTCTTCCTCGACCATGGCACCATCACCTACCTGCAGGGGCAGAAATATCCCCGCCAGGCGTTTAACGCCGATCCGGCCAAGGACATCACCAAGTTTCCCGTGGCAGTGCTGGTGAACCGGGGCACAGCCGGCCCAGCGGAGATCGTAGCCGCTGCCATCCTCGAGAACGCGCGCGGCGACGTCGTCGGAGATAAGACTTTCGGGGACGGCTCGGTGCAGAAACTGATCGACATGCCCGACGGCGCAGCCCTGATTCTTTCCATCGCCAAGTACTACACGCCGAATGGCAAGGCGATTCAGGATGCCGCGGTTACACCCAATTTCGTGGTGGCCGACAACAACGATGACGGTGGACTGCCGGACGAAGACCAGCAGGCCGCTCCCGACGATCAAACTCAGAAGCCAAAAAATCAGACGGACGAACAATTGAACAAAGCTCTGGAAGTTCTGAAGAACCGGGAATCGAAAGCGTAAGAGCAGTTGTCAGTAACCAGTAATCACACGCCCGCTTCGGCGGGCGATTTTCTTTTGCGCCAATTCCAAACCCGCCAGCCGCGAAGTTCCTGAGTACACTGGGTACTGGCCGCTGGCAACCGGCCACTGCACCGATGAAGACCCTTTACCAACATCTTCCGCCGCTCGAAATTGGCGAACGGAAGCTGGTCGGACACGTGCTGTTCGGGCTGCTCATCCTGCTCTCGGCCGCAGTCGGCGCGGCCGGGGGACTGCTACTTGTGTACTCAACGGACCTGCCCCAGGTCGAGCAGCTCGAACATTATCGTCCCAGTTCGGTGACTGAGCTCTACGACGACCAGAGCCGCGTAATCGGCACTTTCGCGCTGCAACGGCGCGTCGTTGCCGCCTATGACGACTATCCCGAAGTTCTGCGCAACGCGCTGGTCTCCATCGAGGACAAAGACTTTTACGCACACTCTGGAATTAACTTCTGGCGCATCGCCGGAGCAGCCTATCGCGACATCGAATCCGGCGGGAAGGTCCAGGGCGCATCCACGCTTACCATGCAACTGGCGCGCAATTTGTTTCTCTCACCCGATCGCTCCTTCCATCGCAAGATCCAGGAAGCGCTGCTGGCCATTCAGATGGAGCGCCGTTTCACCAAGCCGCAGATTTTCACTCTCTATGCCAACCAAATCTTTCTCGGACACGGCGCATACGGCTTCGAAGCGGCCTCGGAATATTACTTTGGCAAGCCGGCGAAGCAATTGAAGCTCGAGGAAGCCGCTCTGCTCGCGGGGCTTCCCAAGGCGCCGCAATACTATTCGCCGATCGCCCACCCGGACCGTGCCCAGAAGCGCCGCAATCTAGTGCTGAACGCCATGCTTGAGGATGGCCGGATCACCGCCATCCAGGCCGCCGATGCCAAGGCCAAACCGATCCAACTCAACGTGCAGAAGGACCCGAATTCTCTGGCGCCCAATTTCGTGGAAGAAATTCGCCGCTACCTCGAGGCCAAATACGGAAGCGATCAGGTTCATGAAGGGGGCCTGCGCGTTTACACCTCGCTCGACATGGACTTGCAGAAGGCCGCCAATCGGGCGGTGCTCGATGGTCTCGCAAGTTATGAACACCGGCAAAAATGGCGCGGCAATCTTGCCAACGTGGTCGCCCAGGGACAGAAACTCGACAAATACGAAGATCCCGATTGGGACCAGGAGCCCGAGGTTAACGGATATATCCACGCCCTCGTCACCTCGGTGTCACCAACCGTCGCTCAAATTCGCTTCGGGCAGCGCTCGGCGACGCTTTCGCAAACCGACGTCGCCTGGACCCGGCGCAAGCTGCCCGCCCTGCTCGCAATCGGAGACATCGTCTATGTCAAAGTGCTCTCTCTCGATGCCGGGGGAAAGTCCAAAGTCAGCCTCGAACAAGACTCCGGCGCACAGGGGGCGCTGGTTGCCGTCGACAACGCCACCGGCGAGATCAAGGCCATGGTCGGTGGACGCGACTTTAATCTCTCCAAGTTCAATCGCGCCACTCAGGCCTTGCGACAGGTCGGATCGTCCTTCAAGCCTTATGTCTATACCGCCTTGATAGATCAAGGCGGCAGTCCTGACGAGACAATCCTGGACGCGCCCGTCACGTTTGAAACACCCACCGGTCCCTACATTCCGCACAACTATGACGACAAATTTGAAGGCCTGATCACGTTACGCCGCGCCCTTGCCCAGTCCAGAAATATTCCCGCGCTCAAACTTGCGGACCGCATCGGCATTCGCACCGTAATTGAATACGCGCACCGCTTCGGAGTGACTTCAACCATCCCCGCCTACCTGCCCGTGGCTCTGGGATCGGCTGAGATCACGCTGATAGAACAGACCTCCGCCTTCAGCGTGTTCCCGAACGACGGTGTCCGCCTCGCACCCCGGTACATCAAGAAAGTGACAGATTATGAGGGCCGCGTCCTGGAAGAGGATTTTCCGGATATCAAAGACGTGATCGGTTCGCGCACGGCACGCATCATGACTTCCATGCTGCGTGAGGTTGTATTGCACGGCACAGCAGTCGCCGCTGCGAAAATGCCTTATCCCTTGGCAGGCAAGACTGGTACTACCAACGACTTCACCGATGCCTGGTTCATCGGCTTTTCGCCGTCGCTGACGTGCGGGGTCTGGATGGGATATGACGAGAAGAAATCCCTCGGACCAAAAGAATCTGGTGGCCACGCCGCCCTGCCCATCTGGATCCAGTTCATGGGCGTCGCTCTAGCCGGCAAAGAACCAGGCGAATTCCAGCTCGCGCCCGCTTCGAATTCGCCATTCGCTCAGAAAGTGGATACTCCCGACGTAGCCCCCGGCGACGGCGAGACGCACTAAGTAAAACCACTCAGTAGGATACGCTCCCAGGAGTGCAGAGACCGCTCGGCAGGATCCGTTTCTGGAGCGCAGCCCCGGAGAGCCTGCCCTGAGCGGAGCCGAAGGGGGCGGCCCAGATTAGCCCAGCGCTTCAGCGCTGGGTAGGAGCAAGAAATGAGCTAAAGTCCCGGAGGGACGACCCAGGCTCCCGCACCTACAGAGGCCGTGTTTGCGCCCTCCACAAGCTTGCGAATCAGTCGCACGGCCCGCACCACCCGATACAGCGGAAACAACGCCTCGGGCAACCGCATCGCTGCGATATCCCCCTCCCCCGGCGTCCACACCAACCGCCAAAGATAGCGCCCTCGATCGGGGCGCCGTTCGCGCAGTTTCAGGATCCACCGGAAATATTCCGCCGATTCGAAATCATAGGTGGCGCTCCGCGCCAGGCGCGCAGCGAACTGCTCGCCAAGATTCTGCACCTTTGTATCGCCATCGGCGATCTCCTGCGCCGGCCCGGGAAGCTCAAAACTGAGAAGCCTCTGCACCAACCAGAAACTCACGCCTACCATCCGGAGGATACCCAACGCAGGTGCACGCGCCGAGACTACTTCCCAATCCACCACCTGCGTACGCAATGTCTCCGCGATATCGCAAATCCAGATCAGACGCATCCAGAGGTGTTTGGCAGCATGCAGACACAACACCAGGAGCGAATCCTCCGCAGAAAGACTCGCCATGTCATGCCCGCCAAGCGACGTCCGGCCTGACCGCGCCAGCAACTCCTCCACCCGAAGATCGACGGCGTAGAAACGCGGCAGCGGTCTCCATTGCAGTTCAACCAGGTACTTGCCGGCAGCGCTATCAAAGGCGCGCTCGTATCCATTCCGCAACCAGAACCGCTCGACGGCGGGGCTCATTTCTTTAGAAGGCCGGTATCCAAGCTCCCCTAAAGCCTGCTTCGCTCGCTCGAAGTCGGCTGGAGAAATCAGGAAATCGAGGTCGCCAAAATTACGCAGCGCCACATCGCCATAAGCAGACTCGGCCAGCACCGGCCCCTTGTATGGAATCGCTCGCAGGTGATTCTTTTCGAACTGATCGGCAATTCGCACTAGTTCGCTGGCAAACCTCAAATTGCGCCGCACATTCGCGTCAAAAGCAGACCGCAGCGATTGCTCGATCTCGGGAGGCAGCCCCGGAGCATGGGCGATCAGATTGCGCGCCACCAGCGGCAGAACTCCGTGATGTTCCGCCAGTCGGAGAAGTTCGTCCCAGTTCAGTTTGTATTCATTCCAGTTTTTGACGCGGTCGATGCGCTCCGACGAAAGGTCTACCCCGGCGCACGCGCAAAGAAAATCAAATTCCTTCGTAGTATCGCCAAAGAGATTGGTAGAGACGCGGTAGGTCGCTTCATTACGGTTGGACACTATCGGCACTCTGTGAAGTCGTGCCCCTCCTGAAGATGAGCGCTGCCGCCCAAACCGCCACTATAATACAGACTCTCTCCACCGCATCCCGAACGGTACTTCATGGACCGAGTCGTCTTCGAATCCGTCCGCAAGGTGTTTCGTCATCGCCCTGCTCTGTTCAACTGGCTGGGAAAAGAACGCGGCGGCGAGACCGTGGCGTTGAAGGATCTCTCGTTTTCCGCGGGCGCCGGAGGGGTCCTGGTTCTGCTCGGACCGAACGGCAGCGGCAAGACCACAGCGCTCAAACTGATCTCGACCATGCTGCTCCCCGACGCTGGCTCTGTGTGCGTGGCCGGGATAGATACGCTGCGCGACGGCGGACGTGTCCGGCAACAAGTCGGCATTGCAGTCGCTACCGAGCGATCGTTTTTCCCACGGCTATCCGCCCGCGAGAACCTCGATTTCTTCGCCGCGCTCGACGACGTCCCACGCCGTGAACGCTCTAAACGAATCGAAGAAGTCCTGCGCGATACCGGTCTCGCCGGGCAAGCTGACACGCTAGTCATGAAGTTTTCCAGTGGCATGTACCAGCGCCTCGGGATCGCGCGCGCCCTGGTGAAGCGCCCCGCCGTTCTGCTGCTCGACGAGCCCACCCGCAGCCTGGACGCCGCCACCACTGCACACTTCTGGACCACTACTCGCGCGCTGGCGCAGCAGCACACCACTATCCTGCTCGCTACCCACAACTTCGCCGAAGCTGCCGCCATCGGCGACCGCATTCTGTTGCTGCAAGCCGGAGAGCTGCTCGCCGACCGCCCCATCCGCGGGGACGAAAGCGTGGAGGAACTGCGAGCCTACTATTTTCGCATGACCGGCGAAGTAGATGAGGCTGCAGGAATGATGCAGCGCACCGGGAGAATTTCGTGAAATCCGCTCTCGGGAAACTCCACGCTATCTTGCGACGCGATCTGCTGACGGCCATCCGCCACCGCACCGGCTTTGCGATCACCGCCCTCGGCCTGCTCACGCAGCTCGCAGCTTTCTATTTCTTGTCTCGCGCCATCGGGCCCGGCTTCCGACCCGGAGGCGTGGAGTATTTCCCTTTTCTTCTGGTTGGGACCGGAGTCTATACATTCTTTGTGATGACCACCCAAGCTTTCCTCAGCACCGTGCAGGAAGCACAACAGACCGGAACTATGGAGGTGCTGATGACTACCTCCACTCCGCCCGCCCAACTCGTGGTGCTAAGCTCCATCTCGGCTTTTGCCGGAAACCTGGTCAGTCTTGGCCTCTATCTGGCGGCAGGTGTGGCTCTCTTCCATGCCCCGATCCACGCCAACGCGCTCTCCTGTCTGGCAGTGCTCATTCTTTCGCTCGTAATCGCCATGGCGCTTGGGATCGCCGCGGCCACCATCCAGATCACTTTCCAGAAAGGGTCGGCGTTGTTGTGGTTACTCAGTTCCGGCGTCTGGTTTCTGAGTGGGGCCATGTTCCCGATCGAGAGCCTGCCGCGCCCGCTCACGCTCGTGGCTCACGCCATCCCCCTGACCTACTCCGTTGAGGGAATGCGGATGGCGCTGTTGCAGGGGCAATCGGTACTCGCCATGGCGCCCACGCTCGGCGTGCTGGCGGGGTTCAGCCTGGGTCTGCTTCCACTGACACTGTGGGGATTGTCATTCAGTTTGCGGCGCGCACGACAGAACGGAACCCTCTCATTTTATTGAGCTTTTCGAGTCTGCCTGACCTATTCCCAGGGCCCAATCGAGGTTGGCACACAGGAAACGCGTGTAGTACACTGCGTCCAACGCATTCTTTGCATCAGAACTGGAAGACAAGCCAGTCCTGGGCGCTTGACCAAACCTATGACGTTAGAGAATCAGCCCTCTCGCGCGAATGAAAAGCAGTCGAAAAACGCGAGAAGAAGCAAGAAACCCTATCAGAAACCTGCGTTTCGTTCCGAGCGGGTTTTCGAGACGCTCGCTCTGGCTTGTGGAAAAATCGGCGCCACCACCCCGCAATGCCAGTTCTCGCGAAAGAGTTCCTGACCGTCAATCCTCATGATTGCCAGCGCAAGCCTGAGTCCACAGCGTGAAGCTCTAGCGGTAGAAGCTTTGCGCCGAACCTGCCGGCTGCGACTGCAAGTTCGCGGCGAAAGCATGTTGCCGGCACTTTGGCCGGGCGACGTGGCGGAGATTGCGGCCTGCTCGATAAACGATGTCCGGGGCGGAGAGATCGTCCTCGCCTTTCGGGGGGGGCGTTTTTTTCTGCACCGTTTTCTGGCTCATCGTGAACCCAACGGTTTCCTCACGCGCGGCGACTCTATGCCCGGTCCTGACCCGGTGTTCCCATCTGAGGCACTTCTCGGAAAATTGATGCACGTGGTTCGATTGGGGCAGACTGTCTCTGCACCTCTGCAACCCTGGTCGCGTATGGTCGGAATGTTTTTCTGTTACTGCAGTTTGGCGCGCCGCGCTGTCCTCCGATTTCACAGCTGGCGGAACTCCCAGCGGCTCCAAGTCGCTGACCTGGAAACCGCATGATCGTCACGACCAAAAAGATCGACTGTGTTGTTGAGATTGGCGGCATCGCGATCGCCTTGCGAACCGATGACAAGTGCTTCCTCGACTTGCTGTGCCAGCGCTATGTGGGATTTCTGAGCTCATCACAACCTGAGCTGGCACTTGATCTTGACCTCACCAGCCCAGGCTCAGTCTCGGACGACGACGTGCGCGTCCGGCGCGAGGGTAAGGAGTGGTTTCTCGAACGCGGCGACTTTCAGGCGCGCTGGAATCCGGGCACTGGCCGCGGCCACGTTCGGCAAAGCCCCAATCCTTACGCGCTCGACTCCGTCCTTCGCATCCTGCACAGCCTTGTTCTCACCGATCGCGGCGGATTTCTGCTGCACGCCGCCAGCGCCATCTGTGACGGCCAGGCCTATCTGTTCTCAGGTGTCTCGGGCGCTGGGAAAACTACGTTGACTCGGCTAGCTCCCGATTCCGTCACTCTGCTCACCGACGAGATTTCCTATGTCCGGCCCAGCCCGGTTGGCTACTCCGCCCACGGGACGCCATTTGCAGGAGAGTTGGCAAAAGCTGGCGAGAACACCGTCGCTCCGGTGTCCGCTCTCTTCTTCCTGGAGAAGGGTCCCGAGAATCGGGTGGATGAATTGCCTCCCGCCGAAGCCGTCCGTCGCCTCTTGCGCAACATTCTCTTCTTCGCCGAGGATCGCGAGTTAGTGGAAAAACTTCTCGCCGCCGCCTGTGATTTCGTACAAAAGGTTCCAGTTCGTCGTCTGACGTTCTATCCTGATGCTAGAGTCTGGGATGAGATTCGCAACTTCGAGGGAATGCCTGCGCATGCCTGAGACTTACATCACGCGCAGTTCTGCCATTGCCGCCCGCATGCTGGCTGGCGAGATGATGGTGATGAACTCCATGGACTCGACCTTCTTCACCCTCAATGAGGTTGCCACCGCCATCTGGCAGGCCGCCGACGGGCGCACGCCGCTGCGGGAGATCGTCCGCAACCAGGTTTGTGAACAATTTGACATCGACCCCGTACAAGCCCAGACCGACGCCGAGCAATTCGTCAGCGAACTTTCGCAACACGGAATTCTTCTGGTTTCCGATCAGCCGCTTCAGGACCCGCACGCCCCGGAGGAACGATGAGCCTTCTCAACGAAATGAGTCAGAAGGCCTTCGACATGGGCGTCCCCATCAGCGTTCATCTCGACGTGACTTACCGCTGTAACGAACGCTGCGTGCATTGCTACCTCGATCACGAAGATCACGGCGAGATGACCACCGCCGAAATCAAGAATGTCCTCGATCAACTGGCCGAGGCAGGCGTCTTCTTTTTGACGTTCAGCGGTGGCGAAGTTTTCCTCCGCCGCGACTTTTTTGAAATTCTAGAGTACGCGCGCGGTCTGCTATTCAACGTCAAGATCAAAACCAACGCGGTCATGATTCATGAAGCCGAGGCGCAACGCATCCGCGCGCTCGGCGTGGACACCATCCAGATCAGCGTTTACTCACACCGCCCCGAAGTCCACGACGCCATTACCAAACTGCCCGGATCGTTCGTACGCACGATCAAAGCAATCCGCTTCATGCGCGACCAGGGACTGAAAGTCACCATCGCCAATGTGCTGATGACCTGGAACCTGCACGACAGCGACGGCGTCCAGAAACTGGCCGCGGAATTGGGCGTGCACTACACGCTCGACCCCACGATTACGCCTAAGATGGACGGCGACACGTCCATCCTCTCTTTTCGCATTGCCGGGAAAGAGTTACCGGAGGTTTTCCGCAACCCCGCACTCGTTCCCAACATGGAAGAGTTTTGCGCGCCGCCGAAACCGGTCTCTGAAGACGATCTGGAAGGCTACTCCTGTAGCGCCGGGCACTCCTTCTGCTACATCTCGCCCTACGGAGACGTGTTCCCCTGCGTGCAGTTTCCTCTGCCCAGCGGCAATATTCGCCAGCAGAAGTTCATGGATATCTGGAATCACTCCCCCGAACTGAAGGAAGTGCGCTCGATCAAAGCCAAAGACTTGACGACCTGCTCGTCGTGCAGTCACGTCAGTAGCTGCACGCGTTGTCCGGGGCTGGCGTACATGGAGGGCAGTATGCGCGGGCCTTCCAGCGCAGACTGTGAAAAGTCTTACTATCGCACTGGCATTCCTACCGCCAATATGCTGCGTAAATCTGGTCAGGCGCCAGTGGCGTCACTGGTCCAGATCCGACCGCTCGCCGTTCCTGCCTAGACGGTTCGGGAGTTCCCTAACAGTGATGGCTTTCTATGGCTACTTTTGCTGCGTCGCAAGTAACTGTGTCACGTCAATCACAAGGTGGTCGTTTCAGACGGTCGGCTTTCTACGAAGAATGCGATCCAGCCAATTGCCGCCCCGACCAGCTTCATTGGCTGCAGGGACGTCCGCGCTGGCTGCATCGTGTCCTCGATCTGCTTCTCGTTCCGGCCTCGCGTCTGGCCTCGAAGGCCTGCCCCGCACGGGAGAAAAAAGCTCGACGTGGACTGGCTGATCTTCCACCAGTAAGCCGGCGCCGAATATATCCTCGCCCTCCAGACGAATGTCCTCGCCGATGCCTGCGGAGGGAAACTTGGTTGGCTTGGCGCAGGTGCCCCGCTCCAACCACGCCGCGACCTCCTGCATCGCTGTCGACCCGGAACTTTCTTTCGATGCCTCGAAGGAATCGATGACGCAGCTTCTCACCAGCTTTGGCCAGAGCTTGCGGAAGGTTTCCGGTTTGTCGAAAAGGTCTGCGCCCGAAACCCTCGCCGCGATGCTGAACACCGCGCCGTGAAACCCTTCCGGCGCACGAAGCTGCTTCATCGCCTCTGCGAGCTTGGAGTCATGGTCGCGGTACACTGCCTGCAGTTCGCTTGAGGGTGAGCGTGAACCCATCGCGTTCAGCTTTCGGGAGACTTCGCCCCATACAGCGGCCTGGTCCGACCGCGGCGCACCGACGAACTTGTAACTTTGGGTAGCCTGCATATCCATCATCGCTCGCAGGTGATGGTGAGAGGAAGTGTACCCGCTCGAAAAGACAGAACTCTTGTATCCCCACCGGCCACCTTCTACGCATGTCACCGGGAGGGGTATCTCTCCGTGCGCAGGAACCATGATGCTGGCATTTAACACGCGATTTTGTTTACAGCCCACGACTTGCTCCCCGGCCATCAGGAAGACCATTCGGTTGGACCGGTTGATGATCTTGATTTGCGGCACTACGCCGTTCTCCGAAGATTCGGTAATCTCAATCGACTTGTCCTCCAGAGCTTCATCCAGCGTGAAATAGTCCAGCCGGTTCCCATCGGTGGCCCAGCGTAGATGGAAAATCTCCAGCGCTTCGTATTGCTGGTGACCGCCAATTTCGACGGACTTCAAGGCTTCGAGCAAATCGAAGGTTGCTGCCGGCATGGAACCTCCTAGGGTCTATCGCGCGCGTCCCACCGAAAAAGCCTAATCCTACCCAGGCGGTGAATCAAGCGAGCCCGCGACCCTTGCCCTGTATTCAATTACTTACACGTGTCAGCAACAAGTGCCCCTGATGTGAGAGGCCTGGGATTGATGGGATTCTGCCGGTCGCCGATGACAGTGCCAGCGCCGCGAAGCCCGGCCGCCAACCTTCTTGAAGGAGAAATAACATGACCAAGAAAATCCTTGACATCCTAGCTGGATTGACCCTGCTCTTTGCAGTGGCAGCACCTCTCCAGGCCGGTTCGATCCTCAACCACGAAATGACGGTTACCGTAGTTTTTGAGTTCGCCGCAGGCGACAAGCTTCTTCCTGCCGGCGAGTACACCGTGCGACTGAACTCGGAACGCGGAACCGTCGTCCTGCGGGGCGAAGGACAGAAGCCCCTGATGCTCCTCACTGCCAGGAAGGAATCTCGTAGCGCCCCACAGCGTGGCAAGCTTGTCTTCCAGCGGTACGGCACTAGCTTTTTTCTGAATGAGGTGTGGGGCCAGGACAACAGCGTAGGTCAGACCCTCGCCCCGAGTGCCCGGGAGAAGGAAATGGCCCGCGAAAAGCAACCGCAGCAGATTCTTGTGGTCCTAGCCCGCTAGAACCTTACAAGCCACGGCCCGAGGACGGCTCAAAGCCTGCCTCGGGCCGTTTTCCTTGTCTCAGCTGACCGGGCGTAGGCGGTTTTACACGTTTGAAGGGCGAGCGCAGACTGTGAAAAGTCCTATTACCGAGCACTAGCGTAGCTTCAGACATCGAGTCCTCCCCCATATGGAGCGCCCACACACCCTTGAAGGAGACTTCTCGTTTCGCTACGGAGTGATCTCATAAAACGACGCCGCCATTGGAGGCGCCACCGAAAATAGTGGTGCCATAGAGATTGCCTGCGCCATCCATTATGAGGCTTGACGCCAGATAGGTTCCGCCGTTGCCGCCACTAAAGCTGTGTAACAGGGTGTGGATCCACTTGTTTTTCGGCGCGGGAGTGAGTTTGAAAACTGTGCCGTCCAAACTCGGGTCGGCACCGCCGAAGCTGGTCGTGCCGTACATGTTCCCAACGCTGTCAAAGATAACGCCAGCCGAAGGATTTTCACCATCGTGCCCCAAAGATATGCACCACCTTCGTGTTCCAGACGTCGTATTTGCAGCAATTAGGAAAGAGTTCGAACACGGCACCGCGGCCATATAGGGAACCGTTGTAGGTAGTACCGTAGAGATTGCCCGCGTTTTTGGTCAAGCCGGCCAGAGCGTGGTGCCCGGCCTTCGAGGTTTGGCCAAAGACATGGATAACGTGGATTAATCCGCCACCTCGAAGCTCGCAGACGTTTCCATGTCCAGATACGCCCCCCGCGTAGCTCGTGCCGTAAATACCAGCGGACATGCTGCCCAGAGCTGGCTTCCATTGTTTCCGGTGAAATTCCATTGCATGCTTTTCGTCCAGCCATTGCCAGAGTTAGTCAACAGGAACACTGTGCCATCGTTGCCCTTGCCCCCGTGCACGGTCGTGCCAATTAAACTACCGTCGAAAACCAAGCTAGCTGAGGGGTAGGCCCCGTCGCTGTTAGCACCGGTGAAGGTATGTAGGATATTGAAAGTCCAGCCGTTTTGAGAAGGTGAGAGTTCGAAGACGGTAGCGCACTGGCAAACTGGATCGCCGCCCGCGGACGCTGTCCCGTAGAGGTTCCCGGCATCGTCGAGGACGACGCCCCCAATGGGTTCGACGCCGTCGGCACCACCTGTGAAGGTATAGAGGAGATGGAACGTCCAGCTCCCTGGGGACGGACTGAGTTGGAAAACCGTCCCAGCACCGAACGCGCCGCCGGCCTGCGCGGTGCCATACAGATTGCCCGCCTTGTCGAAAACCACGCCCGCATAGGGCTGGCTTCCATCGGCCCCGCCTGTGAAGGCATATACCACTTTCTCCGTTGCTTGCGCGCTCAGCGCTACCGGGCAAAACAACGCAACCAGAAGAACGAGTAACGACGTTGCGAGAGATAGAACCAGAGCAGAAACAGCCCTTGGAGCTGTCGGCATAGGACAACCTCCTGGGGTGATTGGTTACGGTGTCCGATTACTGAAGGGAAGATAGATTGGTAGGGCTTATGGACAGGGACCAAAGAAACCCATCTAACTCGTTACACTTTGCGATTCGAGCTGTCAAGTAATTTCTCCCTGGAGTAAAGGTGACGTTCTTAAACTCAATTTCGAGGCACGTCGGCGACGCTGTGTAAACCTAGATCTCGTGCCCAGCCGCCGCGTTCCGGCTGCGCTGCCGATCCAGGACGTCTTCCGAGCCGGCCATCTGATCCAGGATGCTCTTCAGGCGCCCACGGCTCTCCTGGCTTTCTTCGACGAAGCGTAGGGCCGCTCCAATGCCCATATCCATGCGCACCACTTCGCCGTTGAGGGAAATGGAAGTGTGTTCGACTGAGAACGTCAGTCTCACCTGGGATTTGGGTAGCAGGATCGCGCTGGTTTCGACATAGCAGCCCCCCAGGCTCAAATTGGTCAGGATGCCAACCATTGCCCGCTCCTGTCCAGGTTGCGAAATTTCTGTGGTCAGGCGTCCCTTCGCCCGGGGATACATCCGGCGGTTCTTGCGAGTAGGCTGACTTTGCTTCTGCAGATACATCCGCCGGTCGGCCTCGGTGAGGATCTTCTCGGCATCCAGACCGTCCTCGGGATACACGGATTTGCCGACGCTCAGCGAGAGAATGTCTTCGCCGCAGACCTCCATGCCGACCTGGTGTACCAACTCGCGCATCTGCTCCGCTTTCCTTGCGGATGCCTCCGGCGTCAGCCCGGGAGCGATTACCACGAATTCGTCTCCGCCCATGCGCGCGACATAGTCATATTCGCGGCTCGTCTCTTTCAGAGAGTGCGCGAACAGGCGCAGCACACGATTCCCTTCCAGGTGTCCGAACCGGTCGTTGATCTGCTTGAAGCCGTCCATGTCGCTCACCATGACCGTCAGTGAGGTGTTGTCCCGCTTGCAGCGCGCCAGTTCGCGGTCGAGTTGCAGGAACAGCGAACGTGCATTCGGGAGACCGGTTAGGTAATCGGTGGTGGCGGAACTCTCTGCCTGTTCGTATTTCAGCGCGTTCTCGATGGCCAGCGCCATCTTGGAACTCACTGCCAACAGAATGCGCAGGTGGTCGGAAGTAAAGAAATCTTTGTCTGCATGATAAAGTGCGACCACGCCCACCACGCCTTGCAATCCTTCCAGCGGCACGGCCAGGGCCGAACTCAGCGTGCTGTATTTAGAGGAATCGTTCAGGTATCCGGGCTCGACCGAAGGATTGCCGTTCAGAATCGGTTTCAGGTTCTGCGCCACCCATCCGGACAATCCCTGTCCGATCGGAATCCGAAGCGATGCGAACAACCGGAAGTTATCGCCGTTCACATATTCCGGCACCAGTTCCTCGCCATGGCGGACGTAGATCGCGATCGCGTCGTAGGGAACCAGCGCGCGCAACTTGACCGAAAACACTGACAGCGTTTCCCCCAGGCTCAGTGAAGCTCCCAGGTCCTGACTCAGTTCGAACAGAGTCTGTGCTTCCTGGCGAGCGGCCGCGATCGAGCTTAAGAAGCTGCGATCGGAAAACTGCGCTGGTTTCGAAGCCGCGAACCCGGCCGCCGGTTCGACCGCCCGGTCCACTTTCACTCCGGTGGAAAGCTTCTGCAGGCCCAGGCTTTCGATACGTTCACGAACCAGTTGCTCCAGTTCGGCGCAGCGGCGCTCCAGCACCTGAACGACTTTCGGATCAAAGGATTTCCCCGACTCCTCTTCCAGGCGCGACATGGCCTCTTCGAGCGGAAGAGCTCGCCGGTATTGCCGGTCCGATGCCAGCGCATCCAGGAAATCGACCGCGGCCAGAATGCGCGCGCCGATCGGAATCTGGTTTCCCTTCAAGCCCAGCGGATATCCGCTGCCATCCCACTTCTCATGGTGCGCGCGGACAATGGGCACCACCGGATAAGGAAAGCGCACTCGCTCAAGAATCTCGGCTCCCACTACCGGGTGGATCTTCATCTTCTCGAATTCCTCTGGCGTCAGCCGCCCCGGCTTCGAGATGATGTGCTCCGGAATCGCCAGCTTCCCAATGTCGTGCAACAGGGCTGCCGCCTGCAGCGCCTCGCGCTCTTCGGTAGGGACCTGGAGATCCTTGGCGACCTCGAGCGCGTAGATGCGCACGCGCTGCAAGTGGTCGTGCGTGGTCTGGTCCTTGGCCTCGATCGCCAATGCCAACGCTTCGATGGTGCGCATGTGCAGGTCAGCGATTTCCTCAACGTGCCGCTTTTCATCTTCCAGCTTGCCCAGATACAGCCGATACGAGCGGTAGATCAGGTACACCACCGGCAGAATCAGCAACGACGTTTGCCAGTCCGTGAAGTCATGCAGCCAGCTCATCATCCCGGCCACACCCGCGCCCACCAGGTAATAGGGGAAGCTCCAGAAGTAGCAGTCGGCCCAGATTCTGCGCAGCGACCTTCGCTCAGTAAGAGAAATCACCGCGGCTACCGGCACGGTATTCGCGACGAAATAAACGCAAGCCGCCATAAACAACAGCGTGGATGGATTCCCAACCACTCGGTGAAACAAGGGGTAGCGATAAGCAGCGAAAGTTGCCGCGATGGCCAGCGCGGTAGAACAGACGTTAAAAGCAACCTGAATAGGAACGGGACGATCGCGATCGAAGCACTGGACGACTACCGCCGCGCAACCCAGTGCCATAGTTTCCGAGAGGCTCAGTTCCAGCACACCCAAGAGCAGGAACAGGAAGTTCACCGACATCGTGCCGGTGATGCCCGGCAGATTTACTTTCAACCGCGAAGCCACCAGCGCAATGACCAGATAGCAGATGAATTTAAGCGGGTCACGGCTCCCGCCATGCAGGACGGTATAGGTCAACACACTGGTCCCACACAGCACCACGACCGCAATGAAGACACGGGCGCCGGCGTTCATCTCCCTCCATGAATGAGGGCGACGTTTCATGCTTGCGGTCTCCTGCCCGGGAGCCCAGCGTGCGGTTCCCAGAAACAAAACGGGGGGGGAATTCATTGATATCAGGCCAGTGACGGGCAGCAAAGAATCTGGGGTTTTTGGGGCAAACTTCCGTAACCCGCAGAGGTGACCGTTTTGCTTGACTTCGCGTTTCCTGCCAAAAATAGGCACCCTATAGCACTTCGCAACGCGCCACGATAAAGAATGTAACGGGAGTCCAGGACGGTAGCGCAGGCATCTTGCCGACTGTCGTGGCGGCGTCCCGCCGCCACCTTCCGCGGGCCAATAACGAATGGTATTTATGGTGTCGACCAGGACTATCGTGGTTTAGGCGCCGCGCGAAACGCCGCCGGATCACCACCGGGAGCGCGGCGCGGCTCCTTGGGCGCAGTGATGGTATCGGATGGTCCGCTCAACGTTACAGAACAAGGACTGGTTGTAGTGTCCTTCTTCAACTTCACCAAACCAGAGTTCATCGCTGGCCGGCGTGCTCCTGTGCAATGAAAAATTCTGGCTGAACTTATCGTCTCCTCGCATCGTAAAGAGACAAAGGGTTGGTGTGTTTGACTTGGCTTCGAGCCCAGCCTAACATCGAAGAATTCTCTTCCAGGAGTTTCTTCCCCATGATCGGGCAGACCGTCTCGCACTATCGCGTGCTCTCGCAGCTGGGCGGCGGCGGCATGGGCGTAGTGTACGAAGCCGAGGACTTGAACCTCGGACGCCGGGTTGCCCTCAAGTTCCTGCCTCCAGAGACGGAGAAAGACCCCAGCGCGCTCGACCGCTTTCAGCGGGAAGCCCGGGCAGCGTCTGCGCTCAATCATCCCAACATCTGCACTATCTATGAGATCGGGGAGGATCAAGGCCGGCACTTCATCGCCATGGAACTGCTCGAGGGCGAGACTCTAAAGAACACGATTCACGGTCAGCCCCTGGAACTGGATCGCCTACTCGATCTCGGAATTCAGATCGCCGACGCGCTTGACGCCGCTCATGCCAAGGGCATCATCCATCGCGACATCAAGCCCGCCAACATCTTTGTCACCCGCCGGCATCAGGCAAAGATCCTTGATTTCGGCCTCGCCAAGCGCGCGGTACAACATTCCGTAATGACCGCAGTCACGCTCGGTTCAGCGGCCACCGTGGACGAGCCTTTCCTGACCAGCCCCGGCTCCACAGTCGGCACGGTCGCTTATATGTCTCCCGAACAGGCCCGCGGCAAGGAACTCGATGCCCGCAGCGACCTGTTCTCGTTCGGTGCGGTCCTGTACGAAATGGCCACCGGCGCGATTCCCTTTCGCGGAGACACTTCCGCGGTGATCTTTGACGCCATTCTCAACCGGCCTCCCACACCGCCCGTCCGGCTCAACCCCGATGTCCCTCCACAACTCGAAGAAGTGTTGAACAAGCTGCTCGAGAAGGATCGCGAACTCCGCTATCAGAGCGCCGCCGAAGTGCGCTCCGATCTGAAGCGCCTGAAGCGCGATTCCGAGTCCGGAACGATTCTCGCCGCTGCGGGATCATCCGCGTCCAACCAGCGCCGCGCACCCCAAACTCGGAAGCTGCCCGGCTGGCTGATCCCCGCTGTGGTGGTCGCGTTGGTCGCGGCTGGCCTGGGTTTCGTCTTTATCAAGCGCGGTCGCGCGCTAACCGAAAAAGATTCCATTCTGATCACCGACTTCGTGAACACCACTGCCGACCCGGTTTTCGACGGCGCGCTCAAGAAGGCGCTGGCGGTCGATCTTGGACAATCTCCTTACCTGAACGTGTTTCCCGAGCAGAAGGCCCGCCAGACCTTGCAATTCATGGGACGCAATCCGGACGATCGCATCACCACCGACGTCGGCAGAGAAATCTGCCTGCGGGATGGCATTAAAGCCTTGCTCACCGGTTCCATCGAAAGCTTGGGCAGCGACTACGCCATCACGCTGGAGGCGGTGCACGTGAGCACCGGGGAAACTCTTGCCCGCCAACAAATCCAGGCAAACCGCAAAGAGGATGTCCTGAACGCGCTGCACCGGGCCGCCACCGATCTGCGCGGTCAACTTGGCGAATCCCTGGCGTCGGTTCAGAAATACGACATGCCGCTTTCTCAGGCGACGACCTCATCCCTCGATGCGCTCAAAGCGCTGAGCATGGGAGACAGCAAGCACAACATGGGCGACGAAATGGGTGCCCTTCCCTACTACCAGCGTGCAGTCGAGCTCGATCCGATGTTTGCCATGGCCTACGCGCGCCTGGGCGCCGTTTACAACAACATGCAGCAAACCCAGTTGTCCGAAACCAATCGCCAGAAAGCATTCGAACTGCGCGACCGGGCGAGTGAACGTGAAAAACTTTACATCACTTCGCACTACTACGCGGACAGCGGTCAGCTCGACAAAGGCATCACGGCGCTGGAACTCTATCAGCAGACTTATCCGCGGGATGCCATCCCGTTCATCAACCTGGCGAACGTCTACAACGGGCTTGGCCAGTTTGATAAGGCGCTTCCAATGGCCAAGCACGCCGTGGAACTGGCGCCCGATGGGCTGAGCGCCTATGAAAACCTCGCCCTTGCCTATGTTGGTCTGAACCGGATCGACGAAGCGCGCGCCACGTTGAATAGCGGTGAACATCTAAAGCCCGGCGCTGTCAGCCTCATGATCGCCTCACTCGATTGGGCACAAGGCAAAGACTCGGAGATCGAAAAGAGCCTGCAAAGCGCTGGCTCCACGCCCGACGGAGAGGTCGGCGTATTGAATTTCCGCGCCAGCATGGCCGCTTCCCGCGGACAAGTTCGCCTGGCCCGCGATTTCGCCCGCAAAACCCAGGAAGCTCTCGACCGTCTCCACCTTCAGGGACGCGCTGACGTGGAAGTTCAACTCGCCGGCTTCGAGGCGATTATCGGCAATCCCAAAGAGGCCATCAGTCGCGTCGATGAAGCCACGCGCACATCCCGGACATTTAATGTGCTGTGGAACGCTGGCGTGGCCTTAGCTGCGGTGGGCCAGGACCAGAGGGCATTGAGTCTCGTGTCCGAAATCCAGCGCTCGCGCCCCAACGATACCATTGCCCAAAACGTGGCCGTGCCCATGATTCAGGCCGTCGTCAACATGCATCCATCAGGCTCCGCCAAGTCCGAGCCCGAAAAAGCCATTGATCTGCTCAATACCTCCGCCCTTTACACGCGATCCAGTTCGGGAGTTCTCTACGGGCGGGGTCTTGCCTACAAACAGGCAGCCCGCTACGACGAGGCGGCTCAGGACTTCCAAAAAATTCTTGATTGGAAACCCCTGCACGGCCCCGACTACATGGCGCCCGCAGCTCAGTTGGAGCTAGGCCGCGTCTACCAGAAACAAGGCGACACCGCCAAAGCCCGCATCGCCTACCAGAACTTTCTCGCCATGTGGAAAGACGCCGACCCCGACGTCCCTCTGCTTCTGCAAGCAAAAGCGGAGTATGCCAAGCTGCAGGAAGCCGGCTCTCATTAGCGGAATAGAAGCAGTGAGGGCGTTGCCTTCCACCCCCACTCGCTGCTTCTAGAAGTTAAACCCGATCTGCGCCGTCACCGCCCGCGGCGTCACATAGTGCGTACCGCTGAAGGTGGAAAGGAAGTCAAGTCCGCAATCGTGCCTTCATTCCGATCGACCACTGAGCGTTGTTCTGGGGAACCAAGGTAAGCACTTTGACCAGGCCCGCCGTTCCCCGACAATCTCAAAAAGTTCCACCTGTGTCAGGTTGAGCGTCGCGCCATCTTCGTTAAGTTGCTCTTTGCCAGCTTCGGCTGCCGAGTTTGGTGCTGCGGGTTCAGACCCAGGGGAGAAGTATCTATGTCAGGGCAAGTGATCTTGTATTTTGAAGACCAGGCGGACGCGCTGCGCTTCGCTCTAGCCGCAGGCTCGGTCATGGCAGGCGACGGATCCCGCGCCACCAGCGATCTCGTGCAGAAAGCCGCGCGAGTCACCCGCATCCGTCTCAACGCCACCAATACGGGCAAAACCAGGCAGCCCAATCCCGAACGCGTGGCATGAGGCATCAGCCTCCGGCGAGCCTCATCAGGTATTGCACGTGGAATGCTCGGTTGTCACATTGAGCGCCGCGAACGCCGGATCTCATCTTTTGAGAACTCTCTCCCGGCTTTCTTCCTGGAAGCCCTCTCAGTGCGTCTCCACCACCGGCAGTTCGATGAAACTTGCCTGACCGGCGCCATGGTAGAGGCGTTGCACCGCCTTCTGGTAATCCCCGGGCTTCGCCCAAAAGATATTCGGTACGAACGTTTGCGGATTGCGGTCATATAGAGGGAACCAACTCGACTGGACCTGCACCATAATGCGGTGGCCGGGCAGAAAAACGTGATTCGCCGTCGGTAAGGCAAAGCGGTAGAGCAGAGGCTTCCCCGCCGCAATAGGCTTCGCTGTTTCCAGGCTCTCGCGATAACGGCCG
Organism: Acidobacteriota bacterium; assembly: GCA_046727255.1. GTDB lineage: Bacteria > Acidobacteriota > Terriglobia > Terriglobales > Acidobacteriaceae > Acidiflorens. The sequence continues at coordinate 30,361 of JBKPCG010000008.1, read as the reverse complement.
CGAAAGATGTCGGCGGAAACCATTAGCTGATAGCCGCCCATGGCCGGCTGTCCCGCAACCTCGTCGGGATAGACATCGATCACCTTGACGACCCAGTCCGAATCCGTGCCGCTAGTCGAGGCGACCAGATTGGCGACCGGTTCCCCGCTGACCTTCACCGGCGCGGTCAGGACGTCGGAGACAAACACCAGAACATCCGGCCGGCCCGATGCCTCCCGCTGATCGTCCACCAGCCATTCGGACCAACTCCTGCCGTTCCCGTATCCGACGGGTTGAATCGGCCGCGCTCGAAAAGGTACGGGCTTGGCGGGATCCGAGACATATTCCTCGAACGCCGCGTCGCCAGATTTTGGGGACCCAAAGCTCAACTTCAGACCAGCAGTCAGATACAACGGCGTCGGACGAACCGTACAGCCGCTCGCGCAACCCGCGGGCCAGGCGGACAGACGCCGCCAGGTATTCGTACCGGTTTCAAATGCAGAGACGGGCGGGACGTCGGCCTTGGCCGCGCCGTCCTTCAGATATTGATCCAGGAATGGCCGCAGAATCTCGCGACGGAAGTAGAGTCCGGTATCGCTATTGAACTTCAACGCGCCGAGTGTGCTGCCGTCACCGATCTCCTGCCCATGATGCCAGGGACCCATTACCAGGAACACCTTGTCATTGCTGGTGTCTTTCGGCTTGATCGCTTTGTACACGGCGATCGCACCGTAAATGTCTTCCTGGTCCCAAAGGCTATTCACCAGCATGACCGGCACTTTCAAGGGCTGAGCCGTCAGGATCTTGTCCATCGCCTGATCGCGCCAGAAAGCGTCGTAGCTGGGATGCTCCAGAATTTTCCGCCAGAATCCAACCTGCTCAAGCCCGCGGTTGCGCCCCAGTTCGCCGGCGGATCCTGACTCCATGTACAAATCGTAGTCGTCAAAATGGTTGGTCCACCACTTGGCGTCGTTGGCGCGAGTCGCCTCCTGTTCGTAGATGTATGGCATGTTCTGCTGACGGAACGCGCCATTGTGGAACCAGTCATCACCCATCCAGCCGTCCACCATGGGATTCATCGGCACCGCCACTTTGAGCGCTGGGTGAGGATTCACCAGCGCCATTAAGGGCAGAAATCCGTCGTAGGAAATGCCGAGAATTCCGACCTTGCCGTTGCTTTCCGGGACGTTCTTCACCAGCCAATCAATCGTGTCGTAAGTGTCGGTGGAATGATCGACGGGCGTCGGGTTTTGCGGCCCGTGCAGGGGACGCGTCATCACGTAATCGCCCCCGGAGCCGTATTTACCACGGATGTCCTGGACCACGCGAATGTAGCCGCCTTCCACGATCACTTCAGTAGCATTGTCGTAGCCGCTCAGGATGGGACCAAGATGAGCGCTGGCGGCGTGGCTGGTGAGGTCATCGGCCTTGTAGGGCGTGCGCGTAAACAGGATGGGCGCGCCCTTGGCGCCCTTCGGCACGAGAATAACCGTGTGCAGCTTCACCCCGTCGCGCATGGGGATCATCACGTCGCGCCGGATGTAATCAAAGCTCGCGGCCGCAGTCTCGAACTTGGCAGGCGTTTCACTCGGATAGGCCGGATACTGCGGTGGCTGTGCCGTCTGGCCTACCGACGGCTCGACGAACATCAGGGCGCCGAGCACCAGCGCGAGCATGGGAAACTTGAGAGCGCGGTCGATGGGCAAATCAAGTCGGAGTTCTCTAAACAGGATCATAGGAGTTTTCAGCTGACAACGCGCACGAATTGATAAGGCGCACGAATTATAGTCGTATGTGCCGAAGTGCTTTGTACATTTCTCAACGGCCCCGGCAGGCTGCTGGAAAACTCAAATTTCGATAGCCGCGAAGCGGCGCAAGATTACAGTCCACGGCGCAAGCCGTGGGTAAATTAGGTGGGGACTGATTCAGCCCCGAAGGGGCGAAAGAATAGTTGTTGCACTCCGGAGAGACGACCGAGTTCTCACGCTCACTTCAGCGCTGCGATAACGGTTTGTTTTGAACGTCGGCTTCTAGGTTGACCAGATTCGAGAAGGAGTCTACGTCCTTCTTTTTGTAGCGATTCACGAAAAGCTTTTTCAGAGTCGTACAGGAAAAAAGCGACTCACACTTGGGGCGCCACTCTATTACACAATCTTCGAGCTGAGGAAACTCCAAAAACCTAATCGGAGTCTTACAGTAGGTCTGTACGTCCAGTGCCCGAAGTTCATGAAGATAGTGAATCGGCTCCACGTAGGGGAGTCTGAAATGGTCGATGATCTTGAAGGTCCGCAATTGGGGCAATTCTTTCAAAAACGAGAGGTCGTTACCTCGCCACCCTTTTGCGCAGTTTAATTCCCGCTCAAGGACGTCATGGGCGAGCAGATAACGCGACATTTCGGGGAGCCATCCTCAGGTGACCACGGCTCGCCGATCGTATTCTCCGTCTTCCAGCTTCATCCTTTCACGCTTCCCATTACTCGATGGCTCGACTTACACGAAACTTTTCGCTAGGTGAGGTTGCGCTTCCAGATATCTGCTGAAATCATGGTGAAATGGCTGTAACTCCCGAGTCATCAATGGTGATTTGTCAAAGCAATTCTCTTGACACCTCTCAAATCTTATAGCTATTGTATAGTAGCACTAAATAGCCCATAAACCGTTCGCCCACGCCGAATGCACGCTCTAACTCCTGTGCTTTCAAGATTTTGGCGAGAGTCACGCTGTAACCCATTGATTCCAGAAGATCAAGGTGAGGGGTGCCCCGGTACCAAGTAGTTTAACAGGCGCGAAGAAAGGCTCGCTGCTCCGTGTAGAATGTCCCCTCCTATGCCCATCGCTGACCAGGCTTCTTCGACCTCGCTCGACCTCACCTGGACTCGCTCGCAATTCCCGTCGCTCGCCCAAACCGTCAACGGACATCCGGCGGTTTTCCTGGACGGTCCCGGCGGCACGCAGGTTCCGCAGCGCGTCATCGACGCCATCTCCGATTATCTGGCTGTCAACAACGCCAACTCCGGCGGCGCGTATCAGACCAGCCGCATCACCGACCGCATGATCGCCGAAGCGCGCGCCGCCATGGGCGATTTTCTGAATTGCGACGCGGACGAGATCGTGATCGGCCCGAACATGACTACGCTCACCTACGCGATGAGCCGCTCGATCGGACGCGAACTCGGTCCCGGCGACGAGATCGTGCTCACGCTGCTCGATCACGACGCGAATTTCCGTCCCTGGAAGGTGCTGGAAGAAAAGGGCGTGACCATCCGCGCGGCGCGTTTCGATCCAGAAGAATGCACGCTCGACATGGACGACCTAGCAAGCAAGATCACGAACCGCACGCGTCTGGTAGCGGTCGGACAGGCGTCGAATGCGGTCGGCACGATCAACAATGTCGCCGAAGTCGTGTGTCTCGCCAGGCAGGCGGGAGCGCTGAGTTACATCGATGCCGTCCACTACGCGCCGCACGGCCCGATTGACGTGCGTGCGCTAGATTGCGATTTCATGGTCTGCTCGACCTACAAATTCTTCGGTCCGCACATGGGCGTGCTCTACGGAAAGCGCGAACACCTGAAGCGATTGCAGCCCTACAAAGTGCGTCCGCTCACCGACAACATTCCCAACTGCTGGGAGTGGGGGACGCTGAACCACGAATGCATCGCCGGGATCAAAGCCTGCGTCGACTACTGGGAAGAACTCGGCCGCCGCGCGAAGCCGTCGGTCGAAAATCGCCGTGCTGCAATCTTAGCCGCGCATGAGGCAATTCATTCGCACGAACGCGCCCTGATGGAAAAGATGATCGCGGGCCTGCTCTCAATTCCCCGGCTGAAGCTCTACGGAATCAGTGACCCCCATCGCTTCGAGCATCGCTGCGCGACCATTGTGGTTCGCGTGGAAGACTTCACGCCGCTGGAGTTGGCGACGAAGTTGGGTGATCGCGGCTTCTTCACCTGGGACGGAAACTACTACGCGCTCAACGTAACCGAACAATTGGGGGTCGAGAGCACCGGAGGCTTCCTGCGCATCGGCCTCGTCCACTACAACACGATGGAGGAAGTAGAGCGGATGCTGGCAGCGCTGCGGAAGATTGTGAGAGGGTAGCAGAGAGGCTCCGTGAACATGGCAAGCCAGGCGTGGTTCGTTCTCCTATCCGTTCTATTGCCGAGCGCCGGCCTCGCCCAAGTACACGACGTACTCTGCAACGCCGGAAACACCTCATTCGAAGCATCGTTTCGAACTGGTGTGACAGTATCCATTGGGCCCCAAAAGGACGGCGAATTCTCGACGCGCGCATGTCACGCAACGTTGAGTTGGGGCAAACAGAAACTTGTGGTCGCGAGCGGCATCTCGCAGCTGGATCTTGACATGTTTGGCGTGGACTTAAGTCCTGGCGTGCCGGTTGCTGCTTTTACAACATCGAAGTCAAGTGACGCGTGTTGTATGACGTACCAGATCTACTCGCTGAAGGAGCCGCCGCAGTTGCTACGTACCATCACGGGGGGAGGATTCTTCGAGGCCGCCGACACCGATCTCGATGGTGCCGTGGAAATCTGGACTGACGATAGCGCGGCTGTGAATGGATTCGAAGGACTCACGCCGGGTGAAATAGACTCTGTCCCAACCTATGTGCTTCGTCTGGAGCACAACCGTTTGCTGGACGCCAGCTCCGAGTTCGACGGTTTTTTCGACGATGTCATCAAAAGGGTCCGAGCAAGAGTCAATTCCGACCTTTTGCGAGGTTTCAAAGCCAGCGATGGAAGACTGCAAGCGAGCCCTGATTCACCTCCACTGGAACTCATCCGCTTGAACAAATTGCGCGCGGTAAAGATTCAAGCCTTAGAAGTTGTCTGGGCTTACCTTTACAGCGCGCGCGAAAAAGAAGCCTGGCAATCTCTGGCGGAGATGTGGCCGGCTGGCGATCAGGAACGCATTCGCGAGGAAATCCTGAAGGCGCGTGCTCGCGGAATCCATGGCCAATTGGACGGTACCTCGATGGGTAAGCTGGTCAAACACCGTAAGCCCATCTTCAACCAATCCGAGGTCACGCCAGCAACAGCGATCCTCATGCGGGTCTACCCGCCCGAGGGTCAGGAGGGACCGCTAGACCGCAAGGAGATCCACGTTGAACTAGTGGTTGATTCCGCGGGCAAGGTTCGAGCTGTCAAGCCAGCAGGAGACACGAAGCTCCTGGAACAATATGTGCAAGTGTCCGCCTCACGATGGAAATTCATCCCGGCGTTCAAGAACGATCGATCAGTCGCAAGCCGGATGCACACCGCCATTTCTCCGCTGCGGTGATAGAACGGTCAACGGCGCTTCTGCGACTTTCGCTTATGTTCGACGCCCTTCCGTCGCGGGCGCTTCGCACGAACTGCCTTCGACCGAGGACGCTTTGGACGAATCTCCACGACGGAACTCCCCATTCCCACCAGCGCCAGCTTCGCAATTCCAATGAAGAGCCCGTGCTCAACCACGCCCGGCATATCGCTCAGTGCACGCGCCAGCCTGGGAGGATCTGCGATCGTTCCAAAGCTGCAATCCAGAATGTGATGGCCTTCGTCGGTAACGAAAGGCTTCCCGTCGACGCGAGTGCGTTGCTTGCAGGCTGCGCCCCACGCCGAGATTTTTTTCTCCAGCACCGCCCGCGCGAGCGGGATGATCTCCACGGGCAACGGGAACTTGCCGAGCGCCGGAACGAGCTTGCGGGAGTCAGCCACCACGACCATCTTCTTCGAGGCCGCCGCGATGATCTTCTCGCGGAGCAGCGCGCCGCCGCCGCCTTTGATCATCCGCAGTTGCGGATCGATTTCATCAGCGCCGTCGATGGTGATGTCGATCTCGGGATGTTCGTCGAGCGTCGAGAGCGGGATGCCTACAGCGCGCGCAAGTTCGGCTGTGGCGACCGACGTGGGAATGCCAATGATTTTCAGTCCGGACTTCACGCGCTCCCCGAGAGCCACGACCGCAAAATACGCGGTGGACCCCGTCCCAAGACCGACGATGTTGCCGGAAACTACCAGTTCCGCCGCCGCCCGTCCTGCCAATTCTTTTTCGTTCTGATTTGCCATGGTGGTTGCGCTATCGCTGAGCAATCTTGATCCATGCCAGATATCCCGCCAGCACTATACCGAAGAGGGCGAGCAGAACTGCAACCAAGTCAATGATTGTTCCAGCCGGTTCGAACGAGTCAGTATCGATTTGCACGCGCGTTTTGCGGTAGCGGAAGAGTCCCGCAAGAATGAGCAGCACACCCGCGACGATTGAAATCATTCCCAGCCATGCGGTTAATCCGGGGGTGGTTCCTGGTTTCTTTTCGAATTGCAACAACTCCTGGAGCGCGATCGAGAAGCGGCCAACGGCGAATCCGAACACGATGGTTGCCACGCCGGTGCGAATCCAGGCGAGGAAAGTGCGTTCATTCGCAAGGTGGTCGCGGGCGCGGTTGCTGATGTCGGTCATGCTGAGGCAGGCCGCTATTATTCCACAGCCTTCTGAATCAGCACACTTGCCCCGGCGATGTTCTGCAAAAAGTGCAGTGGGAAACCGTGGCGCTGTTGAAGATACTCCGGGGCGTTGTAGGAGAGCCAGACTCGACCACGCTCATCTTCCCAAGCCAGCGCCTTGAGCGGAAGGTCGATCGCCACGCTGGGAGCTGCGACCATCACTGCAGTGCCGCCCTTCGGACTGCCAAAGATCAGCAACTGGGGTGGGCCGCATCTGGAAGCCGACTCTCTCCGCCTCGCCGCTGTGATCCACACGGGCAAAGACGGTGACACCCCTCTCCTTGAGAATCGATTCCAACCGCGCCAGGGTTTCCGGCACGGAGTAGGGGCTCGGCACATCGATCATTCCGCGATCCATCGGAAGCACCTCTGAATCTATTAGAGAAGCGTGACGGATCGCGGTTTTGAAATTTCAGCCGCCGATCATCTTCCCCAGAATTTCCTTCAGCAGCTTGGCCCCCACCATGGCTGTGATCTGGGTATGGTCTTGGGCGGGGTTGAACTCGACGATATCAGCACCCGCGATTTTGCCGGTGATCGCATGAATATGGGCCAGCACTTCGCGGACCGACATGCCTCCTGGTTCGCGGTGCGAGATTCCGGGCGCGAAGGCGGGATCGAGTGCGTCCATGTCGAAGGAGATGTAGATCGGACCTTCGATTTTCATGCGATCGAGCGCCGGCAGGTGGCGCATCTCGATGATTTCAACGCCGAATTTCTTCGCCTGCTCGCGCTGATGGCCATTCAAGGTGCGAATGCCGACCTGGATCAAGCGCTGGGCAGCGCCTTCTTCCATGACGCGAGCGAACGGACAGGCATGCGAGTGGCGGTTGCCTTCCAGTTCGTCGTATAGATCCGGATGCGCGTCGAAATGGATGATCGTCAGCCCCGGCACGCGCTTGCCGAAGGCGCGCAAGATCGGCAATGTAATGGAGTGGTCGCCGCCCAGCGAAACCACGCGCAGGCCATTGTCGAGCAGTTCTCCGACTTTATTTTCGATAGCCGCGAAGGGCTCATGAAATGTGAATTTTAAATCGCCCGCATCGCAGTAAGCTCCTTCGACGCCGAGGTCGATACCGGTTTCGGTCCAGGAGTTTGACGAATCGGAACGGAATGAGACGCGAATGATGGGCGGCGCTCCGGCCGCGCCACGCAGCCACGAAGAGTTGGCGTCGAAGGGGATACCGAGGAGGACCGGCGTTCCCGGTTTAGCGGTGGTGGGAGGTGTTGGCATAGGATCCCCCGCTTCTAAGTATGTTGCATGGAATAGTATGCGCCGCAGCGATCCGAAAGACGCATTTTTGTGCGAGATCCACGCTGAATCGGCCACAGAGTTCTTATCATCCGTTATCCTATAGAAGAACTTTTATGGCTACTTCAACCCAGAACACAGCTCAAAGCGGCGGCTCCGCTGAAATCATAGAAAACGTTGAACGGGAGCGGGTTTTTGACCTTTTCCGCCAATGGGGATACCTGGAGGCGGATCTCGACCCGCTCCGACTAAAGGCTCCGCAACCCCATCCCGACCTTCAAGTTGAAGAGGATGAGTGGGCGCGGGAAGCGCGTCGCACTTATTGCGGTACAGTTGGGGCGGAGTTCATGCACATCGCGGATCCCGAGCGGCGACGCTGGATCCAGGAACAGTTGGAAGGTGAACCAGCGCCTGTGGAACAGGAACTGGCTCTCGACCTGCTGATGCAGGCCGATCTGTTTGAGCAGACGCTGCAACAGCGTTATCTCGGCAACAAGCGTTTCTCGCTCGAAGGCATTACTTCTCTGCTGCCGCTTTTGGACGAGGTACTCGATGTGGCGGGCGAACACGGGGCCGTGGAACTCGTGATGGGAATGAGTCATCGCGGACGTCTGAATGTCATCATTCACATCGCGAAACGTCCGCCGGAGCAGGTGTTCGCCGAGTTTGAGGATGTCGACCCGCGCAGCGTCCTGGGTTCCGGCGACGTCAAGTATCACATCGGTGCCACGGGCGAGTATGTCACCAAGAGCGGGAAAAAGATTCACATCCATCTGGCGTCGAACCCCAGCCACCTGGAGGCGGTGGACCCGGTCACAGTCGGTCGCACTCGCGCCAAGCAGGATCGTGCTGGAGAAGGCGGCAAGGCCAAGTATCTGCCCCTGCTGGTGCATGGCGATGCGGCGTTCGCGGGGCAGGGCATCACAGCGGAAACGTTGAACCTGGCAGACCTGGAGGGGTATACCGTCGGCGGAACCATCCACGTAATCGCAAATAACCTGGTCGGATTTACGACCAATGACAGCGAAGAGCACTCATCGCGTTTTTCGGCGCAACTCGCGCGGCGGCAGGATATTCCGATCTTCCACGTCAACGCCGAAGATGTAGACGCGGTGCTGCGCGTCGCGCGCATCGCCACCGAATACCGCTACAAGTTCGGCACAGACGTGGTAGTGGACCTGATCGGCTATCGGCGCCACGGTCATAGCGAGGTTGACGACCCCACGGTCACCCAGCCGCTTATGTACAAGGCGATCAAGGCGCACCCGCCGCTGTGGGAAATCTACGCCAAGCACATCGGCGTTAGCGACGTTGCGGCCCGCGTACAAGCCATTAAAGCCGAGTTCGAGGCGGCGCAGAAGCGCGCCGCACAACTCACGAAGAAGCCGGTGCTGCGCGAGCTCCCCAAATATTGGAATGACTACTTCGGCGGCCGTTACAAACCGGAGTATGAAGGGAACACGGGTATCGCGCCGGAAGAGTTGCGCGAACTCACGAAGCGGCTGACGAATTATCCCGAAGGGTTTCACATTCATCCGAAAGTAAAGAAGTTGCTGGAACAGCGTGCCGAGATGGGCAGCGGCAAGAAGCCGCTCGATTATGGAATGGCCGAGGCGCTGGCATTCGCCAGCCTCGTCAAGCAGGGCATTCCGGTCCGGCTCAGCGGTCAGGACTCGCGGCGCGCAACGTTCAATCAGCGCCACTCTGTACTGATCGACACAGAAGACGAATCGGAATATGTCCCGCTTCGCCACATCGCTCCTGACCAGGCCGCGTGCGACATCTACAATTCCACGCTCTCCGAAGCAGGTGTGATGGGATTCGAGTACGGCTATAGCCGCGACTACCCGGAAGCCCTGGTGTTGTGGGAAGCACAGTTCGGCGACTTCACGAACGTGGCGCAGGCAGTGATTGACCAGTTTGTGTGCGCCGGCGAAGACAAGTGGGGCCTGCTCTCAGGACTAGTGCTGCTGCTGCCGCACGGCTATGAAGGACAAGGCCCGGAACACTCCAGCGCGCGTGTCGAGCGCTTCCTGCAATTGGCGGCGCGAGACAATATCCAGATCTGTCAGCCCTCCAATGCCGGACAGTATTTTCATTTGCTGCGGCGACAAGGATTGCGCAAGTGGCGCAAGCCGCTAGTCGTATTCACGCCCAAGAGCATGTTGCGGCATCCGGATGCATTGTCTCCGGTGGAAGATCTGACACATCAGAAATTCCTGTCAGTTTTTCCCGACACTGAAGCTCAAGACACAAAACGCATCTTGATTTCGACGGGCAAGATCGGACACGAGCTCCGCGTTGAACGCAAGAAGCGCAACGACTACGACACCGCAATCATCTTTCTGGAACAGATGTATCCGTTTCCCGAAGACGAGTTGGCGGCAGAACTGGAACGTCATGGTTCGGCTCGCGATATTGTGTGGGTGCAGGAAGAGCCGGCCAACATGGGCGCGCTGTTCTATATGCTGCCCCGACTGCGTCGCATCGCAAACAATCGGCCGGTACTATCGGTAAAGCGTTCCGCCAGTCCGAGCCCAGCCACCGGGTCGGCGAAAGCGCACGAGGTGGAGCAGAAGACCTTGTTGGCGCTGGCGTTCACGACGCAGCGATAATTCGGGTGGCGGGACGCTTGGTCCGTCAAGCGCGGCTGAACATCTCAAGGAGTGTGGCGGAGGCTGCCTCGGCAGTGCTAGCCGAGATCGTTCCGAGTTTCCGCACTAAGCGCTGCCGATCTATAGCGCGCAGTTGATCGAGCGCTACCTGCCCGCGTTTTCCCTGGAAACGAACTGGCACTCTTGTAGGGTAGGCCCTCATGACCGTCGTCATGGGAGCGACAACGACGGTTTGCAGAGGATGGTTCATTTCGTTGGGTGAAATCACAAGGCAAGGACGCGTCTTCTGAATCTCAGTCCGACGGGCGGGATCCAAACTTACCAGCCAGACCTCATCCTGTCGTGGCGGCCGTACTACCACTTCCATTCCTTGCGATCGAACTCACTCGCTTCCGCGACGTCCAGCAAGAGTTCGTCATGTTCGGGGCGGCCTGCCGCGAGGAATGCTTCCCCCCAATCCTGGCGGGGGCGGCGTTCCTGCGAAATCACCAGACGATCCTCTTCAAGGCGCAACTCAACCGTGTCACCCAACCGGCACTGCTCGATGAGCGGCTTGGGAATACGAATGCCCCGCGAATTGCCGATACGAACCAGCTCTGCTCTCATGCATTTGAAATCCGTAATTACATTGTAATCACATCCGCGGGATTTTCGCAAGCTGGCGGGCTTCTATTCGACAGGTGGCAGCGTTAAAAAAAGCCCAGGCTCCTCACCTGGGCTTTGGCCTTCGGCAACAGAACTTCGACTATGGCCAGCGCTTGGCCGCGTCTTCCCAGCCGACGGCGCGCGCAGGCGGAGCGGGAGCGGCTGCGCCGGTCACGGCAGGCGACGGGATGCGAATGGGCTGTTGGGGCGCGCTCGCAGTCAGGGTCGGCTTGGGCTCCGACACGGACTCCTTCATCTCTTCCGAGAGCAAGGGGGCGGCGATGCGCAGAGCTTCCACCTCTTTTTCCAATCTTGTTAGCTCAAGCTCTTTTTGCCTCAAAACTTCATACACATTTTTCATTCTGGGCACCTATGGAGTAGCAACAAGCAATTAAGCGAAATGTATGGCTAAGTGGTGGATTTGTCAAGGAAAACAGGCACTCCCGACGCCAGCAGACCCTATCGAAACACCACCACCGCGACCACTATCGAGAGAATGAGCACCAACACGGCGAGTAGATTGACGTGGTTAGCCAGCCAGGACTCGTCCGGCGGAGGAGAATAAGCGAGAAAAGCGGGCACAAATTCCGCGGGCGCGGCCTCGGCCGACTCAGCTTGGTCATAGCGTTTGTTCTCGCAGTCCACGCACAGGGTTCTTCCCTCGGAAACCGGGAACCCGCAGGAGGCACATTTTTGGACGCGGCGCATTGCCTCCGGAACGGCAGCCAGTTGTGCGGCCGACACAGGCTCTTCGAATAGAGCTGCGTGCACTTGAGCACCGCCGAGAGGTCCCTCCGGTGGGAGGATCGCTGGCTCCTCCGCGTGGGGCGAAGCCGTATCTGCCGTATCAGGAGGCGTCACCCCAGCCGGGGTAGCGTCGATCTCCCTCTCGGCCGGTGCGGCGACCGGTGGAGCCGGCTCCGGTACGGGGGCGGGAGCAGGGACGGCATGCGGCCGCCTTTCGGCCAAATCGAGTGCCGTCATTGTCAAGTCGGCCATGCGTTCGAGTGCGATCAGATCTCGCTCTTCGAAGGCGTAAGCGTGGTCGGAAAACAGTTCAAACAGTCCCTGCACCTCGCCGCTACGCGTCAGAAGAGGCAAGACCACAATGGAGGCGATACCGAGATTGCGGCAGGTTTCCAGATTCACGCGCGGATCGGTCTCGGCATTGTCGCAGCGCAATAACTGCTTGCGTGAAATACTTTCGCCGCTTAGTCCAGAGCGAACTTGCAAGCGCGCTCCCACAGCGGGCCCTGGCGAACCAACGCTGGCGCGGCACACCATCTCTTCACCCTGGGCGATAGCCAGTGCCGCTCCGGTCGCTCCCGTGATGTACTGAGCGCGTTCCACCAGCAACTGCAATGCAGCGTCCAGTTCATGGTCTGCGAAAATGCGGTCGCCGCTGGCGCTGGCAGGACCTGCAAGGGTCGGGTCCATCTCGGCGGTCGCTTCTTTACGCGGCGGAAATGGGGTGTCGGGCTGGGCGGATCCGAACATGGGTATCGTCACTGTAAGGGACGAGAGGCGCGCAAAGGAGTTTTACCGAGTCTCGCCTCCTGGACCGTCACTGTCAAGCCACGTTCGGGCACAACGTCCTCGCTGTGTACGCCAGCCAGAGAGCGCCAAAGAGGATGGTTGCGACCGTTATCGGCAATCCGACCCGAAAATAATCCCAAAAGCTGATATGGACATCGGGCCTTGCGGTCTCGACTACGATGATGTTGGCCACCGATCCAGTAATCGTGAGATTGCCGGCTAGCGTGGACGCCATCGCCAGCACCAGCCAGGCTTGGTGTGGATCGGCGAAATTTCTTACCAGCGACTTCAGCAGCATGACAGCCGGCACATTGCTGACCAGATTACTGAAGAGCGCCGTGACAATGGTGAATCCCGCCGTGTGGTGCAGGTTCCAGCGCTCGGCAAATTGCAGCAGTCGGTCCACCAAGCCCACGTTTTCGGCTCCGCCGACGACAATGAATAAACCCACGCAGAACACCAGCAAGCCCCAATCGATCTCAGCATAAAGCTTGCGCGGGTCGCGGCTACGGCTGATGAGCAGAATGGCTGCAGCGGCCGACGCAGCCAGTGCAGGAGGGACTCCGGCCAGAAACGCGATTACGACGGCGCTTGCCACCAGCATCGGTTTGAGCAGATGGGACAGGTCTAGAGGCGGAAGCGGGATCACGCTGGCCTGAACCTCGACCTGATGCAATTGCCGAGAAAACAGCCAGTGAAGAACCAGCCAGTCGAGTACGAGTCCGACAACGGCGACGGGGGCCAGATGAAACAGAAATTCCCGATATCCGATCCCGGAATAAGACCCGATCAGCATGTTTTGCGGATTGCCGGTGATGGTAGCCACGCTTCCGATGTTTGACGAAGTCGCAACCGCCAGCAGAAAGGGCAATGGAGGCAAGCGGAGCTTTTGCGTAAGGGTCAGAACGAACGGTACCATCACCAGGCACACAATGTCGTTCACGAAAAAAGCGGAGAGCAGGCCGCAGGTCAAGATGACAGCGGGAAGCAGCATGCGGGGCTTGACGTGCCTCAGGACCAACTCGGCAATCCACTCAAAAAAACCGGAAAGCTCCAGGCCGCCGACCACCAGCATCATGGCGAACAGTTAGAACGATCGTGCTGAAGTCCACAGCACGAAGCGCTTCGTCCCCGGGCACAACTCGAAACACCACCATGGCGATCGCTCCGATGATGGCGGCGCCGGTGCGGTCGATCTTGAGACCCGGAAACTTCCCCAGGGCAAATACGACGTAGCTGGCGAGAAAAATAATGCTGCCGGCGAGGGTTTGTGTCTCAGGCAGGAGCGCGCCCGGAAAGTGCCGCATGCCGATCAAGCACATCAAGGTCGCCTGTTGCAGGAAGATGGAGCTACTGCGCCTTCTCGTCCTTGTGACGGAGCCAGTCGATGAACATCTGCTCGATCGGCTTGTCGTAGGTCAGGAGCAGGTGGCGGACGCTGCGTCCGCTGACGAAGTGGCAGACTTCTTCGGCGAGATTCTTGGCGTGGTCGCCGGCGCGCTCCAGAGATTGCGTCATGAAAATCACCTGTAGGCTGGCCTGGCGCGCGATGTTTTCGGGATTCTCGATGTGGCGCATAAAGATCAGATTGCGGAGGCGGTCCATTTCAGCGTCCGCACGCAACACGCCAATGGCTTTCTTGACGTCGCGTTCGGAAAAAGACTGGCCTACGTCGGCCAGCATTTTTTCGAGCAGGGTGGCCATCTGGGTCAATTCGCGGGCATCCTCGGAATCGAGGCGGCTACCGGCCGCTTGCGCGCTGCTGGCAAAGCTCAACAGCAGGTCGCCAATACGCTCCAGCCCGATCACAACCTTCATACACGCGAGCAGCTGACGCGCTTCTTCTTCAGTAACCCGCGCGATGGTGGAGGTCACGCCGGAATCAATCTCCGCATCGATGGCGTCGAGTTCCTTCTCGCACTGGCGAATGTTGTTCAAACGCGACATGGAGCCGGTGGCGATCCCTTCGGCAGCAATAGCGGCGGCCTGGCGAGCGATTTCGCAGGCCTCCACCGTTCGCTTTATCAGGCGAACGTAGGCGGGCTCAGCAGCGGACACTTTCAATGCAGTGCTCATAGGTGCGATACACGATATTAGATGCCCTGAATCCGAAGCATAAGCTCTTTGGGCATCAAACAGGTTAAGAAACTGTGAATTGGTGCTTCTTCGTGGATCAATCGGGGCTGGAATGGGGGTTCGACGAGCCTGGCAGCGTGAAAACGAAGGTTGAGCCGTGGTTGAGTTCGCTTTCGGCGCGAATCGTGCCGCCATGCGCCAGGACAATGTGCTTGGCGATGGCGAGTCCCAGGCCAGTGCCTCCGGATTCTCGGGAGCGAGCCTTGTCCACGCGGTAGAAACGTTCGAACAAGCGGGGGAGATGCTCAGACGAAATACCGGGCCCGAAGTCTTCCACGTAGAACTCGACGCTGCCACCGGCATCCCGTGCCCCGAGCACAACCTTCTTGCCTGCCGCGGCGTACTTGAAGGCGTTTTCGATCAGGTTGGAAAAGACCTGATGGATAGCTTCCCGGTCGGCCTGCACGGCCCGATTGAGCGCTGCGTTCTCCTCCAATAATTCGAGTCCGTAGGATCGCGCCACCTCGCGGAAACTCTCGAGCGCATCCTCAAGAAGTTCCTCAGCGCTCACCTCCTGAATATCGAACCGCTGTTCGCCCGATTCGACCCGCGCCAGCGTCAGCAGGTCCTCGGTCAACCGGGACATGCGGGCGGCGTTCTTGCGAATGATCTCCAAGAACTCGCGCACATGATTGTTATCGGACGAGCTGTCGAGCAGGGTCTCGGCGTACCCCTGGATGGAAGTGAGAGGGGTGCGCAGTTCGTGGGAGACATTAGCAATGAAATCGCGGCGAGTCTTCTCCATGCGTTCGGTCTCGGTGAGATCGCGCAGCACGGCCACCGCCCCACCTCCCGGCATGGGAGCAGCGGTCACATCGAACGTGCGGCCGGGAACAATAGTGTTAGAGCGCGCGCCGTTAACCACCTGGTCGCGCACGGCTCCTTGAATTGCAGCTAGAAAATCGGGGTCGCGGACAGTGTCCACCACCGGCGCATTCAAGCGGAGCCCATGTGGCAATAAGCGGTTCATGCCGCGGTTCGCCCATTGCACATGGGCTTGGGCGTCCACTGCGATAACGGCATCCTGCATGCTGTTGAGGAGAGTCTCCAGTTCGTGCTGACTGGTCTGCACATTCTCGAAGCTCTCTTCCACGCGGCGCACCGTTTTGTCGAGGGCGGCCGCGACTTGTCCGATCTCGTCCACTGATGTGGAGGCGATCCTGGCCGTCAAGTCGCCCGCCGCCACCCGCTCGGCAAAATCCACGATCCGTCCCAGGCGACGGGCCATGTAGTGGGAAGCGGCAACTGCTACCAGCATGGCGGCCGCAAAGGCGATCAGTGATCCCCAGAGCAGAGCCTTGTTCAATTGATGGGATGTGGTTTCGATCTCTCCAAGAGTGTAGGCCAGTCGAACCGCGCCCCCGGAAACCGGGGCCGCCACATAGAGAAACGGAATGCCGAGAGTACGGCTGCTGCGTTGGTCAATTCCGAGATGACCGCCCAGCGCGGCGATGAACTCCGGGCGCTGGGCGTGATTTTCCATGGTGCGGGGATCGGCTTCGGAATCGGCCAGCACCTCGCCGGAGGAATCAATGACCGTCGCCCGGGCTCCCGCTGCCTGCCCCTCCTGCGCGGCAATATCCGCCAGCGCATGCTGCCGGTCGGTTTCCACACGCTGGGCAAACATTAGAGTCTTCTGCTTGAGATTGCGTTCAATCTGCTCGCGCAGAGTTGGCTCCCAGAACTTACGCACCGTGCCTTGCAGAGTGAGGGCCGTTACACCAATGACGAGCGCGAAGACCATCATCAATTTGAGGAAGATACGACGTCTCAACGTGGAACCTCAAAGCGGTAGCCGGCGCCGCGGACAGTTCTCAAGTAGCGCGGATTCTCAGGATCGGGTTCGATTTTTTCTCGGATGCGGCGTACGTAGACATCCACCGAGCGAGGGGTGACGTAAGCCGTGTCGCGCCAGACCGAGTCCAGAAGCTGATCCCGCGTGAAAACCCTTCCCGCATGCCGCATAAAGTAATCCAACAGGCGAAATTCAGTGGCAGTGGTAGGCACCGGCTGACCCCCCACCGTCAATACCATCGCGGCAGGGTCAATCTGAATCTCGTCGATCTTTGTGGGTAAAGGCGGGAGCGGCCGCTCGAAACGACGCAGCACGGCCTTAACGCGAGCTACCAGTTCGCGGGGACTGAAGGGCTTCGGAATATAGTCATCAGCGCCCAGCTCCAGGCCGAGGACGCGGTCGGCTTCGCCGCTCTTGGCAGTGAGAAAAATGACGGGAACCGGCGCCAGCGATATCGATTGCCGAATCTGGCGACAGAGCTCCAGACCGTCCTTCCCAGGCACCATAATGTCCAAAAGAAACAACGCCGGCCGCTGGCGTTCGGCGTCCACGACCACCTGGTTGCCGGTTGAGTATAGACGCGCGTTAAAGCCAGCCCCCTCCAGGTGATGGCGCACCAGACGGGAAATGTCGGGATCGTCCTCCACGACAAAGATGGTTGGCTTCACGACGATCATTGTAGCTGGAGCAGACGGAGAATTCGAAATGCTCTTGGGGCTGCGAGCCGCGAACTACGAGCTTCGAGGTCCACCTAGTGTCATTCCTGCTTCGGCGGAAAAGTTCAGAATCACAAACTCATCGGTTAAGAACTTGGGGAATGCCGCAGCCGCAATCATGGCGGCGTTATCCGTCGAAAGTGCGCGCGAGGGGAAAAAGACCGGGAGCCCCTGCATCTCCGCCTCTCGCGCGAAGGCCGCGCGCAGTTCCTGATTCGCTGCCACTCCGCCGCTGACGAAGAGTGTCTGGATATCATATTCACGGGCTGCGGCTAGCGTCTTCGTAACTAAATCTTCGACCATCGAGCGCTGGAACGATGCCACCAGATCAAGCGTCTGCCGGTCGCAGAGTCGGAGATAGTCATCGAGCTTCGGGTTCTCGATGCCCAAAAGCTCCTGGCGGCGCAAAGCGATTCCCGACCCCAGGTTGTGCGTCTCGACGTACCGCAACACCGCTGTCTTGATTCCGCTGTAGGAGAAATCGAAGCGAGGCCGATCGTCGAGCTGGGGACGGTTGCGGTCGCGATGCTTGAGCTGCGAAATCTGAAACTTGACGGCCGCCGGATTACCATGAGGAGCCAACCGGTCGATGATTGGACCTCCGGGATAGCCCAGGCCCAGCAGCTTGGCGACTTTATCGAACGCCTCTCCGGCAGCGTCGTCACGGGTGTGGCCGATGTTTTTGTAAGTCCAGGAGTTTCCTTGTCGCCGGGCAAGATAAAGGTGAGTGTGTCCGCCCGACACCACCAACGCCAGCACGGGAAATTGCAGGTCGCTATTTCCACTTTGCTGCTGCTCCAGGAGAACGGCGTGGATGTGACCTTCAAGGTGGTTAACTGCAATCAGCGGCTTTTCCAGTGCGAAAGCCAGCGCCTTGGCGAAGCTGATGCCGACCAGCAACGCTCCCGCGAGGCCGGGGCCCTGCGTGACAGCGATTGCATCCACCGACCCGTAGGTTTGTTTGGCGTCCGCGAGAGCTTGGCGCACGACCGGGACAATGGCCCTCAAGTGTTCGCGCGAGGCCAACTCCGGGACCACTCCACCGTAGGGCTGATGTGTAGCGATCTGCGAGGCAACAACATTTGACAGAATCTCCCGGCCCGAACGCACCACCGCTGCACCGGTCTCGTCACAGGAGCTTTCGATGCCGAGGATGTAGGCGTCAGGCATAATGAGCTTCTAGCTTCTGGCTCCGGCTTCTAGTTTAGATGATTCTTAATTGCGCCTCCGCGTTGGCAATCGGGTCAAGGGCTGAGTGGGATAAATGGTGATGTCCGCCGCCAAACAACTCGCCACCGACATTGTCCACACTCTGCGCGAACGGAGACACCAGGCCTACCTGGTGGGCGGATGTGTGCGCGATCTTCTGCTTGGGCGCGAGCCTGCCGACTACGACGTCGCGACCGACGCCATCCCACAAGAGGTGATGGAAATCTTTCCACAAACATTTGCCGTGGGAGCGCGATTCGGAGTCGTGCTGGTGCCGTTGCCGAAAGCTGAGTCGAGCGAGTCCGCTGTGGATTTCGGTGAAAAGGTTCCGGTGGTCGAAGTCGCTACCTTCCGCTCGGATGTTGGCTACTCTGACGGCCGTCATCCGGACGAGGTTCGCTTCACGAAAGATCCACGCGAAGATGTGCGGCGCCGCGATTTCACAATCAATGGCCTGCTGCTGGATCCCCTCAAAAATGAAGTGCTCGATTATGTCGGCGGTCGCGAAGACCTGAAAGCTGGTGTGGTTCGTACGATCGGGGAGCCCGAGCACCGCTTCGCGGAAGACAAGCTGCGCATGCTCCGGGCGGTACGGTTTGGCGCTCGCTTCGAGTACCGGATTGACCCGGCCACTCTGGCGGCAATTCGGCGATTAGCGGCGCAGATTCACCAAGTCTCGCGCGAACGGGTCCGCGAAGAACTCACCAAGATGCTCACAGAAGGCCATGCCCGGCGGGCGTTCGAGATGGTGGACGAGAGTTCCCTGCTCAAGGAAGTGCTGCCGGAGATCTCGGCGATGAAAGGCGTCGAGCAGCCCCCGCAGTTCCATCCCGAAGGTGATGTTTTCGTACACACCATGCTCTTGCTGGAGAAGCTGCCGGTGGATTGTTCAAGAACTCTGGCCTGGGGTGCTCTGCTTCATGACGTCGGCAAGCCACCGACATTTCGCGTGGCGCCAGATCGCATTCGTTTCGATGGGCACGTGGAAGTGGGCGTCAAAATGGCTGCGGAAATCTGTCGCCGTCTGCGCTTTTCGAATGACGACACCGGCCAGATTCTCGCGCTGGTACAGAATCACATGCGCTTTGGTGTCGTGCAGCAGATGAAGGAGTCCACACTGAAGAAGTTTCTACGGCTGCCGGGGTTCGATGAGCACTTGGAGTTGCATCGCATTGATTGTCTTTCGAGCCATGGGCTGCTCGAGGCATACGAGTATGCGTGGCAGCGGTCTCGAGCCCTATCGCCGGAGGCGATCCGGCCGCAGCCGCTCATCACGGGACAGGATTTGATCGAAGCTGGTTATGAGCCGGGGCCGCGGTTCAAGGAGATCCTCGGAACGGTGGAGGATGCTCAGCTCGAAGGCCGACTCGCGTCGCACGAGGAAGCGATGGACTATGTGAGGCGCGAATTTCCCTTCTGAAGGCCTGGAGAAGGGTGCGCAAGACACCTCGACCCTGCACACGCCGCACCATTTTGTTCACACAGTTTGTCGGACAAGAGTGTCCGACCCATTCTCACTCATTCCAAATCCCGGTCGCGATCCTGAGAAGTCGTCTGCGCCGAGTCGGCGGAGCCTGCGCGTGGTTTCTGAAGATCGATCACTGGCAACCCTGCTTTGCTTAGTTGTGCGTTCAGGTCCGCCACATCTTTTGACTTCATCTGTTCCCAGTTCGTCAGTTGCTCCCCAAGTGCCTTCTCTAAATCGGCCACCATGGCTAACTGCTGGGTGGTAGGAGCAGCATCGGCGCTGTCGAGGGCGCTGAGAACCGCACCGAACCCGGCGTTCAGCCGTGCCAGGCTGCGCCCTTCGGGCGTACTCAGGAAGCGAGTGCCGTATCCGCCCTCGTCACCTTCCAGCGCGGCGGCTTTGGCTTCGAGGGCGGCGATTCTCTTGGCGATCTCCGCGCCGGGCTTGCGTTCTGTGAGCGACTTCAATTGCGAACGCAAGCCACGCACTTGCTGCAGTGCCTGGTAGTCGCGATGCAGCGCATCGGCAATCTGGCGGTCGAGTTCGAACTGGCGGCGCAAATCATCCGACGAAGTCTTCACGCGGGGGTCCATTCGGATTTCAAGCAATTGGTTCAACGCTATGTCGCTCTTCCCGCCATCGGCTGAGAGCGAGATGGAATATTTGCCCGGAAGCACAGCTGCTCCCAGGGGATATTGCGGAGTGTCGTGGTAGATCGCCGAAATCGGATACTCGCGCTCGAGCACATCGGGCTCCGGATAGTGCAAGTCCCAGACGAAACGACGCATGCCGGCTGCAGTCGACAGGGTTCGGGATGGACGAATCCAATAAGTCGGCACGTTCAGCTCTTTTTCATTGATGGGTCCTGGTTTGTCGGCGCTGGAGAAACGGCGAACTAGTCGATTGGACGCGTCGTAAATCTGCAGCACGAGCGGGCCGGAAGGCGGCGACTTGAGCCAGTAGTCAATCATGGCGCCGTCCGGCGGATTCTGTCCGGCTGGTTCCTCCGGTGGAAGCGGAGTGTCAGTATTGTTGTTTCGCCGAACACGGTAGGTTGTCTGTGGCTTGAACACATACACCTCAGCATTTGCCGCTTGAGCACCGGCCTGCCGCAGTGGCGTGATGTTGTCGAGGATCCAGAAGGAACGGCCATGCGTGCCGACGACGACGTCGTCGTTGTGAACGACCAGGTCGCGGATCGAACTTGGCGGCAGGTTGAGCCTCAGCGATTGCCAGTGGTCGCCATCATCGAATGACACATACACGGAGCGCTCGGTCCCGGCAAACAGAAGCCCCTTGCGTTCGGGATCTTCGCGCACGGTGTTGACCGGGTCATCGGGCAGGCCGTTGACGATCTTCTGCCAGGTTTCCCCACCATTGTGCGTACGGTAAATGTAAGGGCGCGGGTCGTCGAGCCGGAAACGATTCACCGCTGCGTAGGCAGTCGCAGTATCGAAATGCGAAGCGTCAATCTGGGCGAGTTTGCTCCACGGCGACCACTCGTGGGGCGTTACGTTCTCCCAGCTTTCGCCGCCATCGCGGGTGACGTGAATCAAACCATCGTCAGTGCCGGCCCAGATCACTTTGCCATCCTTCGGCGATGGTGCAATCGAATAGATCACGCCGCGATGCTTCCCCTTGGCGGGATCGGCTTCAACGAACTGCCCCAAGCCAGGCGGGGAGCCGGGATCCTCCCGCGTCAAGTCGGGACTGATGATCTGCCAGCTGTTGCCTCCGTCACGAGTCATGAACACCACATTCGATCCGAGATACAGCACGTGCGGATCCACAGGCGAAAAGAGCAACGGCGCCGTGCGGTTGAAACGGTACTGGCCTGTGCGCAGCACGACCGGTGAAACGTCGCGGGTCTGGCCCGTATTGCGATCGAAGACGGTTGCCTTCCCACCATAAATCAGGTTGGGGTGGAGCGGGTCGGGCGCGACATAGCCATACTCCTCGACGCCGATGGTGGTCCAGTCGCGGAAGGTGATCTCACCGAAGTCGCTGCGGCTCGCGGTTCCGACGCTTCCACTCTCCTGCTGACCGCCATACACCCAGTAGGGAAACTGGTTGTCGCAGATGACGTGGTAGAACTGCGCGGTCGGCTGGTTGTACCAGGAACTCCAGCTCTTGCCGCCATTCACGCTGATGGTTGCACCCTGGTCCACGGCCAGCGCGATGATGTCAGGGTTCTCGGGATTGATCCAGATGGTGTGATAGTCGTCGCCGCCCGGCGCGCCTTTGATGGCAGTGAAGTTCTTGCCGGCATCCGTGGACTTGTACGTAGAAGTGTTGGCTACGTAAATCACGTCTTTGTTCTTCGGATCGACGCGTACCATGGCAAAATCATCGCCCCGTCCCCAGACCCGCTCTTCGGTATTTACAAGCTGCCAGCTTTCACCCGAGTCGTCGGAGCGATAGACGCCGCCGTTCTTCTTCGCGTCCACCATGGCATACATCCGATCAGGATCCCTCAGCGAAACGGAGAGCCCAATGCGGCCCAGGCCATCGGCTTCGCTGGGCAGGCCTTTCGTGATCTGGCGCCAGGTGTTGCCGCCATCGGCTGACTTGTAGAGGCCGCTCCCCTTGCCGTTGTACGCGCCGCCCGTCGTCCAGGGCGGACGCCGCGAGGCCCACATATCGGCGAAGATCACCTGCGAATTACGCGGATCGAACAGGAGATCAATAGCGCCGGTGTCGTCGTCTTTATAGAGAACTTTTTGGAAGCTTTGGCCACCGTCAAGCGAGCGGTATACCCCCCGCTCCGCGTTGGGGCCGTAGGGATGACCGAGGGCAGCGACGAAAAGCCGGTTGGGGTCTTTGGGATCCACGATGATTGTCCCGATCTGCAAGGCGTCGCGCAGGCCGAGATGCTGCCACGTTCTGCCGGCGTCGGCGGATTTGTAGATACCGTCCCCTACCGAGAGATCGGGACGGCGCAGCCCTTCGCCGCTACCGACGTAAATGATGTCCGGGTTGGAGGGCGCCACCGCCAGCGATCCGATCGAACCGGTGGGCTGATCATCGAAGATCGGGGTCCAGGTGCGTCCGTAGTCTGTCGTTTTCCACACGCCGCCGTTGTTCGGAGCCATATAGAAAACATTGGGCTGGCCCGGCACTCCGGAAATGGCGACGGTTCTTCCCGCTCGAAACGGGCCGATCATGCGCCAGCGCAGTTCCTGATAGAGAGCGGGATCGACCTGTTGCGCGGAAAGGGCGACGGTGGTGACAAGCAGACTCGCCAGGCAAACGGCCATCCTCCACAGCGATCTTTTTTTCACTTTTTGAGTCCTCGAAAGGAGCTAAGGATAAACCAGACTTGGCCGGCGACGAAATCCGGCGGCCTGAAATGAGAGAAGAATAGAGGCTTCCTACCGCATTCTCCCGATGTTCGTCCGTCCTGTCGCTTCCTACACTGTTGAAGCGCCAATCAACGGGCTAATAGAACTCGGCCCAGGATGGACCTTGAGCGTGAAGGCTTGTCGCTCAATCCGGACCGCAGTGAATGGGGGGCTGAAGGGAGCCCTCGTGGTAATGATTGCCCTGGGCGCAATCCGAGTTTCCGCTGAAACTCCCCCGATCGCTAAGACGCAACCCGCTCCTGCCGCTGAGAATTCCGAGCAAGCGCCATCCAGTGAGGACTGCTGCAAGCCCGTGCCTCCGCCCGTCGCCGCATGGGATGTTCTACGAGCCGAGATCCGCAGTAACAAGAAAACTCACCGAACCGACGCGATTGCGGCTTTGGCAGTCATCGGATCGCGACCAGATGTGCTCCAACTGCTTGAGGGGGCGCTACGGGACAAGCACTCCATAGTACGAAAGACCGCCGCGATCGCCCTGGGAGACATGCAAGCCGAGGCCGCCAAGCCGAGCCTGCGAGCTCTGCTCGACGACGAGTCCCCTGAGGTTGGGTTCGCGGCTGCCAATGCTCTTTGGAAAATGGGCGACCGCAGCGGACGCGAGATTTTCATCGCCACTCTCACAGGCGAAAGAAAAGGCGAGGGGCTTGTAAAGTCCAGCCTGAAGTCGAATTTCGCAAAGTATAGCGATCCGAAGACCATAGCGATGACTGGTGTAAAGGAAGCGGCCGGGGCGTTTCTCGGACCCCTCCCGATGGGCATCACCATTGCCCAGGAATTGATGAAGGACCATGGGGCCTCCGCGCGCGCGGCCTGCGCGGCCTTACTCGCTAAAGACCCATCACCGGATGCCGTTGAGCAACTGACAGAGGCGCTGGCGGACAAGAACTGGGCAGTCAGGGCAGCCGCAGCTCAGGCACTGGCGATTTCGCCCGGGAAAGTCTCGCCCCAAGTTTTCGAACCACTATTGCTCGATGACAACAAGTCCGTGAGAGAGATTGCGGCTGCCGGCATTATCCGCCTGATGGGTGCCGCGCGGCCTGCGTCGCTCCATTGGCCGGCCGTTCTCCCTCAGATGACCGCAGAAGCTAAGCACCCGTAACATGTGCCGCCGCAAGATAGCGGCGCAGTGCGTCCTGCCATGCCGGCATCCCGATTCCGTAGGCTTCAAGAGTCGCGGGCGACAATACCGAGTATGCCGGACGCCGCGCAGGACGAGGGAATTTGGCACTGCTCACTGGCTGGACTACCGTCGGAAGGCCAGCCATCCGGACGATCTCCGTTGCGAACTCATACCGCGTGCAGTCGCCGGAATTTGTGGCGTGCACGATTCCACGGGCGGACTTCCGGCAAAGTTGGGCGAGGGTCGATCCCAGATCAGGCGTGAACGTCGGGCAGCCGCGTTGATCGTTCACCACCGCGATTTCCGGACGTTCGGCAGCAAGTTTCAGGATCATCGCCGGGAAACACGGGCCTCCGGGTCCAAACAGCCACGATGTCCGGACGATACAAATGTTGGGCAGTATTTCCAAAAGCCGTTCTTCCGCCCGCGCTTTGCTTTCGCCGTAAACGCTAATCGGATTGCGGGTATCGCTGGCTTCGTACGGCGACCTCTTTTTGCCATCGAAGAGGTAGTCAGTGCTCAGGAAGATCAATCGCGACCCAGTTTCGCGGGCGGCTTGCGCCACATGAATCGCTCCGTGAGAATTCACAGAGAAGGCCAGATCCCGATTCGACTCGCAGCCGTCCACGTCGGTATAGGCAGCGGCGAGAATAATCCACTCCGGGCAGGAACCACGAATTACCTCTTGAATGCGCGCCGGGTCGCGAAGGTCCGC
Organism: Acidobacteriota bacterium; assembly: GCA_046727255.1. Taxonomy (GTDB): domain Bacteria; phylum Acidobacteriota; class Terriglobia; order Terriglobales; family Acidobacteriaceae; genus Acidiflorens. The sequence goes on along the minus strand of JBKPCG010000008.1, from coordinate 5,313 downwards.
GTCCTTGGAGGACAAGGCGGTCAATTGTTCACCGCTGAGTTCCTTAACCAGTTCCTGCCCGAGCAGTCCGGATGCACCAAATACAGTGACGCGCATAGCTGCATTGTAGCGGGCCCGGTTGAATCATTGATTGGAACGAGAATAGGCCGATGGTTCTTTGCGACCTTCGCGGCAGTCCTTTGCGATTTTGGCAGTGAAAAGCTCTTAACCGTAAGTCCGCGAGGGTTCGCAAACTCGGCGATGGGCCCGCCACAGCCTATTCAGCTGCCTTACGCTGTCGGCGTAGCGCATGTAGGATCAGCGATCCGCTGATGCCGAAACACATTACAGCGGCGAACGCGACTACTTCCAGCGTGCGGCGAGGCATCCTCAGGAAGTCGGCAACCAGCGCCAGCATGGCACAGACGACCCCCAGGACATTGAGCCAGAAAGGAGAGCGTATCTGCGGGAGATCCCGTCGGAACCGTAACTGGAGCAAGAGCGCGGCCAGTCCGATCGCTGCCACTACTACCAACGCGATCGGGCTAAGGAACGCGCTGGGCTTGGTGTAGATCACGACCAGTGCTAGAGCCAGAATTAGGAGACCCGACGCGATCACCGTCCAGCGGCGGGCTGCGGGCCCAGAAGCGATCAAAGGGCGATCTCCTCGCCTTGCGGCGTGGCCCAATTGTATCGCGCAGACCGGTCTTTTTCGCTCAGGCGCTACCCGGCATCCATTCCGCTGTGCGATTTTCGCCATGGGAGACCGCGTAAAGAACCAGTTTGCGCGAACTTCGGATCTGTCCCGCTTCAGGCATAGCCGTTGCAGCAGGCGATCACCGTCACGTGAATTGTAGATTTCGCCGGAGTTGTGAAACTGCCATTCGTGTGACTGCTGCTCCCCCTTCTATTCAGAACTGCAATGGATTCAAGAACCAGTACGCTCAGTCCCAACTCGTTAGCGACCTCGCGATTGCTGAGCCCGTCGGCCTACTACGGAGGGCGCAGGCCAATCCGTGGCGGGCATTTCGGCAAAGGGAGAGACCACTAACCCGGTAAGGCGGATGGCAAGGGAGATCCTGCTCTCGGAGGAATCACACCCCCACCTACTTTGCGCGAGTTGGCCCTCCAGAGCTTCGCCGTCAAATGGCTACTAAAGGCGAACAACAGATCCAGGAGCAATACCTTTGGCCCGACGTTGCCCGTTCCATCGAAAGGGCCTACTACAAAGTTCTGGACCGGAATCAGCCCGCGGATATGCCGGTTGCGGACTCGGAGCGGCGCTCTTCCGTGGCGTAGGTTGCAGGCTTGTTCCCCCCTGCCAACGCCGGGCACGACTTTGCTCCACGCTTTGATTAGAATCGGTCCATGCTGCCGCGGGCTTCCCGGCGGCACACCGGCATGGAAGATCTGATTCTCGTCACCGGCGGCGCCGGTTTTATTGGCTCGAATTTCGTCTTGCAGTTGATCGCGGAGGAGCAGTCCCGCGTTCTGAATCTCGACAAGCTCACCTACGCGGGCAATCTCCACAACCTACAAACAGTCGAAAGCCACCCCCGGTATCGTTTCCAGCACGGCGATATCGTGGATCGTGATCTCGTCCGCACTTTGCTGGCGCGGGAGCGTCCCCGCGCCATCGTCCACTTCGCCGCCGAAAGCCATGTAGATCGCTCTATCCATGGTCCCGCCGATTTCATCCTCACCAATGTCAACGGGACATTCAGCCTACTTGAAGAAGCGCGAGCTTACTGGTCTGCTCTGGCCGAGAGCGATCGCCAGACTTTCCGCTTCCTGCACGTTTCCACCGACGAAGTGTACGGATCTCTCGGCCCCAGCGATCCTGCGTTCTGCGAAACATCTCCCTACGCGCCCAATAGTCCGTACTCGGCGTCCAAAGCGGCTTCCGATCATCTCGCGCGCGCGTACTTTCACACCTACAAGTTGCCGGTCCTCACCACAAATTGCTCGAACAACTATGGGCCATACCAGTTTCCTGAGAAGCTGATTCCTCTGATGATTTTGAACGCGTGCCAGGGGAAGCCGCTCCCGGTCTATGGCGACGGACAAAACGTACGGGACTGGCTGTATGTTGAAGATCATTGCCGCGCGATTCGTACCGTGCTGGCAGCGAGCCGCGCGGGCGAGAGCTACTGCATCGGCGGACTGAACGAGAAAAAGAATATGGAGATCGTGGAGACGCTCTGCCGCCTGCTGGACGAACTGCGGCCCAGCGATCCGGTCGTTCCCCACAGCCGACTCGTGACCTTCGTCAAAGACCGTCCCGGCCACGATCGTCGCTACGCCATGGATGCAAAGAAAATCGAGCGCGAGTTGAATTGGCATCCCGTGGAGACGTTCGAGAGCGGAATCCGCAAGACCGTACGCTGGTATCTTGAACATGAAGAATGGGTGCGAGACGTGACCTCCGGAAGCTATCGTCAGTGGATGGCAAAGCACTACGCCGCCGAACGTTGAAAACATGAGCAAATCAAAGCCAGCCTACAAGGGCATCATCCTCGCCGGCGGATCGGGGACGCGGCTTTATCCCGTAACGCACGCGGTCTCAAAGAGTCTGCTGCCGGTATACGACAAGCCGATGGTGTACTACCCACTCTCGACCCTGATGCTGGCCGGTATCCGCGACATCCTGGTCATCTCAACGCCCGAGGATATGCCCCGCTTCGAGCACCTGCTCGGGGATGGCGCACGCTACGGAATCCGGCTGCAATACGCTACGCAACCCAAACCGGAAGGCATCGCGCAGGCCTTTGTGATCGGCCGCGAGTTCATCGGCTCCAGTTGCTGCGCGCTCGTGCTCGGTGACAACATTTTCTACGGACACGACCTGGTTAAGGAACTACTCGCAGCTACGGCCCGCAACACGGGTGCCCGTGTGTTCGCGTATCCGGTGCATGATCCTGAGCGTTATGGCGTCGTGGAGTTTGATCAGACCGGCAAAGCGCTCAGCGTGGAGGAAAAACCAAAGCAGCCCAAGTCCCGCTATGCCGTCACAGGACTGTATTTCTACGACAACCAGGTCGTAGAGATTGCGCGCAACCTGAAGCCCTCCGGACGCGGCGAACTCGAGATCACCGATGTAAACCGGGAGTATCTCAAGCGAGGCCAGCTCGACGTGTGCGTAATGGGCCGCGGCATGGCCTGGCTCGATACCGGCACGCACGAGGCTTTGATGGAAGCTTCACTCTTCATTCAAACCCTGGAAAAACGCCAGGGCCTGATGGTCGCCTGTCCCGAGGAAATCGCGTATCGCTACGGATACATCACCAGGGAACAAGTGGAAGCGCAGGCTCTGCCGATGCGCAACAATGGATACGGCGCCTACCTCTTACAAATGTTGAGAGAACGAGTTTTCTGAAAATGGAAACTTCATCCTCCATCGGATCGATCAAAAAGATTGAAACCAGCCTCGCCGGCGTCCTGCTTCTCGAACCGCGCGTGTTCGGTGACGATCGCGGCTTCTTTTTAGAAAGCTACAACGGACGTGCGTTTGCGGAGATCGGAATCCGCGAGCGCTTTGTGCAGGACAATCATTCTTATTCCGAAAGAAATGTAATCCGGGGACTGCATTACCAGATCGGCCAGCCCCAGGGAAAGCTCGTGCGGGTGGTGACGGGAGAGATTCTGGACGTTTGCCTGGACCTTCGGCGCAGTTCTGCGACTTTTGGGAAATGGCAGTCGTTTTCAATCTCCGGCGAAAACAAACGGATGCTGTGGATTCCGTCGGGATTTGCCCACGGCTTCCGGGTGGTGTCTGAGAACGCCAATGTCCTGTATAAGGCGACTGCCTTCTATTCCCCAGAAGACGAGCGCACGGTGGCGTGGAACGATCCGCAGCTGAAGATCGATTGGAAGCTCACGGGAGAACCGATCATTTCGGCGAAAGATCAGCGCGGAGTTGCATTCTCGGAAGCGCCGGGGTTCGAGTAATAAGGTCTTCAGCGCAATCGGAAATCAACGCTGATAGTAGTTTCGACTTCGACCGCCTGGTTGCCTGAACGATACGGCATGTATCTCCAGGACTGTACGGCGTCGAGAGCAGATTGCGCCAACAGACCGGGTCCGGCCACCGGACGTAGGCGCTTGACCGTTCCATCCGGCGCAATCACCGCATCCAGAACCACTAGCCCCTGCATTCCCGCTCGCCGCGCGGCATCCGGGTAGACCGGATCGACCTTGTAAACAATCTGCCTGTCCATCAGCTCCGGAGAAACGCGCGGGGGCAGTCCAAGCCGCGACTCCGCTGTAACCGGCCCGTCTCCTTCCAGTTCGTTCCAGGCATTCTGCCACTGCCACCATCCGAGGCCGGCAAGCGCAACCATGAAAGTCGCTAGCACATAAAAGCGCCGCCGCCGGACGCGGGTTCTTCGCTCGCGCTTCTCTTTGTCCGCAACAGCATCTTGCACACCGCTCAAGGCCACCCGATCAGGTGGCCGGGTTTCGACTTTATTGGGTCCGGCGTGAACAGACAGCGGGGCAATCTGGTAAGACCAGTAACGAATTTTCTCCCGCTGCTCGACCGACAACCCCACAAACTGCAGTCCGCAGCGCAACCGGTCCTGATAACGAACCTGAGCACGCGCCCGAACCGGCAGGCCGACGTTCGGCAGACGCAACTCAATCGCGACTGCCTGACCCGCGACGAGGTCCCCGGCCACCACCGCGCCCAAACCGGCCTCGCTCAAGTCGGTACAACGCCCCGGCATGTTGTTGGGAATTCCCGATTGCAGTGCAACCACTTCCAGGGATACGTTGATCGGGTACCGGAGAGAACGACGGCGTGACGCCGACTCGAGAATGGGCGCTAATGAGGGAGCTGCCATGCGACTGCCTCCGCAGGATCGTGCAAAATCCGTCTTCTGGCTGGTGTCAACGATGCAAGCGGCGCGAGAGTGAGGGAATTATAGCGGGTGGCGACGAGAGTTGCGATGGAAAAGCGCACCTGTGCCGAATCAAATTAGGCTTCCCCGGAGAGTCTGCCACGAAACTTCCGCAATCCTGCCCCGGAGGGGCGTTCGAGCTTAGCCCAGCCCTTCAGCGCTGGGACAAGTGGAAGGAATGATTCAAGTCCCGCCGGAGTCTGTGTCATAGGAGGGGCTTGTTTTTAAGGAAGAAGTAGGCGAGAAAGAGGTATGTCACGATTTTTTGCCTACGATCCGGCCTATTTGCTGCCGCCGAATGTGAAGGACGGGTTGGGGAACGAGCACCTCTGTTTCCGGTTGCACCCGATGGTGGAGCAACTGGAGGTGAGCGGGTTTGAAGAGGGGTATGCGGCGGAGGGGCGGAGGGCGTATCCGCCGCGGATGATGCTGAAGG
>JBKPCG010000007.1:0-27260 GCA_046727255.1 Acidobacteriota bacterium | reverse complement strand
TGTTCAACGCGCACCCGCACTAACTCTTGTCTCTCGTCCTTGAGTGGGGCATTCACGGTTGGTCACTACACGATTTGTCTTTGCTCAGAGACGCGCCGATCCTGCAGTACAACTTCGTCAAAATTCTGGAACTATTCCGCTTGCCAAAAGCAATTCGAGGTAGGACAGCTGCTAACGAATTGGTATATCGGACGACGTCAGAGCCGTACGAATCAGTGCGTTCAGCCCTTGCTATTTCCCCAAGACTGGAGAATTTGTGCGTCGGGTCAGAATCTGGAGTTTGGTGCTTGGCTCCTTTCCCCTCCTTGTAGGTGGTATTAGCCTCGTGAGCTGTAACGGATTCTTTGTAGATCCGACGCTGACTAGTATCAGCGTCACCCCCACGACGCCCTCAGTTGCTGTCGGCAATACGAAACAGATGACCGCGACCGGGACCTATGACGATGGGAAGACGAAGAATATTACGGGCTCAGTGAGTTGGTCCTCGGATGACGATTCCGAAGCAACCGTTTCCGATGGTGGGTTGGTGACTGGCGTTGCTGCCGGAACAGTGAGCGTGACTGCAACGTCGGGAACCATCAGCGGTTCGACGAGCGTTACTGTTACGCTTGCGAATCTGCGCTCGATAGCGGTCACCCCCACCAGCGCCTCCATCACCTCAGACCAGACGCAACAATTCACAGCGATTGGCACGTTAGACGATGGAACCACTGTGGACATTACTGACGCTGTGACCTGGAAGTCATCCAATAAGAGTGTGGCGACGATCGACAGCAGCGGCCTGGCAACAGCACAGGGGACCGGGACAACGAACATCACGGCAGTCTCCGGCAGTATTACCAGCAACACGGCGGTGCTGACCGTTAACTAACAGATCGGCCACCTTCGAAGAGCGGCTGGCACAGGTCGAGTGCATGGTCCACTAGGAGCGAAACCATTTCATTTCCGCTTGAACCCGTGGCACAACAATTCTGAAACTAGCGATTGCGAGTAGCCAAGCACATGAAAGGCCAACCAGGGAGGGCCAATTTATCGTGGACGTGAAAAAGCCGTTGCTATTGTGGATTGTTGTCACGCTTGCATTCGTGGCATGTGGTAGCAACCATGTCGGTCATGTCGCCTATGTGGCCATGGCGGGCGCCGACCAAGTCGCAGGCTACAAAGTGGACGGCTCTGGCAAGCTGTCGCAGCTTTCGGGCTCACCGTTTTCAGCGGGCTCATCGCCGTCTTCAATATACGTCCATCCATCGAAGAAGTTTGCCTACGCAGCCAATCGAAACGGAGGAGATATCTCGCTTTTCACGATCGATTCGAAAAGCCGTGCTCTTACCGAAGCGTCGAAGAGAACTACGGCTGGTTCAAATCCTTCCTCGTTGTCGATGGATTCGGAGGGCAAGTTTCTCTTCGTCGCGAACAGCGGCACGGACAATATCTCGGTCTATTCGATCGATTCCAGTACTGGGACATTAACAGAGGTCGCGGCGTCCCCTTTTCCCGCAGGCTCGAGACCGATCGCACTCACGATCTCGTCGGGAGGAAAATTTCTCTACGCAGCCAATGCGAATTCTGCTTCTGTCTCAGCTTACAGCGTCTCGTCTAGCAGCGGGCAATTGACCGCGATCAGTGGGTCCCCCTACGCGGTTGGAGTAGATCCCTACTCGTTGGCCACTGATCCAGGTGGACACTTTCTCTACGTGGCTAACTTGGAATCTCGGACTGTCTCGGCGTTCACGATCGACGCAACCTCAGGCGCCCTGAGTACCGTCTCCAATTCACCGTTTGAAGTGGGTGCCAACCCGATCTCGGCTGCAATTGATACTTCCGGGAAGCATCTCTACGTAGCAAATTCAGGATCGAGCAATGTTTCCGCGTTCTCCATTGACTCGAGTACTGGCGGCCTCACGGAAGTAACCGGCTCACCATTCAGCGCCGGAAGCACACCCGTGTTTGCCGCGGTCGATTCATCGGGTCAGTTTCTCTTTGTCGGCGACCAATCTTCGAAGATCTACGGGTATTCGATCGATTCAAGCACAGGTGCACTCAGCGGAACAGAGGGATCTCCGTACACTACGAGTTCCTCCCCGTCCGCGATATTCACAATCCAATGAACACTTTGTTGCCGCGGGAGCATAGCCTGAAACTTGGGGAATCGGTAATGGGTTCGCTCGGCACTCAGATACCAACAGCGCAACGACCATATCTCATAGGCGTTCGCGGGCATATGAAGCCGGCTGAGCGCCACGAGTCACAAATAGCCTTTGTGGTCTTGATATCGAATGCACTCGATTCAGTCTCCGGTGTTGGGAAAGACAGTGGCACGGATTTGAAGGTGGGCGTGGTCCCTTACGAAATCGTGGACCAAATCCTGAGCATCCTTCGCCAAGTTGGATTTCCCGAGGCCCGTAGCAACGGCATAGTTGAGCGCGGTGTGATCAGACTCAACATCTCGAGTCGCTTGGTAACCGCTGGTGCATGCCGCCTGACTCTCACCTCCCTCCAATTCGACTTGCTCGAAGTGCTGATGCAAACTCCTGGCCGCGTATTGACCCGACAGTATCTGACGCGGACCGTCCTGAAAAAAAAGTTAATGCCGTACGACCGCTGTCTTGACGTGCATGTCAGCAATTTGCGCAAGAAGTTGCGCGCGGCAACCGGGGAAAATTGCATAGAGACGATCCGAGGGGTGGGATATCTCTTTGTCTGTCACTTGCCCGAGGAGCAATCCTCCAGGAAGAACCTGGACTGCACTTCCCCAGTCGTAAAGCGTTAGTCGGTGTGAGGGTTGATGACACAGCGTGACGGGCCGCCTGTTTGTGGCGTGCGGTACGCTCGGAACCTCGGCACGAAGCGCGGTCGAGTTTCGCCAGGAGTCTTCGTGAACCGGAACCACCGTGCTTGAGGCCTCGGGTGTCGCTATTTCTGGGTTCGGCGGGAGGATCGGTGACAGTTAGACGTCTGGTGGTCGTGTTCTTGGCGGTGATGGTGCTAGCGGCCGTCGGTACGCTCTCCTATTTCGATTCGCCGACCCACGTCGCGAATGCTAAGCGCCCGCACTCTCTCCATACTCGTTCCGTTTCGCCGGTGTCGATCCCGATGTTCTTCGAGGCGAACCAGGGCCAGACCGATTCCCGCGTCAAGTTCGTTTCCCGCGGACACGGCTACAGCCTATTCCTGACCGCCGACGAAGCGGTGCTCGAACTGCAGCCTTCAGCTGTTAGCAAGGAGCCCGCCAGCGACGTGATTCGCATGCAGCTGGCAGGAAGCAATTCCGCCGCCCGAGTCTCTGGCACCGAACCTCTGCCGGGCAAGAGCAACTATTTCATCGGCAACGATCCGGCGAAGTGGCATCGCGGCATCCCGCAATACGCGCGCGTGAATTACGAGTCCGTCTACCGCGGAGTTAATCTCACCTACTACGGCACCCAGCGTCAGCTCGAATTCGACTTCCGGGTCGCCGCCGGCGCGGATCCGAACCAGATCGCGCTGAACTTTGAGGGTGCTTCCATTCGGCTCGATGCGGGCGAACTGGTGCTCTCGACCGGCCACGGCGATGTTCGTTTCCACGCGCCACGCATCTATCAGTCCGATGGCGACACCCGGAGGACTGTCGCGGGTCGTTTCCGGCGGCTTGCCGACAACAAAATCGGCTTCCAGATTGGCCCATACGACCACGGCCGCGAGCTGGTCATTGACCCCGTTATCAGCTACTCGACATATCTCGGCGGAAGCGGAATCGAATCCTTCACACAGATCGCCGTTGACTCCGGGTTGAACATGTACGTTGCCGGATCGACGACGTCGAGCGATTTCCCGGGTGCGACGCCACCAAGGCCCGGTCCGCCGAACGTCTTCAACGTCTTTGTGGCGAAGATCGACCCCGCGGGATCCGCTCTGCTGTATGCCACTTACCTCGGCGGAACTGGCCCGGACCTTGCCGCTGGAATCGCCGTTATCTCGGGTCAGGATGGATTCGACGCGACCGTGGCTGGAACGACGTCGTCGGACAATTTCCCGACCACGGTTGACGCCTTTCAGACTTCTGCCAGCGGTACCCACGGCTTCCTGACCAAGCTCGATGCCAATGGCGGGTTGACCCCTGGATTTGCCTACTCCACGTATCTGGCGGGCAACGGGGTCGATAGCGTGAGCGGACTGGCCGTCGACAAGACCCAGGCCGCATTTGTTACCGGAACGACGACCTCAACCAACTCCCTGAGCGGCTTCCCCTCCACAGCCAACGCGTATCAGCCTTGTCCCTTTCGGCCAGGTACCACATGCGACATCACCACGGGCCCGCCGCAGTTCTTCGCCAGCAAAATCAACACTACTGGTTCGGGCACCGGCAGTGTGCTCTACTCAACATATCTTGGGGGTGACAATCCCACGAACGCCGTATCGCAGGGCGGCGGAATCGCCGTCGACACCTCAGGTAGGATGTACCTCACCGGCAGCACGAACACCCTCGGCGTGGCTGGGCCGAATGACGAGCCACCTTTCCCGCTACTCAATGCACAGCAGAAGTGCCTCAACGAAGCTGGACTCAAGACCAATTGCTCCGCTAACCCACCCAGCACCCTGGATGCAATCCTGGTCAAGATCAATCCCAAAGTGGTCGGCACCGCGAGCCTCGTGTACTCAACTTTCCTCGGCGGCGGTGCCAATGATTTCGGGCGTGCAGTAGCGCTGGATGGATCGACAAATGCTTACGTCACCGGCGAGACTTTCTCGGTTCCCTGGAACCTATCCTCCAGCTTTCAGGAGGCCTACGGAGGCGCCGGGGACGCCTTCATCGCTAAGGTCACCAACCCGTCGGGAAGCAATACCGTTTACCCCCTGAGCTATTTCACCTACATCGGGGGTTCGGGTGAGGATATCGGAGTGGGCATTGCCGTGGATTCGGTGCAGGGAGCGCACCTCACGGGTTCGACAACCTCGCCCGATTTCCCGGTGACCGATAACAACAACCTCCCGCCTTTTGGCGGAAATACCGACGGTTTCGTGGGCCTGATATCGACCACGAGTGCGGCCGGCAACTACCTCGGCTTTCTGGGTGGAGACAACCTTGATCAGGGAACCTCGATTGCCCTCAACGCTAATCTCGACAGCAGCCCCGCCTTTGTTGCCGGACTCACCCAGTCGGATAACTTTCCGTCGAACCCCACGCAACCGCCTCTCCAAGCCTCCCTGAGCGGCGCACAGGACGCGTTCATCGCCCGCATCGGATCGCGCAGCGATTTTCTGCTCACCCCCGATCCTCCCAAAGTAAGCCCTAGCCCAGGAACCGTGGGAAACCAGGTCACGTTCACCTTCGTGTTCCAGAACAAGGGTCCTGACCCGGCCAGCAACGTAGTCTTCAATGGCACCCTGCCTGCGTCGGGCGCTACATTTTCGTCGGCCAACTCTTCCCCTGGAGGCGATTGTCAGGCGCAGTCTGCCAGGGTTACTTGCAACATTGGCACCGTCGCGAAGGGCGCGGTTGCCACCGTCAACGTAGTCCTGATTCCTCTTGCGGGAACCACCTTGCTGACCGTCGTCCCGACTTTGAGCGTTAACAGCGGTGCCTTCGTACTGTTCACGCAAGGCAGCGTGCAGATTGATGATTTCAGCATCAAAGCCGATCCCGCTTCTGTCACCATCAATGCTGGCGATAGCACAAGCTTTGTCGCTACTTTGGCCCCGGCGCCGGGCAACTCTACTTATGCCCATGCAATCTCCTTGAGTAAGACCGGCCTGCCCGCGAACAGCGAGGGCAAGTTCACTCTAACTCCGGTTACTGTGTCCGGAAGCACGCCTGTCACCTCGACCCTGAACATCACAACCACGGCCCGACCGGTCAACGGAGGAAGTCTGCTGCGTGGAGGTCCACTTCGTGCCAGCTGGCTGCCGGTCGCAGGATTGAGCCTGCTCGGTCTAGGCGTCGGCTTCAAACGCCGACGCTGGATTTCGGGAACGCTCCTGGGACTCCTGACAGGTTTGATTCTCTTGCAGGTTGCCTGCGGGAGCAGCAGCAGCAATAGTGGCACGAGTGGCGGCACGCCTGCCGGAACTTATGCCGTAACCATCACCGGTACTTCGGGGTCAGCATCCCACAATACGAGGGTGACCCTGATCGTGAACTAGCAGTTTCGGGCCGCGCCATCAAGGTCCAATGTCACACACTTTACGCTGATCCATACTTTTCCTCTGATGATCGTCAGCACTGCCCTCGGAGTTCACGTGGCTTCTACCGTTCGTGAGGAGAGTAAAGTCGAGCGCTCGCTTGTTCGGAAATGTTGATACAAGGACCGGACGCTGATGCCCGCTGCTTGGGCTACACGCATGGTCGTGAAGCGCAGTGCCCTTCTCACGCCAGAAAACGCGACTAAACAGGAAGAGCGCGCTCGAGCATTTCGGTTGTCTGTCTGCTCCAACCTGTTCCTCGGTCTCACTTGGGCGTTTGCGGTCCGGGTTCAGTTCCGGTCGCCGCTCCCTTCGATCGGGTCGGGAGGGAGGGAATTGTAGCTTCTGGAGTCGTCGTATCGTCTCGCAAGTGGATCGCGTTCGCAGTACCCACGTCAACGGCACGCAGGTTCAGCTCGGTTGCATCGCGAGAGCGCACAATGTGCGGTATCAGCGCGAAGACGATCTCATTTTCCTGGCGGGACTTATCGTCCTGGGCGAACAAATACCTTAGGATTGGCACTTTGGAAATCCACGGAAATCCATTCAAGGATGTGGCTTCTTGTTCTTCAAGAATCCCTCCCAGCAGGCTCACCTCGCCATCCTTTAGTGTGATCTCGTGCTCAATCTTCCGTTGGCCGATCGTCGGTTGTTGAATTCCGCCGATGTTCGTGCTGCCAGTGACCGATGAGACTTCGAGAACCAACTTGAGCGAAACTTCTCTCCCCGACATCAATCGAGGAGTGACATCGATATTGACACCGACATCGAGATATTGAAATTGTGTATTGACCAGTGGATTCGTGCCCGTACCGCCAACACCAGGCTGAAACGACCCGGTTGCCACGGGAATACGGTCCCCGATCTTGAGAGTCGCCTTCTGGTTGTCGAGAGCCCGCATCTGCGGATTCTGTATGATCTTGGTATTGCTGTCGTTCCGTAGAAGGGCAAAGCTTGCCGCCGGGATCTTAACCTGAAAGTCCGTTGCATCCAGACTTCTGAATCTGTTCAGGTTAATGGTGTCGTCCTTGCTGCTTACGTTCGGCTGTAGTTGCACAGAAGCAGACGTGGGCGGCTGGATTCCGGTAGTGCGCCGATGGCTGCGGCTGACCTGCATGATGGCTACTTCCAACACTACCTCTGCAGGAGCCTTGTCGACGTCCGAAAGCAACTTTTCGGCGAGGACAACCTGGTCGGGCGTTCCTCGCATGATAATGGCGTTCTGCGACGAGACTTGCTGCACGCGGCTCATTTCCAGAACCTGACGTATCATGTTCACGGCCTCCTGGAGGTCAGTCGGACGCGACACATTGCCCAGATAGAAAGTCTTGACCACGCTTTGCTCTAGTTCCTTCCGCTTTGCAGCGGTGTCGGAGGTCACGAAGATGGTATTCCGCGTCACCGGGCGGAAAAATGTCTTTGACTGCAGAGCTACGGTTTCGAGCGCCTCCCTGAGCGATACACCGAGCAAGTCAACCGTGATCCGACGGGACGTATAGTCGGGGTCGAACACCACATTGATTCCCGCCAGCTTCCCCAGTGTGAAGTAGATCGCCTTGGTGTCCTCAGTCATTCGCAAATTCACAGGAGTGTTTGGGATAGGCTGCAAGGTAACGGGACCCTCGAGCTGCTGCGCCCGTGGCCTGGGCTCTTTGGGGCGAGGGTTCAGCAGCTGCACATCGATAGAAGGGTCTATCTGGAGCGCCCGCTGGAACTCGGCTTCGGCTTCTGAGACTCTTCCCGCTTCTCGTAGCATGTGACCGGTGTGCACATGTGCGGAGGCCGCAGCGAATCGTAACCGAGTCAAAGCGGCCCTGCACTCCAGATCGCTCGGGTTGAGTGAACATGCGTGGTCATACTCCTCGTATGCCTTGTCCCACTGCTGTCGAGCTTCTGCATCCTTGCCTCGCTTGATCGCCTCCGTCCTCATGTCGCCACACACGGAAGCAAGAGCCGTTAGAAGGAGTAAGAGGAGACATGTGGGTGCCATAGATGTGACGCGATAACGTCGTCTAAGTGGCGAGCGTTCGGTACTCCGTACCTCAGCACATTGGCCGCCGCGAAATGTGGTTGATACCATGTAATGCAGAACGCACTCGCAGACACACCTTGCACTCTTAATATCTCGACAAACAATGGTCTAACTTACGTCGGCATGACGCGTGGGCGGGATAAGTGGCGTTGTCCTTGTGGTATCCTCAGCTGAACGTAAATACAGACTGAGTGGAAGTTAGGTAACTGCCGGCGAACAAACCTGCCCGCGTCTGCAGGGCCGACCTCAGGGGTGAGCTATCAAGACTCCGGGCATCTTGGGCTCTGCTGTGCGAGCGGTACAAGCTTCCATCAAACTGCGAACACAGTCGAATGTCAAGACGCTGAACTCGTCCGGGCTGTGGCAGCGGCGGGCGAGCCAAACGGGTGCAGAGGCTCGGGGTTTCTGCACCCGCTTGCGTCAGAGGAGCCTCATCAGAGTGGGAGGGCTGGCCAAGGCTCCTTTCCTTGGGTGCAGATGTTCTGCCGCTGGATCCAGAGTCTGCTTGGGGACTCCGGAATCGTCAGTTGACCTGCGCCCAAAACCAATGTCTGCGCAGCCGGGGACCAGTACAGAATGTCTTGCTCAGTCGTAGCGAATCTAACGTTTGTGTCGGCAACAGCCTTGGCCTCACAAATGTCACCCTCGAAGATTTCCAGAAGCACCGCGGCCTGTTCGGCGGGCTCCGGGAGGTCCGGCGACGCTATGGATTTGTCTTCGAATCTCATACTATAAAGTCCGATGCGACGCACCTCGGCGATCGCCGACTCTCGAGGTTGGAACAGCCAGTTTCTGCTTTGAATTGCAGGAAGGCACCTTGAGAGTTCCATTTTGTTGGGATAGGCCCCGTTAAAACTTGTGAATTGAGACAACCGCTTTGGTTGGCCGATGAATCGATTGGGGCGCAAGGCTCCCGGGCTACCGAGCGGTGCCGTATGTTAGCTGCTTGCCCTGAAAATGCATCACGGCAGATCAGCAGAGGGGTTGGCGAGGTGAGGCTCTTGAAGGGGAAATGACTGGGGCGATGCTCAATCGTCAAGACGCTGGGGGCAGGGAACTAGCGTGCGGAAAGGGTCGTTGAAACCCAGCTCCGTAGCGGGTGCAAACGCAGATCCCTTGCGCTGGTCTAGCTTGAAGCCAAGTTGATCAGTGTAGAACGCGAATCGCACGATCGAGGGTTTTGACTTGGTATCGCTCCCCGAGTGCTTCATGAGCTCGACCTTTTCCCAGCACCGAAGAGCGCAAGCCCTTTTGGCTTACCGCATCCGTATACTCTACCCAAACTCTATTCGGGAGCGGCTATTGAACGGTGACGGACACTTGAACGTCGCGCGTCATGTTGCCGCTGACGCCCGTGACGGTGACCGTATAACTGCCGGCAGGCGTTCCCTTGTTCGAATTGCCTCCCCCACAACCCATATTTGAAATGATGATTGTAACGCATGCCAGGAACGCAAGAATTGTCGTTCGGCGACGACGAGGTGCAGCGACGAGCATGAGGCCAAGAATTGCCACGCCCCCTCCTGTCAACATCCCTCGGCCGAAAAGGGTGTTCGAGCGGATCGGCCTCACGCTTGGAGGCGTGGTCGAAAGAGTCAGAGTCGCGGTCGCACTGGTCTTTTCATTGTCGAGTGCGAGGGATGTCGGGTTGAGTGAGCACCCAATTCCTGCAGTCGAGGACGAGGTCTTACAGGACAAACTCACCGTGCCGCTGAAGCCGTTCATTGCGGTGACCGAAACAGTCGAAGCACCCGACTTCCCAGCGGCGGAAATAGTGATGCTTGCCGGGCTTGCCGACAACGAGTAGTTGGGACTGGGAGTGTAGCCAGGCCAATTGGTTACCAGCGTAAACGCATCCAGCGAGCCAATGCCACTGGCTTGGTCGTAACCTGCGCCGGCGCTGTAACCGATGGTGCCGCCGTTTGCGCAATCAGCAGAACCCCTGGTACAAGGAACCTTGTTGTCTCCCGAAGTGATGTCGTGGAATGCACTCGAGCTGCCTGCGGCCAAACTGTACAGGGTTGAGTTCACGTTGCCCTGGCCATTGGACTGCATCGCCTGATTGAGCAGCGCCAGAATACCAGCGATGGCGGGGGCACCGGCGGAAGTTCCACCAACTGCTCTCAAGTTGTTGTCTTTATCACGGAACCCGTTTGTGCAACTTTGAACACCAGTCGCAGCTGTCCCGATGCAGGTCAAATACGGATCATGAAATGGCGATGCGTTGAGCGAAATATCGGGCACGTCGCGACGCCCATCACCGGGAACTCCCGCACCTGTCTGCCAGCTAGGTTTTGAAAAGAAGGCGCTGGCACCACCTCCGCCCGCAGCGAGGCCACCCCCTTGGGCGACGGATTCTGTGGTGTCATTCCAACCTTCTTCAGGAATGTAGCTCAGCGCCGAGCCGTTATCACTGTCGTTGCTGCCATTCCAGTAGGGAGTCGTTTCGGTGCTTGGAGGGTCTCCGGTAAACATCGTGCCGCCCACACCGGTAACCTCGGGTACGCTAGCGGGTAAGTCAACGGCAAGGCCCTGGCTGGCAGAAACCGCACCATAGTCGCAATCGGCCGCACCAGAATCTCCGGATGCGGCGCTGATGGTTTGGCCTTGTGCATTCGCCTGTTGCGCCCAGCCCCGAATAATCGCCGCGTTGGATGCACCGAGCCCCGGCTCGCAATATCCGAAGCTGATGCTGATCACTGGTGCCGTATTGTGGTCGATCGCGTATTGGAGGGCGTCCCAAACGCTATAGTTCCGATTGTTGCCCACGTAAACGTAGATGATGCTCGCCTTCTTCGCGATCGCTCCAGACCATTCAAGATCTAAGTACGCCTCAATCTGTTCGCCCGCGCTCGGAACAGTTGCGGTTCCGCTGTTGGGAACCAAG
Organism: Acidobacteriota bacterium; assembly: GCA_046727255.1. Classification (GTDB taxonomy): domain Bacteria; phylum Acidobacteriota; class Terriglobia; order Terriglobales; family Acidobacteriaceae; genus Acidiflorens. The sequence goes on along the minus strand of JBKPCG010000007.1, from coordinate 16,182 downwards.
AGGGGCGTCGGGTTGTTAGAAGGGAGCCCGGATAGCGAGCGAAACGTCGCGATGTCGCTCATCTTGACAGAACTGTCCCCCACAACGGCAATCTTCTGGCCAGAACCATCAATTCCTATGTCATAAAGTCCATGCACGTTATAAATAGTGGCAAAGTCTTTGGGGGCCAGATAGTGGTTGCCTGAAATGTTGGAACTGAAGTTTGGAGTGACCGGCATCGCATGCGCTCTTGCATTTCTGGGCTCGGGTCGGAAATCGTTTAGATTGCGTACAGCCAACGTTACGTCTCCAAGCGCCGCAGGGATTGAAAGCGCAGTCGCATTTGCAAAATGCTTCTTACCATTCACCACGTATCGGTGAATCTCCGTCTGAAAGACCGCTTCGAGGCGTGCCACGCTTCCCGTGAACGACAGTTGGGTGCGGCTACGGGCAACGCTATTGACCACAAAGCCCTCGGACCGCAACCAAGCCACCACTTGCTCTACGTCCGTAGACCCCAATCCGAAACGATCAGCGAACTGTTCCGGGGTCAGCCACTTGTGGTAGCGGGAGGAAGCTCGATTCTGTTGTTCAGCCAGGAGCTTCTGCAAGGCCTTCTCCTGGCTCGAGGAGCGTCTGAAAACGATCGAGACGCCGTGAATTAGCGTGCTGCTGTCGAGGCGCCCCTCGTCAGCTTCAGGCTTGGCCAAAGGGTGCACTGAATCAACCAGCCGCGCAGATCGACTGGCATCAATGGTCTCCGTAATGCGAGCTCGATTTGCACTTTGAGCGTGGCAGACCGCAAATGCGCATGCCAGCGTGATAAGACACACAGATCGGGTATGGAAACACATCATTGTTATCCTCGGGTCCTTATGTGGAGTCAGACCACTGGTTTGCAATTCGAATCGGGGGTCTACCCGGCACGAGAGAGAGAATGTTTTCTGGGATGCGGGCAAATTTCATGTTCGTGACAATGGTTTGGGCATCATGAAAGACAGCGTCGCAGGTTTCGAAGAGAACCCTAGCGTGTTCCGCGGATTCCGGATGCCGGGAATCGATGTAGATGCCAAGTTAAGGTTCATAGAATGAAAGGTTACTGATGATCGGGTCATCTAATGCTGCATTGAATTGCAGAAATGCTCGTTGCGAGTTCCCCTTTTTTCATGGCGGACAAGTGGTGGAGTGGCACCTCAGCGTGAGCCCCTGGATCGATCCGCGCGGGTAATTGGTTGAGCGGGTAGCACTGGCCGATCATCCCAAATAATCGGTTGGCAGGGATGATTTTGGAACCATTTCTCCAGCCCACAGCAATACCTGCCGTCAAGGAGTGCTAGCGGAAATGAACAATACGATTCGGACTCCGCATTGAGCAGGAAGAGGAAATCCGCAGCGGGTGCGCGCAGAAACGCCGTGCACAATTCAGACTTTCGTGAATGTGAAACCGAACCCAAAGGCTGACGAGATCAGATCGGTTCCGAGTGCTTGCGGAGAGTGCTCTCATCCACACCGGTTGGCAATCTGCAGATTTCCGCTTTTCTCGCCGTGATTGCCAGGATGGATTCGCTACTTCCTTTTCTGTAGGGCTCTTGCATCCCCTGCAACATGCCGGTCTATCCCGGCGCACGCCGGATTGCCCCCGATTCGCCCGTCGCCCGTGTTGCCGACCGTGTGCTGTATTATGGGGCATCGTCCTCGATGGGAAGGTCGTCCACATCGCTGCGGGTCATGCCTGGAACTGATTGGAGTCCGAGAAAAACGCAATCCGCGCCTGACAATTCGTAAGTACCTAAAACGTACGTTGCGCTTCTTTCTACAAGCTGCTTTCGTGCTGCCACGATCACGGCCTCCGAGAGACCGGTCTGCCTGAGCTTTGCGAAGAGAATTTCCAAGGCGTTCAGGCTGAGGCACTCGACACGTTCCACTTCCGTGTCGGCTGAGAGTGGAACCGCATGGAGCGCCCAGTGACTCTGAGCGCCCGCGACAATGGAATGGATCTGTAGCTCAAATCGCTCTTTCATCGTCATAGAGTTCATTCGAGTGATCACCTGTCAAGCGCGGTTGTCAGGGATCCCGGATTGGAATGGATGGCGAAGGTATTGGCGAATCGCAGTACATCCGAGAATCTGTATCATCCTCCTGCGTGGGATCAACGCCGTAAGCCACATCGGCGTCCCGAGATGCACACCACCTCACGAGGTCGCGCAATCGCCTTTCGGAGCTACGAGTCATGGGGTATGGGGTAAGCCGTTCTAGAGCTTGGGTGGCTCCGTGATTGGAGCGAACTCGTACGTCCCAGCCCAGCCGGCAAACGCGAATACATGGCCATCCGGCGCATGCGCGAGCTTCCTAACAGGAAATCCAGTCTCATGCCGAACGGTTTGTACCGGACGCTTCGGGTTGCTGACATCGACTTCATCCACACCATAGTCATCGCCGATGTACGCGGTAGTGCCGAATACAATAACCGCATAGACCGGAGGAACCGGGGTGCCGGGCAATGTAACTCTACCGAGCAAGATCGGATTTGCCTTGTCGCTCGTATCGACGATGTCAAGGTTTCCGCTAACACAGGCGAGGTAGGTTGTTGTGCCATCTTGGCTGACGTCAACGCTGTAGGCATCAGAGCAACCTGTGTAGTGGCCAACTTCAAACGGCGCGGACGGGTTGGAAACATCAACAACGCTCAAACCTGCTAGGCCGGACGAGGTTGCAAGATATGCATAGTTGCCACGGGTGGTAAGATCCCGGATCTGAGCGGTCGCCAAAGATCCCACTTCCACCGGATTCTCCGGCTTAGAAGCGTCCAAGATCGTAAAGGAGGTAGTATTGGTCACGCTTCCAACGTAGACTGCATTACCATGTGCCTCAATCGCGGCAGCGAACGGAAACGCAAAACGGCCGAGTTCGGTCGGGTGCGCCGGCTCAGCGAGACTGACGATTAACACACCGTAACCCCAGGCGGCGAGGTAGGCACGGCCGTTGTCAATGAAAACATCTTCCATGTCGCGCTGGGCAAGGTCGGCAGGTAACTTTGCATCGTAACGCCCATGCCTGGCAAGCTTCTTCGTGTCAAGCACTGCTAAACCATACGCCTCCTCGGCAACATACGTGTGCTTTGCATCAAAACCAGCGGCATGAGCTGAAACTCCGAACGGCACCATAAACTTCCCGGCGAGCACAGGATTCAGGGGATCGCTAATCCCGAGCACAAGACCTCGATCCGCGTGCGTCAAAATCACGGGACCAAACGGTGTGTTGGAAGCCTGGTCGGGTGCAAATGTTTTCATCACGACAGCGCGTACCAGCTTCGGCGCAGCAGGTTTCGCGAAATCCCACACTTGGATGCCGCTTGCGCCCACAAGATATAGCACTTTCCCGCATCGGATCGCGTGAGTGGCTTGGCTAATCGGCACATCGAACAATTGAACTATATGGGCCGAATCATGAAGGTCATATACCTGCAGGTAGTCGCCCACCCCGATCGCATACCCGCGCGTCAACACCGCGCGCAAAACCGCCCAGCCATCGAGTGACTGACGACCCACCTCGACCGGGCCGGCGGGATCGGAAATGTCTACGACGTGAACGACGCGATCGCCAATCCAATTCGACCCGCTCGTGAGTAACTTGGCGCCGTATACAGCCATAGCTTCAAACTCATAGATCCCGCTCAAAACACCTAGAGGCTTAGGCACAAGCGGGTTGCGGGCATCAAGTACGACGAGGCCATTGTTTGCGTCGCCCACGTAGACAATGCGGTTCGCACTAGCCAGACCAGTTAATTTCTGGTTAGATTTGACATAGTCGTCGAATCTAGCCACAGGAAGAGGCTTTACCGGATCATCCAACGAATAGATAGTGATGCCACCGTTCCATCCCGCGTAGAGATAGCTCCCGACGACCGTCAGCGCCATGATCGGTCCTCGCTCGGGATGCTGGTTCGTGCGGCCGGCCAGCACTGGATGAGTAGGATCGAGCATGTCCCAAACCGTGAGCGTAACGCCAGTGCCGACATATAGGTACTTCCCGTGCGCAACAGGGCCAGACAGCAATCCGCCAAGGACGTCGGCAAGCTTAAGTGTGGCCGACTGTCCAAGGCCATGACACACCAGCAAACCTGACAAGAGCGCGAGATTAGCGAGCAAACGTTTCATCGTAGGATCCTTTTTAAGAACTGGTTAAGAACTGGACAGGCCACAGCTCGGATACTATGGCGTGTCTCTTAGCAGCTAAGAACTCCCCGCTGACTGGTCTTGCGGAAGCGCACGATCCGAGTTCCATTTTTTTTTGGCAACGCATCTCCTCGAGCAAGGCCCGCTGAGTCTCCCGAACCCGGAATGTCGACATTTAGTTCTTGTGCAGAGATGCTGGCGGCGATCAGTTCTTCCCAACTGCTCCGCCCTCTAGTCTCCAATGGTGGGACGGGATAAGGCGGCGGAATGTGACATGGCTGGCAGCGAGGCTGAGATCGCGGTAGTGCTGGCGGGGCGACCGCGCCTTAGAGACAGAGGATCTCAATACCGCAATCGCCAGACCAACAAATTCCAAGTGAAGACAAACCAGGTGTAGGCCACGCAGGCCAGCGCGATCACCGTATCGCCGAGTCTGCTCCACAACCAGCGCGGCCGAGTCCAGGACCGAATCATGTTGTAGAGAACTACCAAGCCTCCGAGGATACCCAGCCATCCCACGATTTGAATGATGCGAAGCAGTGGGTGGTAGCGCGGGCTGAACAGGTCAATATTGTTTTCGGCCGTCGAGAAAAACAGCGCAAGAGCAGCGACGAATGCGATATTGAAGACACAAACCAGCCGCACCCACAGGCGCAAGCGGCGTTCTCTGGGATCGAGAGTTAATGGATGTCGGTAATGGCGGCGGAGAATCGCACCGATGGGCCACAGAATCAACGTGATCAGGAATACCGAAAGCGATCCGATCACGAGGGGAATGTGCAGAGCGCTGTTCTCGTACCAGGGGGCCTTGAGCAAAACGATCGGGGGAAAATCGAAGCTGAGCACCAGGTAGCCGGATTGGCGAATGAAGGCGGCATGGTCCTGATCATTGACGTCGCGATATAAGAGAGATCCAACTTCTGCTAATTTCTTTGGCTGTCCATTCAGATCCTTGAAGTCACTGACGCTTATGGTGCCGTCCGAGTTCACTGAAACTTTCGCCTGGCCTACAACGCTGAAAGCTTTGAGAAGCGTGTTTTCCGAACGCCGGCTGGAAATGTATCTGCCGGAGACATCCGTAGCATCCTGGGCGGCGGTTGCGGATTTCGAACCGGCCGGAGGCTCATACGGAAAATAGCGGTCCAGAAACTTGTGCCATACCGCTTCGCGAGCGTTGATCTCCCCCTTGCCAGCACTGTTGTAGGAAATGAAGAAGCCCACGCCGGCATCAACCATCAAGTGCATATCACTATGAAAATATTGCGTGTCGCCACCGTGTCCGATGATCCGCTGGCTGTTGCGGCTCTCTTCGTAAAACCCGAGGGCCATGCCATTGATGTCGGGGCGGAGGCCGAACTGGCGAGCGTGCATCAGGTGCGCGGTCTCAGGCTTCAGGATTTGTGCGCCTTCGTATCGACCATTCTGGAGGTGGGCGATCATGAAGTGAGTCATATCCATCGCGGTAACCGAGCAACTGCCGGCTGGGGCAGCTTCCACATATTCGAACGATTTGTCGGGTTGGGAGGCAACGTCGTAGCCTTTTGACATCAGCGGAAGCAACCCGCCCGGCAGAGGCTGCCGAAAAGTGCTGTGCTCCATACCCAGCGGCTTGAAGATGTGATTCTCGGCGTATTGCTCGAAGGGCTCCCCGGAAACGCGCTGGACAATATAACCGGCCAGAGTGGCGCCGTAGTTGGAATAAGCGGGAATCGTGCCAGGGGGATAGATGCGCGCAGGAAGATACTGCTTCAGGTAATCCCCGAGAGGCTTGAACTGCTTGGCGTCGCTCACGAATAACTCTTCGACAGTTTCGTCGAGGCCGGGCGTGTGCGTCATCACGTTGCGCACCGTGATCGGTTTGGGATACGCGGCTGGGATTTTAAAGTCGATGTACTCGTTCACGTCGTGATCGAGATCGACCTTGCCCAATTCGACCTGTTGCATCAGTGCCGTCCAGGTAAAGGTTTTTGAGATCGAACCTGGCCGGAACAACGTTGTATCAGGAGAAACAGGAGTTTTCTTCGCCGCGTCCGAATAACCGTATCCCTTGGCGAACAGAACCTTGCCGTCCTTGACGATCGAGATCACCGCGCCCGCGATGTCTTCGCGCGCCAACTGCAACGGCATCACTCCGTCAAGAAAAGCCTCGACGTCGCTCGCGGTGAGTTCGTGCCGCGACGGTTTGGCAGGTTGCTCAAGCTGCGCGGCCGCTGTGGTTGGACGCTGGGGCACGAGGGGGTTCTCTTTTCGTTTTTGTCCGTGGGAAGTCGGGGAGGGCACGAGCACGGCAAAAAACAGCAATCCCAGTAGCGTCAGGAATCGAGAGAATGAAATCCACGAACGGCGTTCAGCTGTCATGAGTAGTTTTTCCTTTCATGGACGTCCGCGTCGTCAGATTCGAGATTGTTCTGGATTCGGCGATCGTCCCTGCGCCCCCTCCCCTTGCGACTATTTGTTCCAGTCCGTTCTTCCGGCGGAAGCGGAGAGTACCATCGCAGTCGAGAGTCGTGATCTTTTTGCCTCAAAGCGGCTAACGATCGATGTGGCTGCAGGTGCGCGCACGCTACAAATAACGCATCGATGGCCGCGATCGGGGCCACGTACGATCCGTGGAACGATGGGTTGGCAATGGAGGCAAGCCAGTACGCGTCGCAAAACCGGGCAATTGGCGTTTTATCGCTATCAGTGATGCCAAATGTGGGAACTTTCTGCTCATGTGCCCGAAGCACGGCATCCACGGTGGCCTGCAAGCAGCGCCCAAAGCTGATGGCAATCAGCAGATCTTTCGGGCCCAGCAGATTGACCTTCTGCTGAAGGTTCCCAGTCGATCCGGTGGGGGACTCGGCATCGTAACCCAACGAGGTAAGGCCATACGCCAGGAGATAGGAAAGCGAAGCCGCGAAGTCGACGCCTACCACCAGGATCCGGCGGGCGCGGTTGAGCCGCTTCGCCAATCGGATCACCTGGCTGGCATCGAGCTGGGAACGCAGAGCGTGCAGGTTGTGCGTCTCCATCTCGAAACTGTGCTCGACATGATCGGCAACGCTGCGGCGCTCGCGCGTCGACGCTTTCATCAGAGTGTAGGGTGTGAGACGGCTGACGAAATGTGAGCGCAGATCGGCAGCAAAATCGGCATAGCGCTCATAGCCCAGCAACTGCACGCTGCGCCCGATCGTTGCCTTATCGACTCCGTAGCGTTTAGCGAGCGCGCGGGATGACAGGAAATAGTTCTCCTCCGCATTTTCGAGGATGCTGCGGATCAGCTGTTTGCGGCTGGCATTCAGATTCGACTGCGCCTGCGCAAAGCGAGTTTCTAGAACGGTCAGCCATGTCTTGCGCGCTGCACCGTTGCTGTCGGCGTGTGCCCCTGTCGCGGTCGATTGGTTGATCGAACTCATGGAGTTTTCTTCATTCAACCTGCGTATCCTAGCTCCGCATTCGGCTAGAAATACAATTTCAAAGCGAACTGAATAATACGCGGAGCCACCGAGGTTTGGAGAATCTTGCCGAAACTGGAATCGGGCGCAAATATGGGTGACCCGGTGGATGGGTCCTGTGTCACCGTGCCGGCGTTCAACGCGGGATTCGCAAACGACGGCGTATTGAAGGCGTTAAAGAACTCCGCCCTGAACTCAAGCGCCCTGGATTCGGTGAAAGGTATTTTCTTGATTACAGAGACGTCGAAGTTTCTCTGATCCGGGCCGCTTACAATGCCGTTCCCACTGTTCCCAAACGCAGTCGCGAGGCCGTCATCGCCGATTACTGGCGGTAGCGTGAAGCAGGAAGCGTTGAAGTAGTTGTCGATCTTGCTCGTTACCGAACCGTGAGTAACAAGAGAATTGTTGTTGCACCCTGGGGCAAGTTGAGCCCGATCACCTTGACTGCTTGAGATACCATATGCATTCAAAGAATTAGTTTCTGTGATTGTCAGTTTTTGGCCATTCTGAAATGTCGCTACACCTGCAACCGACCAGCCGTTCAACACACGTGTCTTCAGAAAAGAACCGGACTTGAATCCTGGTAATTCATAGAGGTAGCTGAGGACGAACCTTTGCGGGCGAATGAAATCGTCGAATCCGTAGTTTGCTCGAGCGCTATTCTGATCGCCGAGACGGAATCCTCCTGTGAACGATCCTGTGGTGTAGAACGGACTCGTTTCCAAGGCGGAAGCCCAGGTGTAAGAAGCAAGCAATTGCAATCCGTGGCTGAAGCGCTTGCTGACGCTGGCTCCGAGAGCGTTATACCAGGACGCACCTGCGGATTCGATAAAGGTTGAGAAGACAGGATCAAAACCCTGGATCGGTACGCGCAGCGCAAGATTCCCTGGATCGCCGGTGAGAAGATTGGGAACGGTGTTTGTGGTCTCTCCGCGAATCGGATTCGAGGTGCTGGCTAAAGCCGCTTGATTAAACGAGCGCCCTTGCAGCAATTTCGCGCCCCTGCTTCCCTGATATCCGATCTCGAAGGTCCAATCTTTCGCAAACGCCGTCTGAAGAGTCATGCTATAGCGCTGCAAAATGGGTGGTCGAAAGTGAACGGAGAAGACCGTTGGCGTCAGATCAGTCGCCGGCGAATAGGGAGTAAATATTGGGAAAGGAGGAGTCGCAAGAAACGGCTGCGCGGGATCGGGAAAAAGTGTTTGCTGAATTATGCCCCAGGGTGGGGCTCCGATTAGCTGAATGAACGGCTCCGAAGTCGTACGAGTCACAAACAATCCGTAACCGCCGCGCAGCACTACCCGATCTGTTCCGGGCAGTTGCCAGGAAAATCCGATGCGCGGTTCGAAGGCGTTTTGGCCCTCGTTGTTGATGGCTGTATTGGTGCCCGCCTTGATCACTTCGGGAGGAATGGCACCTCCGGAAAAATTGGAAGCGACGATGAAGCCTTGGAGTGTTCCCTCGTCGGGAGGATTGGGATTTGCGCGCGCAGGATCAAAGGTCGAGGCGCGGCCATGGTATTCCCCTAGCTGTCCCTGGCGCTCGTATCGGAAGCCGAGGTTCAGGGACAGGCGGGGAAAGATCTGATAGTTGTCCTGAAGATAGAGATTGCCGTCCCAAGTCCGCCACGCACGATCGAAAACACCCGGCACATCGATACTCAAGAAAATATTGCCAAGGAGAAAATCGGGGATGCTGGGATAAAGAAGACCGCCGAAAAAATGGAAACGTTCAAAGTTGATCTGGCTGTGGTTCACTCCGCCGCCGAAATGGAGCGAATGCTTGCCACGAACATAGACGATCGAATCGCTCAAGTCATAGTGGTTCTGAGTAATGTGTAGTCCCTGACCGTTTCCACCTACATTGAAACTCGCCGGACACGAAGAATTAACACAATCCGCAAAACTCGACACCACGATATCCGGAAACGGGTCATCGTAAGCCGGCACGTTCGGCACGCAAAGGCTGGTGAGAGTCACAGTTCCAGAAACGCTCGCCGGACAAGCGGGGGTGTTGGCATAAGTCACGTTGGGATAGTTTTGGCCGAGCTGTCCGACCAGACGGTGGAAGGCAAGGATCACTTGATTGAGAAAATGATCGTTGAAGGCACGGGTGTGAGTCAGAGATAGATCGCGAAAATGATTGATGAATTCCTGGGGGAAGCCAGGAACCGAGATCATATCGGTGAAACCGAGTTGATTGTTTGGAAAAGCTCCGATCTGATCGCTATTCATGCCAAAGAATTTGGCAGCGAAGTGGCTCTTATCGGTGTGATACAAATCCAGGTCTCCGATGGCTTGATCATCCCGGTATTTGCAGGGGGAACTGAGAACAACGTTTCCGGTATCGCTGTTTTGCGGTGCCGGAACGACAAAGCCGCCGCCCGGCAGCTGCGCGTTCAGAACAGCTAGAGCAGTGGGGGAGATGTCAGCTGCGGAATTGATCTGCCCGCCCAGAAGTCCTTGCTCTCCGTTGAAGGCAGTTGCCAGAGCATCCGCGTTACGACTATCAGCGCTATTCGTGAATTGAGCTGGAATCGTGCCACTGGTCAAACAGCCGGCATTATCCAAACCATTTCGCTGGCGCATGCCTTGATAGGAGATGAAGAACATGGCCTTGTCTTTCACCACAGGTCCGCCCAGCGTAAAACCGAACTGGTTCTGGTTCAGCACGCCCCGCGGTTGTTGGTTCCGATTCAGGAAGTAATCATTTGCGTTGAGCGCGGTGTTGCGAAAGTACTCCCACACGTCGCCGTGAAATTGGTTGGTTCCTGACTTCGTCACCACATCCACGTTGGCGCCTGCGTTTCGACCGTACGATGCATCATACTGTCCGACCTGAACTTTAAACTCCTGAATTGCATCGGGGTTGGGCACAGGGACTCCGCCACTGATATTGGCCTCCCCGGCAAGATCGTTGACCTGGCTCCCGTTCATCTGAAAATTGTTATCGTTTGTGGCGTTTCCACCAACGGAGTAGCCACCAACGTTGGCAGCCATGCTTGTGTTGCCGCGCCCGATGCTCGAGGCGTTATTCACTTCCCCTGCTACGCCGGGAGAAAGTCCCAGGATTTGCGTGTAGTTTCTGGTTACCAGCGGCATATTCTCGACAATGCGCTGGTCGGTGACGTGGCCGAGGGCGGGAGATGTCACATCCAACTGCTCAGCCTCCGCTCGAATCGTCACAATTTGCGTAAAGGACCCGATCTGAAGCTGCGCATTCAGTGCGGAGGTTTCAGTGATGTTGATAGTGACCTGCTCAAACACAGCTTTCTTGAAGTCCTTGCTCGCAATCTCCACTCTATACACATCCGGCGGAAGCAGAGGCACAAGATATTTGCCATTGGTCTGGGTGATTGCCATCCGGGCCTGCCCAGTGCTCGTGCTGGTCACCGTGACAGTAACACCCGCCACTACCCGGCCGGTCGGATCGGTGACTGTGCCGGCCAGCGCGCCGGTCTGCGCCGTTTGCCCGAAAAGAACAGATGCGTTGAGCACCAAAGAGACAAGTATGGAAGGCGCAACGCGGAGCGGACGCTTGCTGCTCACAATCCCAAGCTGACCGAAGCAATCGAAAAGATGCCGCATGTTCAGCTCCCTTCTGGAAACGATTTGATTGGCCCGAGAGGGCACCGAACCGGGATCCTACATGGGCATTACGTGTACACCATATGGTGCACGATGTCAACAACTGGCACCGTCTGGTGCATTTTGACTTGACAGGTTTGGTCGGGAGTTCTACAAGAGAACGAGTCCTATGAAGATCGAGCAGATCCACCTGCGCGAAATCGGGATGTCGCTACGAGCGCCTTTCGAAACCAGCTTCGGTGTGACGCGGGATCGCCGCATCCTGCTGGTCGAAATCATCTGCGATGGGGTTGCCGGCTGGGGCGAAGTCACTACCGGCGAAACTCCGTCTTACAATCCGGAGACTACCGATACTGCCTGGCACGTTATTGCAGACTTCATAGCGCCGACCCTCATCGGCAAAGAATTGGAAGAGGCCAGCGAGGTTGCGGCGCTTATCTCCCGAATTCGCGGTCATGGGATGGCCAAAGCAGGCGTGGAGAACGCCCTTTGGGATGTTGAAGCCCAACAGAAGGGCATGTCGCTGGCGCGGCTGCTCAGTGGGACGCGCGACGAAATTCCGTGCGGCGTCTCCCTCGGAATACGCGAAAATCCGCGATCGTTGGTGGATGCGGTCGGCAGAGAACTGGCTTGCGGCTACCAGCGCATCAAGCTCAAGATCAAACCCGGCAAAGATATCGACTTTGTCGCAGCCGTGCGAAAACAATTTCCGAAGATTCAACTTTCGGTTGATGCCAACTCCGCGTACACGCTCGCCGACAGCGAGTGGCTGAAGCGGCTCGACGAGTTCGGGCTGCTTATGGTCGAGCAACCGCTGGGCTGGGACGATATATACGCGCACGCTAAACTCCAGTCACGACTGAAGACTGCGCTTTGTCTGGACGAATGCATCAACCACGTGGGTCACGCGGCTGCGGCCATTGAACTGCAGGCGTGCCGAATTATCAACCTGAAACTTGGGCGAGTTGGCGGACACAAGAGCGCTTGCAACGTCCATGACTTCTGCTGGCAACATTCCGTTCCGGTATGGTGCGGCGGCATGCTGGAGTCGGGGATCGGCCGCGCCCACAATGTGGCCATGTCGACGTTGCCAAACTTCTCCCTTCCTGGGGATGTCTCGGCGAGTCAACGATACTGGCACGAAGATGTAATCGAGCCCGAGATTGAAGTGACTGCGCAAGGGACCATTCCAGTGCCGAAGGGGCCAGGGCTGGGATATGCGGTCAAGCGGTCCCTGATCGAGCGCTTGACGCGTCGCGAAAGAAGCTGGAAGGCGCCTACGACGGTCGCAGTATAGGCTACGCACTCTGCTTGAACGCTACGCATTCGGGATGACACCGGGCTGCGCCGGCAATCGAGGTTTCAAATGCGAATGTTAAAGACGGTCTTGCCATTCTCTTCTCTATTCACCCTGTTCCTGGTTGCTGGTTGGCCAAGCCATGTACTGCCAGCGCAGGCGGCGCCTCAGCAAGGTGGGGCAAGCCTGGAGCAGCGCATTCAGACGATCGTCCAGCGTCGGGAATTTGCACATTCCAGCTTTGCGATCGAGTTCTATTCCTTAACGAGCCGCAAAATCGTCTACCAACTCAATCAAGATAAGCTGATGGTTCCGGGGTCCACAACCAAGCTGCTGACTGAAGGATCGGTCCTTGAATTACTCGGCGGCGATTACCGGTTTCACACGCGCATCTATCGCACTGGACCGATCAAGAAAGACGGCATCTTGCAAGGCGACATTGTGATCGTCGCTAGCGGTGATCCGAATCTTTCCGGACGCATTCAACCGGACGGCACGCTCGCTTACGAAGCGATGGATCACTCCTATGGCGGACCTGACAGCAAAGGGTTAGGAGATCCCCTGCTGGTGATCAAAGAGCTCGCACAGCAGGTAATAGAAAAAGGTATCAAGCGCATCAAAGGGCGCGTGCTGGTCGACACCACGCTTTTCCCCGAAGGTGAACGAGAGCCGGGTACGAACGTGGTGATCTCGCCGATCGTGGTCAACGACAATGTTATCGACGTTATCCCAAGCCCCGGGGATAAGGAAGGCGCACTGGTCAATCTGAAGATCTCGCCCCAGACCGCCTATGTACATTTCATCAACCAGGCGAACACCGGGAGAGCTGATTCCAAGCCCGACCTGGATTACATAGATGAAAAGCTCAATCCCGGTGGAACCCGCACCGTCACGCTGACGGGCAATCTACCACTCGGTAAGCCATATGGAATGGCTGCCTACGCTGTACCGGAACCGAGCCGTTTTGCCGCAACTGTATTTACGGAGACGTTGCAGCAGAAAGGAGTCGCGATCCGGCTCGCTTTAACGGATCCGGCACCGGACTTCAAAGGTCTTGCCGCGAACTACAAGCCGGAAAACCTGGTTGCGGAACATGTTTCTCCTCCGCTCAAAGAGGATGTCAAAATCACGCTCAAGCTCAGTCAAAATCTGCACGCCGGCATGGGACCATTTCTTCTTGGCGCGCTCGCCGCTCACAAAAACAAGGAGATCGACCAGGCAGGCTTCGATGCAGAACACGACTGGCTTAGGAAAGCGGGCCTTGATCTCACTGCAGCTTCGCAAGCTGATGGAGCGGGTGGGAATGCGTTCTTCACGCCTGACTTCGTTGTGCGCTATCTGGAGATCATGACAAAGCAGAAGCAGTTTGAGGACTTTTACAACGGTCTACCGATTCTTGGTCGGGATGGAACGCTGTCGAAGATTCAGGTTGACTCGCCCGCGGCAGGCCACGTGCATGCGAAGACGGGAACGAACTACGTCTATGACGCGCTCAATAAGAATTTGATGGTGACGGGAAAGGGTCTCGCCGGATATGTGAATACAGCAGGCGGAGAGAGATTGGCATTCGCAGCTTTCGCCAACATGGTTCCGGTTTCGATGGATGATCCTGAGGCGACACAAAAAGTTGTGGGCGAGGCGCTCGGAGAAATTGCCACTGCGGCATATGACGCGCCGCTCGGCATGAATGTCGCGACCAGAGACACCTCCTACGATGTAATCATCCGCAACGGACGAATCATCGACGGCTCCGGCAATCCATGGGCGTCGGGAGACCTGGCAATCCGCGGAGATCGGATTGTCGCGATCGGACATCTCGATCCTGCCGCGCGCGCGAAACGAATCATCGAAGCAACCGGGCTGGTGATTTCGCCCGGTTTCATCGATATGCTCGGGCAGTCTGAATACGATCTGCTGGTCGACAACCGCTCGCTCAGTAAGCTCTCACAAGGCATTACAACCGAGATCACCGGGGAAGGCGCGTCAGTTGCGCCGCACAATAAATTGACTCTCGCGTCTCTGCAGCCGGAACTCGACCGCTACAACCTGAAAGTAGATTGGACGACCCTGGGAGAATACTTTGCGAGATTAGAGAAGACAGGGACTCCTCTGAATATCGGGACGTACGTCGGCGCGGCGCAAGTCAGAGAAGCGGTGATCGGGGACGACGACCGCGCGCCCACGCCTGAGGAACTAGAAAAAATGAAGTCACTAGTGGCGCAGGCGATGCAGGACGGTGCTTTCGGAATCTCGACCGCTCTCATCTATCCGCCGGGTCATTATGCCAAGACCGAAGAACTGATTGAATTGGCTAAAGTCGCGGCGCAGTACGGCGGGATTTACGGCAGTCACATGCGCAGTGAAGGACAAACCGAGACGCAAGCTATTGAAGAAGCACTGCGCATCGGCCGAGAAGCGCACCTGCCAGTAGAAATCTTCCACCTGAAAGTCATAGGCAAGCCGCGTTGGGGAATGATGCCGAAGGTCGTAGGCATGATCCAGGCGGCACGCGATGCGGGGCAAGACGTGACCGCCGATATGTATCCGTATGTCGCCGGTGGAACCGCACTGGCCTCAAGCCTGCCACCGTGGGTGGCCGATGGCGGAACTGAAAAGGTGCTGGTAAGGCTACGCGATCCGGCTGTGCGCGCAAAAATCAAGAAGGAATTGGCTACCGAACACGCCAACTGGGAAAACCTCTACCTGGGCAGCGGAGGCGCAAGCGGAGTTCTAGTCGCAGGATTCGTAAATCCAGATTTGAAGAAGTACGACGGGCAGACGCTGGCGCAGATCGCAGCCGCACAGAAGAAAGCTCCGGCGGATACGTTGTTGGATCTCGTTATCGAGGACCATGCCCGCACTGGGGCGATCTATTTCATCGCCAGTGAAGACGATCTCCGCTATGGATTGAAGCAGCCATGGACTGCCTTGTGTCTTGATGCCAGCGAGCTCTCGCTTGATGGTCCGCTCTTTGAGCCTCATTCACATCCCCGAGCTTTCGGAGCCATGCCTCGCTTCCTGGGGCACTATGTACGCGATTTGCACTTGCTGCCGCTCGAGCAAGGGATTCGGAAGATGACGTCGCTACCCGCACAACGCGAACGGCTAATGGATCGCGGGCTGCTCAAAGAAGGATATTTTGCAGACGTCACAATTTTCGACCCGACGAAAATCCAAGACCGCGCAACATACGAAAATCCAACACAGCTTTCCGAAGGAGTGAAATACGTGTTTGTGAATGGTCAGTTGGAATATGAGGACGGCCGCCTGACCGGGGTGAAGGCCGGTGTGGCGCTGCGCGGACCGGCGTGGAAACAGTGAGACTACTCGAATTCGCGTGGGGTTGGAGGGAGAATGGCCGCTGATACGCGATGCATTATCGACGGTAGACGAGGAAGTACATCATCGCAACTATGATGAGTAGTGGGATTAGGAATCGCAAAATCTTCCAACTTGCGCTGGTCTCAGGAGTAGTCGGGGCGTTGTGTCTCGTTCGGTGAAACCACCACCAGGATGTTAATCGCCCTGCCTTCGCTCGCGTGATCGACCTCGATCGTCTTGCGTTGGCCGTCATCGGCGAGAAGTCGCACGCCACAGATCGTGGCGGGAAAGAGCCGAGGCCACCCTCTGTAGTCAGCGTAGAGCGCCGCCACGAGCTCGGGCGGCGCGCCAATCTCTGTGGAAACGACGGTGTGGACCGGTGCACC
>JBKPCG010000006.1:0-6820 GCA_046727255.1 Acidobacteriota bacterium | reverse complement strand
CCGCAGCAGGAGCAGGATGGCTACGAGTTTTGTCAGAAGCAGATGGCCGAATGCGATCGGCGGCTACAGCAGTATCTCCAGCAGCAAGAGGACCGAAGCCATGCAGCCAGTCTGCCGGAAGAAAAGCGGAAGGAACGGCTCAGGAAGAAAAAGAAGGGGAATGCGCCGCAATTCGACCTGCGCGCAGAACTATTTCGCATGACCGGGACCGACCTGACCCAAATCGACGGGATTGACGTCCCCCACGACCATGACGATTCTCAGTGAAGCAGGATGGGATATGAGCAAGGGGAAGACAGAACACCATTTTGTTTCCTGGCTGCGGCTGTGTCCAGACAATCGGATCAGCGGAGACAAAATCATTGGGAAAGGCCGATTGCCGACCAACAATCGAGTCACCAATGCATTGCGGATGGCAGCTAGCACCCTACGTCTAAGCAATACCTATCTTGGGCGCAGTTTCGCAGACTGAGAACTAAGCTCGGGGCTCCCGTTGCCATTAAGGCTATGGCGGCCAAGCTGGCTCGATTGGTCTATCGCATGCTGCGCCATGGCATGCCATTCATCGACCGAGGAGCGGAGTTTTACGACGCCCAGCACCGCAAACTGCAAATTAACTATCTCAAGCGCAAAGCCGCCAATCTCGGATTCCAAATCATCGAAGCTCCCGCAGCGTAGTTTCCGGAGAGCCGACATTGTTATGGAATCAATTACACTCACTGACGCCGTTCTGAGTGCAAATACCAGTTTCCGGCAACGGCTGTGCCGTAGCTCCAGAGTCCCCCAAAACAACCGCCTTCCGATGCTGTCCTTTCGTGACGCTGCAATCCCCAACGCCGGGCGCAATCATTATTCAATTCACAAGCAGGTCTTGCCCCAGCTATGGAATGCCCACACTGCCACAGGCAGACAGGCCTTAACGCCAACAATTGTGGATCTTGCGGCGGCAGCATTCCGCCTGCTCAACGCTTGCTTGAGGAGTCGGGCATTCTCGGGCCAACCGCCCCGGCCGCTAGCCCGCCGCCCAAACAGGTTCAGCTTGAGCCGAAAAACGACTCTTACTACCGGACCGCAACGCTGGGCGATCGCTTGATCGCCTTTGCCCTCGATTCAGTTTTCCTTTTCGGTGTGTTTGCCGTCCAGGATGCCTGGGTCTTCATGCGCTGGGGGATCGTTGACGGAACCGAATTGAAGCTGACCCTCGCTGCGCTGCTCCTCGCCGGATCTCTCAACGCCGCGACTTTCTTTCTCTACCTCTGGCTGCTGGAAGCGAGCTTCGGCGCGACTCTGGGGAAGGCGATGGTCGGCATCAAGGTTGTCCAGACGACCGAGCGCAACCCGCTTGCGGCTCTCGCAATCCGCAATCTCCTCCGCGTCGTGGACGGCCTCGGCTTCTACCTGGTGGGGGCCGTGATTGCAGGTTGCTCCAAAATTCATCGCCGCCTGGGAGACATTTGCGCCGGCACTGTCGTGATCGAAGAACACTTCGGTTACGGAGTAAAGATCGCCGCCGTTGCGCTTTGGGCTGCTGTTCTAGCGGGCGCCGTGTGGTCTGTTCCTCGGATCTGCGAGACCAACGCCGCGACCCCATCTCGTTACATGAGCCAGGTGGTTGTCCGGGTGGGGCGAAGTGAAAAATCTGCTTATTTAACAGTCGCCAGTTTCCGCGTGGGCATCGAGAAAAAGTGAGTATCTTCCCCGAATGCGGCATAGTGGTGTAATTGACGCCTGGTTACGACATTTAGTTGTTCATCCTAGTTTGTGTATTCTTTGCCCATGAACCCAGACTACCTGTGGCTGACCGAGGCAGTGGAACTGCTGACCTTCTTCGTCGTCAGGCCAGTACTTGCCATTGCAATCGCGTTTGCGGCATGGCGAGGGAAACCGCAGAACGTCAACACTGAGCGGTATGAGATGGTGTGCGTCGCGTCCGGCGTTATTGCTTCTCTGCTGTTCGGGTTCGCGAAGTGGATGAACGCCGATGTCAGAACTGCGCAGTACTTCTTGCAATTCGCCTGTGTCCTGCTTAGCGGTCTGTTATTTGGCGTGTTTATGGGGTGCGGCTTCTCTGTACTTTTACGTTTGTGGCGTTGGCATAAGACAACACGACTAGCGGACGATAACCAGACAGAACGATGATTGGCGAAATATCAATTGCACCAACTATCCACTAGTTGAGTGAAACCGCCTGTTCACCACCGTCATCTCAGTTTCTAATCGCAGCAGTTTAGACCCGCTCCATCACTACAATGGGACCATGGCAGGTCGAGAGTGCTACCACTGCAAGCAGTGGGTCGAAGAAGGAGAGGAGCACGACTGCTGGACCACGACCGAAACGGCCCTCACGCAGGATCTCTCGGGAGATCTCCAGGACGCCTGGGAGCGGCTGCGCGAGACTGCCGTCTCCTTCGGAGATCAGAGGATCTACGCCTCGCACAAATCGGTAATGTTCTCGCGGAAGTCATGCTACTTCTTCGTGCGTCCTAAGACGAAGTTCCTCGAAGTCTGCGTGTTCCTCGGCCGCACGTTGAAGGCTCCTCAGGTGCGACGCATCGATCGCGCATCGAGCTCCAAGATCGTTCACATCATTCAGATCAGGCACCGGGACGAAGTGGAGGCGCCCATCACCGACTGGCTTCGAGAGGCATACGAACTGTCTGACATGCTGGCCTCGAACGCCGATACGATCCGCGCCAACTCGACACCGAAACCTGGACCGAAACAAAAGAAAGCGAAGACCGCTCGCAAGGGCGCCGCCGACCCGCTACCTCGCGATCAACATTAGGATTATTCATTGAGCAGCGCTGACAAACCCACGCGTTTGACGGGGAGCGAAGGGGAAGCCTTCGCAAAACAAAATCTAGTGCCAAGTAAACTAGATGCAGCGAACTGGAAGGTGCTGTGGAAAGATCCACGGACAGGAAAGTTTTGGAAGGAATACTTTCCTCATTCGGAATTACAGGGAGGAGGTCCTCCGGAGTTTGTACAGATCACGGAAGAAGAGGCAAAATCAGAGTTCGCTTTGTGGTAGCTTGTAGTCCTCGTTTCACCATCCACGTCCTCCCGCTCGGGCGTGAGATTGGACAGCATTAACCCTCGGGAACAGCCGGGCACCCCAGAAATTCCCGGAGATACGTGTTACCGATGTATTGCAGGTCCTTGATGCCAATCTCGCTGGAGTAAAAGCCGTCGCTCGTCAACCGGCGCAGGAAGGCAAAGAACTCCACGCCCTGGCTGAGGGCAGCGTCCTTGTCGGCATTTTTGCGATAGGCAATCAAGTCAAGAACTTGTTTCTTCTGAGCAGGTGAACAGGCGAGGTAAGTGCTGCCGAAACGATCGGCGCAAAGGCCGTCGAGCCACATCATTCCGCCGCCGAGCGCCAGTTGATAGTCCTTGTTCTCGCTCGTGAGGAGATCGATGAATTCCGGCGCACCTGCCTTGACGGCACCCGCGGAGTGTTCGTCCGCCGGGATGATGGCATCGCAAAGCGAGGAAAGCGTCTGGTACTGATGCGCGGAGAAGAACTTGGGGCGGTATGTTCCGGCGGGAGTGCGGGACTTCTCGTGGGCGATCATGCGATGCACGTGCTGGGCCGCCTGCAAAGGCACGGCCTGTAGTACGGAGCCGCCAACGGCTCCGATGGCCAGCGTTTTCAGGACATCGCGGCGGGTGATCGGATTCTTCTCCATCGTCATCTCCTACTTCTAATTCTAGAGACTTCCCTTTCGGGCCTCGTCGAGCAAGTGATCGGAAGCGCGCCATGACAGCGCCAGGATCGTGAGCGTCGGATTCTTATCCGGGTTTGTAACCAGGCCCGCGCCATCGACCACAAACAGATTCTTCACGTCGTGCGCCTGGCAATGTCCGTTTAGCACGGATGTCGCCCGATCAGTTCCAATGCGTGCCGTGCCCACTTCGTGGATGATGACACCGCCGTCCGCGATTCCGTAGGGATTGCCGCCCGGACGGCTTCGCGTAACATATGTGCCCCCAGCCGCTTCGGTAATAGCGCGGAAGGTTTCTTGCATGTCCTTGGCCATCTTGATTTCGTGGTCGCTCCACTTGAAGTGGAAGCGCAGTACAGGGATACCCCACTTGTCCACCACGTCAGGATCGATGTCGCAGTAACTGTCCGCATTGGCGATCATCTCGCCGCGTCCTGAAAAACCAATGAAGCTGCCGTAGAGCCTGCGGCAAGTCTGTTTCAGGCTCACGCCGTAGCCTTCCTCGTCATCGCAGATGTCGTGAAACATTCCGACTCCTGGCATATCGCGACCTCCCCCCACTTCGATGTGGTAGCCGCGCGGGAAATCGTTTTGACGGTCATACTTCCACCAAGGCACGTACACGTGCATGCCGCCAACCCCATCGTGGTTATGCGGAGGAATTTTCTCCATCTGCGGGAAGTAGCCGTCGCCATCGCTGCCGACTGAGTCCATCAAGTTGCGACCGACCATGCCCGACGAATTCGCAAGGCCGTCGGGGAAAAGCGAGGACTTGGAATTAAGAAGAAGACGCGCCGACTCACAGGCGCTCGCCGCCAGCACCACGGCCTTTGCGTGAACGCGCTTCTCCGAGCGACTGGCTTTATCGATGTAGGAGACACCCGTCACCTTACCGTCTTCGCCCAGCAAAACTTCCCGTGCCATGGCGCCAGTAATGAGAGTCAGGCGTCCGGTTTGCTGCGCGGGCGGGATGAGAACCTGGCTCGAACTGAAGTTAGAAGCCCGCCGGCAGCCGCGTCCGCACTGTCCGCAGTAATGACAGGCTGGGCGCCCGTTGAGCGCCTCCGTGAGAATCGCCATTCTCGACGGAATGCACGGAATCCCAACTTTGTCACAGGCGCGCTTGACGATCACTTCGCTGCAGCGTGGCTTGGGCGGCGGCTGGAAGACGCCGTCAGGCGCGCTCGGGATGTTTTCCTTCGTACCGAACACTCCGATGTAGCCTTCGACCCTGTCGTAGTAGGGAGCAATGTCCTCATAAGAGATGGGCCAATCATCGCCCAAGCCGTCGCGAGTCTTGGATCGAAAATCCACGGGCGCGAAGCGCAGTGCGATGCGACCCCAGTGGTTAGTGCGTCCGCCCACAATGCGCGAGCGGAACCAGCGGAACTTCGAATCGGCTGCCACCGTGTAGGGTTCGCCTTCGATCGTCCACGCGCCGGTGGGCGCAAGGAATTCACTCTCCAACCCGTTGCCCGGCTTGATGGCATTGCCGCCGATGCCGGCACCGCGGTGCGGTAACTCGTACGACCAAACATGCTCCTTGTAGTCCACGTCAGGATTGAGTGGCGGGCCCGCCTCAAGCAGCACGACGTTCAGTCCGCCCTCGGTCAGGACCTTGGCGGCCATACCTCCGCCCGCTCCGGAGCCAACCACGCAGACGTCATAAGTCTTGGGGGATCGAACGACCTGGGGCATGAGTGCCTAAACCTGCCTTTCCTGAAGCGCTGATTGTAGCGCGCAGTGCAAGATTTGCCCGCAATTCTTGCACACCGACGATCTCTCGAGGGCAAGGGTGGCGCAGACTCGCACTTGTTGCTCATTCGCTCCCGACCGGGTCTACATGTGCGCGGGGAAACTTTTGCCGTACCCACCCAAGGCTCGCTCGTAATCGTTTCAGATCAGGAACTCAGTCCGACCCATGCCGACATTGTCAGAGACGCCTGTTAAGTTATGCCAAGACGCTCTGGCATTGCGGCCACAATCCGCATACAGTTGTTAACAATGTTTCTCATCTGAGCTTGCCGAGCCCGCGTTTGGGTCACCACTCCCGCTTATGCAGCAGAATAGCGAAGTCATTAGCCAATGGAGCGAATCGGCCTCCTACTGGGAAAAGCACCGGGAGATTATCTGCGAGATGTTTGCGCCAGTCACTCAGGCTCTAATTAAAGACGCTGAGATCACCGGTCGCCGCGCTGTCCTCGACGTAGCCACGGGTCCGGGTGAACCAGCCTTGAGCATTGCCGACCTGATTGGGCCTGAAGGCAAGGTGGTGGGCACAGATGCAGTTCCTGAGATGGTGGAAGCTGCCCGTCGAGAGGGGCGCCGCCGGGGACTTAACAATGCCAGCTTTGAAGTGGCCTTCGCTGACAGTCTACCCTTTCCCGACAACACCTTCGATGCTGTGGTGAGCCGCTTCGGCGTGATGTTTTTTCCGTCTCCCGTTGATTCGGTTCGTGAGTGGTTGAGGGTACTCAGGCCCGGCGGCAGGATCTCCACGGCCGTCTGGCATTTCGCTGAGAGAAATCCGTTTCATTACGTCGTGTCGCAAGTCGTCGAACGGTACGTTGATTCACCTCCGCCGGCTCCAGATTTGCCAGACGCGTTCCGTTTTGCTGATCCTGGCAAGTTGCAGGCCGTTCTTTCAAAAGCTGGCGTGGCTGCGACATCCGAACGCCTACTGCGTTTCTCGATACGAGCATCCATTTCGGTCGAGAACTTTTGGACATTACGATACGAAATGTCAGAAAAGCTTCGCACAAAAATCGCCATGCTTTCGAAACAGCAGGTCGCGGAACTCAAACGCGAGGTCATCGAAGCCCTCAGAGCGTACTCTTCCGACCGCGAAATTGGTTTTCCTGCCGAGGTACTCATCGTGAGTGGCGGCAAAGAGCCTTTTGCCGCTGTCCATTCCGCTTGAGGCCGGGCCAGTAACGGCGGAAAGCGACGATCCCGCAGAATGTGCTGGGCATCCTGGCGATCCGTCTTGGGCTTGCGTCGGCCGCGCTTGGCTCGAATCACAGCCGCGTCCCCAAGCCATAGCTCGATACCCAACTCCGCCAGCAGGCGCTCGAACCAGCGCGAGTGTCCACTGG
>JBKPCG010000005.1:0-16501 GCA_046727255.1 Acidobacteriota bacterium | reverse complement strand
GCCGTGTCTCCTAAATGATGGAGGATGAAGGGAGACAGGAAGATCCCAGTCACGATGTTGATTCCCAGAGAGAACCAACTCGAACTGATGTTCTTGATGATCTGACCTTTTTCGAATTTACGCATACTGATTCAGGCTCGTATGGGGCGGACACTCTTGTCCGCCTGCCGACAGCATCAAAACCCGCAACTGGATTTGCAGACTACACAGTTGTCGGACAAGAGTGTCCGACCCACACTTAGAGATGCCCCTTCACAAGTTCTGGTGATTCCATTCTCGCGCGGGAATCGCCTACGGTAGTTGTCAATTGATATCCCAGTTCCCGCATTAGAGGTCCCCAGGCGGACTCGATTTCCGCAATCGAGCTGGCGGGAAGTTTTTCTCTCCATAGTCCCGAGGAAGCGGTTCTGACAAAAGGGATGTCGCTGCGCTTGTTCTTCGTAGACACCCATTGATCGCCCTGAGTTGCCTCCAGGCCACGCATGCGTTCGGCAGAACTGCGCTCGACGGCGGCTGCAATTCGATCCTGGGTGGGCTCGATATTAAGAAAGCGGGCTACTTTGGTGAGTTCACTCTCGGTATTGCGCAACATGTCCTCGTATCGGAGGAATAAGAATTCTGGCCGGCCGTTTCGCGTGTAAAACCAGCTGGAAACATTCTCTCCCCAGGTTCCCCAGTCGACAGAGGACAATCTGCCTGCGACAAAGTCGCTTACAAAACGGGTCAGAGGATAGCTGTCTTCGATATGCCGGTACTTCCGTGAAAAATCGTAGTAGGAGAGCGCGACATCACGGGGATCGCGCACAATGTAGATCACTTTCTTGTAGCGAGGATCGAAGTATTCGTGACTTTTGATGATCCGCGGCCGCGGACCTCGCTTCACATACCGGCTGGACATCGCCTCGCAATCGGGGATGAGCCGCTCGATGTTCGCGAACGTTACCGGTTGCCTCGGATAGACCAGGTTTGCGACCAGAAAACGCGTCCAGGTATTTCCCGAGCGGGGATAGGACACGATGAACGTGTCATCGGGATAAACAGCCAGGTTCCTGCCGGCGACATCGGTCCCCAGCGCGTACTTGATGACTCGTTTGAGACCCCAGATCATCAGACCCCGCTCGACACGAGACCGGAAAACTCCGGCGCTGCCGCCGGTCCCTCCCGGGTAACAAGTTTGTAGCCGAGAAAGGTCATCAGGTGTGGCCAGGCGTCTTCGATCTGCGCGACCAGGTGCTCCGGCAATTCTTTCTGCCATCCGCCAGACTTGGCCGCTCGGACGAATGATAGATCCTTACGGGTTTCTTTGGTTAGCCCGCATTGGTCGGCCTGCGTTTTTTCGAGCTTCCGCATCTGCTCCGCCGAACTCCGTTCGACCGCTTGCGAGATCCGGTCAGCATCGGCCGGAATATTCAGGAATGTCGCCACTCGCGCCAGTTCGCGGCGGGGATCGGCAACCATATCCTCATAGCGCAGCAACAGGAACCGCCGCGGATGGTTGTGGCGCGCCGTCATCCAGGTGCCAACGTTTTCACCCCAGGAGCCATGCGGACAGGTCTCGCCGGCCAGGAAGCGAGTTACGAACTTCTCCATGGGATAGCCGTCCTCGATCTTCTTGCACTTGCGATGATAGTGATACTGCGAGATGACGACGTCGCGCGGATCGCGAACGATATACATCACCTTGGGATAGCGCGGCTCAAAACATTCGTGACTCTTGATGATGCGTGGCCTTGGCATCCGGTCAAAATCCCTCTTCGCAGTGCCAAACGGATCCGGAACCAGACGATGGATGTTCTCGAAACCGACGGGCGCCTCTGGGTACACCAGATTCGCAATCAGGAAACGGGTCCAGGTGTTGCCCGACTTCGGGAACGAGACAAGGAAGGTATCATCAGGCCAAATCACAAGATTGCGGCGAGGCCGATGCAGGCCTAGCAGCGTTTTTGATCCACCAATCAATCGCGAAAACATGTGTATCCCCTCATTTTTTGGTTCGCCCGAACCGTAATCTGACCAATCCGATCACGCTCTCAGCAAACTCTTATCAAACAATTCTTGGAGGCCCGCCGAACTTGGCAGGCCAGCCGCCTCAAGGACGCGGCCCAACAAAGAAACCGGCATGTTGGTCTTCAACCACACTCCCTTTGTGGGCGAGAACCGGCTCGTAGCCCAGCCATTGAATTAAGTTCCCCCACGCCTCGTCGAGTTGCAGGGCGCATGCCTCAGGTAAAGCCGAGCGCCATCCGCCTGCCTTGGCCGCCCGGACGAATGGAATATCCTGGCGTGTGTTCTTCGTCGAAGTGAACAACTGCGCCTGAGATTTTTCGAGGGTACGCATCCGGTCGGCAGAACTCCGTTCCACCGCCTGAAGTATCATCTCCGGTGTCGAAGAGAGACCGAGGAAAGAAGCGACCTTGGACAATTCGCGGGCGGTGTCCTCGACCATATCTTCATACCGCAACAACAAGAATCCAGGCCGGCCATGACGGGTTGCGAGCCAGCTGGCCACGTGCTCTCCCCAAGATCCATAAAAAGAGGTTTGACCCGCAACGAAACACCCCACGTATTCGGAGAGCGGATATTGATCGGCCACTATGTTACGCTTGCGCTGAAAATGGTATTGCGAGACCACGACATCCCGCGGGTCGCGGGCTATGTAGATCACGCGCGGATAGCGAGGATCAAAATACTGATGACTCTTGATGATGCGCGGTCGCGGCGTGCGCAACAGGTCCCGATTACGGGTGACTTCTGAACCCGGAATCACGCGGTTGACATTCGAAAAATCAATCTTCTCGTGCGGGCGCACCAGATTGGCGATCAGGAACCGTGTCCAGGTGTTCCCCGACTTGGGATAGGAAACAAGAAATGTATCGTCGGGGAAGACGGCGAGGTTCCGACCGGGAGCGTGCAATCCAAGGACACGCTGTGCGCCAGCAATTACACGCTTCAGCATCGAAGTCTTCTCGTCCTCACCCTCAGAACTAGGTACGGGCCCCGCCCAGTTTCGGGCGCGCTGCCCCGCTGATGATTCGATTCCGGAAAGAAGCCAGCTTCCTGGTCAGGTCGGGAGCGATCCTCAATCCGAACAGCACCAGACTCAATCGGGGTGCTTTCAGATTGCGGTTGGCTTCGGTGAAGGCCTCCCTGGCTTTTCCGAACTCCCCTGCTTTGAGTTGGGTCTTGCCCTGCTCCACCAGGTACATGGCTTTGATTTCGGCCGCCCGTTTCTCCACTACTCTACGATCTGCGTCGCTCAAAGG
The DNA here is from genome assembly GCA_046727255.1 of Acidobacteriota bacterium. Taxonomy (GTDB): domain Bacteria; phylum Acidobacteriota; class Terriglobia; order Terriglobales; family Acidobacteriaceae; genus Acidiflorens. The sequence continues at coordinate 13,238 of JBKPCG010000005.1, read as the reverse complement.
CAGGGTGCGATTCAGTTTCCCCAGAATGTTCGAGTAGGCTTCGACCATTTTCCCTCTTTCCAGGGAGAGCGAATCGGGGCGCCCTACGTTCAGGCGAGCCTGAACGTTGTGGCTGTACCCGACCTTGGCGCCGTGGAACGCGGCGCGCACCCACATGTCGTAATCGTCACACCGCGGGAGTTTCTCGTCGAACAGACCAGCCTTCACCAGCGCCTGTTTGCGGACGACCACGGTTGAAATAGGAATCTGGCACCGTTCGACGATCAGCGCAGCGAAAGTAGCCTGACCGCTCGATGGGCACCTTTCCATGAATTCCGACTCTCGCTCCGGGTTCCCGATCAGCAGAGCGTTGGAATAGACCAGATCGAGCGACGGATCGGCATCGACTAACTGCATCTGCGAAGCGAGGTGATCTGGAAGCCAAGTGTCATCACTATCCAGGAATGCCAGGAACTCACCCCGTGCCCGCTGGATGGCCGTGTTTCTGGCTCCCGCCGCGCGCTTGTTCGGCTGCACTATGTAAACGATCCGCCCCATGTAGGGTTGCAGCACCTTCTCAAGTTCCGGCGTGTCGGGAGAACCGTCATTCACGACGATCGCCTCGAAATCCTGATACGTCTGCGACAACACGGAATCCAGACAGCCTGCGATCAAGTGCGCGGTCTTGTAGGCCGGGATGATTACGCTGATTCTCGGCGACGCATTGGCGGCAACTGGCATGACCTTCCTGTCAACTATGAACTGCACTTAGTTACGAACTGTGAAAGACCAGTTCTTTTTCTCCGGCAAGGATATTGTTGACTGCTTCCACGCCCATGAGCACGGAGTGATCCATGTTTCCAATTTCGTACCGCCAGGCGCCGAAGCGCCCGCGGGAGTAAATTCCCTTTTCCAACAATGCCGGCTGTAGGACGGCCAGAGCCTTATCGCGGCCGAGCGTCGGGATCGGGTACGAATAGCCGACACTACGATGATAGCGGGAAACGATATGTTGGCGGTCCCCTTCTTCGAGGATGGTGGACTTGATGAGGCCGTCAATCACCTTGTCCAGCACTTTGTCCGGGTCGGGTTTCTCTCCCACTTTGAAGGACATCTCGCACATGAGAGAACTGTAGCGCTCGGTGTCGCCGTTGGGGACGTTGAAAGGCGAGTAGTGCGAGAAGTAGGTAGCGCGATAGCAGGGCATGTCGGAATCGGTGAAGTAAATCCAGCAGCGGCCGGTTTCAATCTTCTTCTTCAGGCCAATGCCCATCACCAGCAGGTTGTTGTGCTCCAGGCCAGCGGCTGCGTCAACGAGCTTGGTGTCGCTGGGGCGGATCATTTTTGCGACCAGGTCGAGAGGCGCGGTTGAAATCAGCAGATCGTAGGTGTCGCCGGTGCCGTCGGCAAAGGAGACTCGGCGCCGATTCGGGTCAACTTCGGCGAGCTGCTTGCCGGTCTTTACTTTCTCGGGAAAGTGGCTGGCCATGCGGAGGTATATCTCGCCCGTCCCGCCGTGGAGCGGAAATTTGAATTTGCTGTTTGGACCCCAACCTACGTCGTCGCGCTCGTACAGAACGTTTTCCAGCAATCGCTTGAAATCCAGGACGGCAACCCGATCGGCAATCCAGCCTTTCGACATTTGCTCAAGAGGCGTCGTCCAGACCTTCTGGTTGTAGGGGAACATGAAGGCGTCGGCGATGCCCTCTCCGAAAGTTGCCAGAATCCAATCGCGGAAGTTGGCCGCTTCCTTCCCTGCTCCGTTAGCGGTAGCCTTGGCTGCTCCAACCAGGCACCGGACCTGAACCTCTTTCGGCAGATAACGCAAATTGCTCTGGAAAGGATACGGGACCCAGCCACCGTCTTTCACGATCCAGCTCTCACGAATGCGCTCGTGAACTTCCTTGCCGAGCGTGGTGTCGATCAGTTTGTCGAAATAGGGGTAGTGCGAAAAGATGACGTGCCCGCCCTCATCCCAAACGAAGCCGTTGCCATCGACGTGGGAGGTCGAATGTCCGCCGACGCCGTCTGACTTCTCGTACAGGATCCAGTTGTCGTAACCGAGTTCGTGCAGACGATAAGCTGCGCCCAGCCCCGTCGGTCCTGCTCCGATGATGACAATCTTCTTATCCATAGCTTGGGAAAGGGGGCTAAGCTTCTGATCTGGAATGGCTTAACCTGTTGGTAGATGCGTCGCCGCATCTCTGGAGACCAACGGATCCAGACTCCATTTCCGGCGCTACAACTGGCCAGCTGCCCGGGCCGGTCGCGATATCGGATTTTAGCATCTTCGTATTCGACCGCTCCTGTGCCTGAGGTAACAAGAGCTGTTCCTCGCCGAAGTTATTGCAAGCACAGATTGTTCACCCTGCGACACTGCAATTTTTCTACCTTAGGTTCGAGGGCTCTCACCCGCACTTACCAGAAAACAAACAGCTTGACCGGGTGACGTGCTGCCAATGTCATTAGTGTGCAAGTCCTTGCATCTTCTGGTGGGGCTGCGTCTCCGGAATGGAAAAGTGCGGGGCGCCTTAGCGTGGGATTTAGGAGCCTTTCCGCACGTGGGCGAGCGTTCCCGACCAAAGGGATATAATTTTGGAGTGAGCAAAGCGAAGGTACAACAGGTTGCTTCCGCGGACTTCCCAACCCGCTGGGGACAATTCCGTATTCACGGTTTCACAACTGGCATTGGCAACGGCTCTGGCAAGAAAGAAGAGGCCGTGGCTCTGGTGATGGGCGACGACCTTTCCGGCTCTCCGCTGGTGCGGATTCACTCGCAGTGTCTGACCGGAGACGTGTTCGGATCCCTGCGCTGCGACTGCCGGCAGCAACTGGAAATGGCGCTGTCGATGATTGCGCAGCAGGGCGCCGGGGTACTCGTCTACGAGCAGCAGGAGGGGCGTGGGATCGGGCTGATGGCGAAGCTCCAAGCTTATGCGCTCCAGGACAGCGGGCTGGACACGGTCGAAGCCAATGAGAAACTCGGGTTCAAGGCCGACCACCGCGAGTTCCAACTACCGGTCGAGATTCTGAAGGCGTTGGGAGTGAAGCAGGTGCGGTTGCTCTCGAATAATCCGGATAAAGTCGGGGCGCTGGCGCGGGCGGGAATCAGAGTGACCGAACGGGTGCCCTGCGAAGTGGCGCCGACCTCGCACACGGAAGACTATTTGAAGACTAAAGAAGAAAAATTGGGGCACTTGTTCACGAAGAGGTGAGGTAGCGCTGCCGTCCGGGCGGCTGTCTGGCGGGCGGGACGCTGGCCGCGCCGAAGATGAAGATGGGTCTCTGTCACAATTCAAGCTCAATCACGATCCGCGGTGCTAGTCGCGACACAAGACTTTGTCCAGCGCCGCCTGCGAGGGCAGGATGCCGGCGCTACAACAATTTCCTCAGTTCGTTTCGATTCTTTACTGGCAGGCTGCGCAGCGCGGAGCGCGCGAGCGCCACGTAAACGGCGCGCGCCTCGGAGTGTTTTCTGAGCACCGCCAGGTGCTTCGCGACGGTCTCCGCATCCCCACGAATAATTGGTCCGCTGAAAGAGCGCCGCGGGCCGAGGCGCGAGTAGTTTTCCAGTGTCTGGCGGATGATCGGCAAGCTCTTCCGTCGCGAATCCTCTGGCGTGAGTCCGGCGGCTCGGGCCACGTCTTCCAGCGTCACCAAGAACGCGAGAAAAAGTGGCGAAGTTAGAGTCGCCCACGCGTGATAGGCCGCTTTGCGGGCGGGCGGGAGCGTGAAGCTCTTGCCACCCAAGTCGCGCACAATCCGTCGGGCTATGCGCGTGGCGGCGCCATCGCCCTCCACGGCGAATGGCGCTCCGACCACTGAGGGCTGACTGCCGGGAACGAAGGTCATCAGGGGATGAACGGAAGCGACCGCGATTCCGGTCTTGCGCAACGGATCGAGTTCGCGGCTGGTAAGCGCGCCGCTGGAATGAAACGCGAAGCGTAATTTGCCGCGGGCTCGAACTGAGAGAGATGCAGAAGCCGAACGAATCTCGCGGTCGGGAACGCAGAACCACAGCAACGAGGCTTCGAGGATCGCAGTCTGGCCGACAACGGCGGACGCGCCGACCTTTGCGGCCAATTGGCGCGCAGTTCGACGTGAACGTGGTGAGTCGCGGCTGATGATTTCGGTGATGGTGTATCCGGATTCTCGCAGGGCCAGAGCCAGGGAAGTTGCTAGACTGCCGGCTCCAACGATCGCTAGTTGGGGTGTTCTTGGCACGGGCGGAGCATATCACTGCCAGCGGCTAGGAATCATCCTGCGAGGGTGCTCTCGATTTACACATTTGTCGGACAGGAGTGTCCGACCCACACGCTTCGTTCAGTTGTGTTCGTCGCACAGGTTATATTTGTTGTTCATGACCGAACCCAGCAGATCGAAAGCAAAGAAGGCACGCGTTATCTCTTCGCGCGTCAGTTATCGCGGGCCGGTATTCTCGGTCACAACGGATCAAGTTGAAGAGCCCGGCGGCATTCGCGCGAGGCGTGATGTCGTCCGGCATTCAGGATCGATTGTCGTACTGGCGGTTGAGGGTCGGGCCGCTGATCCAAGGGTGTTGCTCGAAAAGCAGTATCGGCATGCGGCGGGACAAACGATGTGGGAACTCCCGGCGGGACGCATTGATGCAGGGGAACGGGAACTGGCCGCGGCCAAACGCGAACTGCTGGAAGAGACCGGCTTCTCCGCCCGTCGATGGAAGAAGATCCTCCATTTTTACGTGAGTCCCGGCTTTTTGGACGAGACCATGAGCATTTACCTCGCCCGAGGTTTGCGCCCAGGCATTGCCCAGCCCGAAGAAGATGAGAAGATCGCGACGCGGTTCTTTCCTCTGTCGGTGGCCCTACGGATGGTCCTTGAGGGGGTGATCCGCGATGCCAAGACGATCGCAGGCATTCTGTGGCTCGCGCAGCAGGGGGAAACGGCTTGCTGAAAACCTGCCTTACATCCACTCCCAAGCCAAGAAACATGCGAAAAACCTGTGTTTTTGTGGGGCGTATCCTTGACAGTGCCACCCGGCAGTCGCACAATGCGTGCATATTTTGCGGTCCCCGGAATTCTTCCACCGTCCACCGTTCCGAGGGCGCCCGCAAAATGAGGGGGGCGCACGTGGAACGTCTGAAAGGCACGGTGAAGTGGTTCAACAACGCGAAAGGGTACGGGTTCATCGGTCGCGACGATGGGCAACCGGACGTGTTTGTGCACTACAGCGCAATAACCTCTGAGGGCTACAAGAGTCTGCAAGAGGGCGACAAGGTCGAATTTGAAATCACGCAGGGGCAGAAAGGCGCCCAGGCAGCGAACGTAACCAAGGCCTCCTAGTTCTGGGAGGCGGTTTTCCTCACGCCCAGATCTTCAACTTCCTCTGGCCGCAGTGGCGGTGTGCCCCGTCTTGGTAGGTTTGGTTTTTATAACTCCTTGTATTTTTCCGGAATCATGCCTTTGATGTGCCCAGTCGGCGAGTGTTCGAATTTTGTAACAAGATCAAAGTGGTAAACAACGCGGCTGGGAGGCATGACAAACTTCGGGCAAGGAGTACACAAGTCATGCAGTCCGATTCCGCAAGCGGGCCAAAAACGTATTCCCCTCCCAACCTCAAGAAACTGACGGTAGAGCAGGCTATGCAGTTTCTAGCAGGCCCTGCAGGTTGTGGAGACCGAGGAGCACTGGATTTGTTGGAATTGCTACACCCGGAAGCACAGCACGACGAAGAATGGAATCGGGTTTGAGGCGGCGACTGGGAGGCTTTGTGGAAACGACGCCGGACCTCCCGGTCAATGTTTATGCCTTGTCCGTTTGTCGTTTTTGGCCTTCGCCTTTTCCGGCGGCTTCACCTTGAGCACGTCCGCTATCACATCCCAAGAACAATCAGAAGTTCCACAAACTTCCGAACAACACATTCGGCCTACTCGCCGCAAGGGGTGAGCTTATGGTTTCTTCTACCCCCGGAGCGCATTTTGGGGATCATCTCGCTTGCTTGATCGTCTGGGCATGGCCTGCCAATCACCACGGGCACTCGCTCCAAACTTCACCACCCCGTCTGGCAAAACTATCTGCCTTCCGGCAACAGCGATACAATTTCCTCTTCCAATGGATAACAAAGCCATCGCCAGCATTCTGTACGAAACTGCCGATTTGCTCGAGATTGACGGCCAGGATTCGTTCCGCATCCGCTCGTATCGCAATGCCGCGGCTGCCATTGAAGCGCTGCCGCAGCAGGTCAGGGAGCTGATTCAGGAACCGAAACAAATTCTCGCGGTCCCCGGAATTGGCAAAGGGATGCTGCTCAACCTTCAGCAACTGCTGGGTGAGGGACGTCTCGAAGTGCACGCCGAGCTTCTGAAAAAATACCATCCATCGATGCTGGAGTTGTTCAAGATTCAAGGCCTGGGACCGAAGACGATTGCTTTGATCTGGAGCGCGTATCAGGTCAGCGACCTCGACGGCGTGGAGAAGTTGGCGCGCGAAGGCAAAATTCGAACGCTGCCGCGCATGGGAGAAAAGCACGAACAGAAACTGTTGAAGGCGATTGAAGACTATCGCCGGATCGGTGGACGTTTCCTGCTGGATACGGCTGAGCAGGTGGCAGAGAAACTGGTTGAACATCTGCTGAACATTCCGGGCGTGGAGAAGGTAACGCCGGCTGGATCGCTTCGTCGTGGACGGGATACCGTTGGCGACCTCGACATCCTGGTTACAGGTCAAGCCTGCTGCTCTGCGGAATCGATCCGGAAAATTACTGAGCACCTGCTGCGATTTCCCGGCCTGATGGAAATCATCGCGCAAGGCGAAAACAAGATCAGCTTTCGGCAGCGCAATGGCATGCAGGTGGACGTTCGACTTTTGCCGCCGGAGTCGTTCGGAGCGGCCATGCAATATTTCACCGGCTCCAAGGCGCACAACGTAGCGTTGCGGCAGCGCGCGCTGAAAATGGGCTACACCCTCAACGAATACAGCCTGGCGGAGCTGGAAACGGCGAAACCGGTTGCCGGAAATAACGAAGAAGAAATCTACGCGAAACTCAAGTTGAACTTCATCCCTCCGGAGCTGCGCGAGAACCTGGGAGAAATCGAAGCCGCTGCCAGCCATGCGTTACCGAAACTGCTGGCGCTATCGGATATCCTGGGCGATGTGCACATGCACACCGTCGAGACCGATGGCCGCAATACCATCGAGGAAATGGCCGAGGCGGCGCGGGAACGCGGATATCAATACATGGCGATTACCGACCACTCTAAGAACCTAGCCTTCGCCAATGGTCTGACGGATGAGCGCGCGCTGATTCACATCGAGCGGATTCGCGCGGCCGAGAAGAAAATGAAAGGCATCCGCATCTTTGCCGGCATTGAAGTGGACATTCTGGTCGACGGCTCACTGGACCTGTCCGATTCGGTGCTCGAACAAATGGACATCGTGATCGCCAGCGTGCACTCTCACTTCAGCCAGGACCGCGACACCATGACCGCCCGGCTGCTGAAAGCGATTTCGAACCCGAACGTGTCCGTGATCGGCCATCCCACCGGACGCCAGTTGTTACGACGTGACGCGTATCCGTTCGACCTGGACGCGGTGCTCAAAGCAGCGAAAAAAAACAAAGTGGCAATGGAACTGAACTCGTACCCTGACCGGTTGGACCTGTGTGACGTTCACCTGCGATCCGCCAAACAAGCGGGAGTAAAGATCGTGGTCAATACCGATTCGCACCACACTTCACATCTGGCAAAGATTCGTTATGGAGTGACTCAGGCCCGGCGCGCCTGGCTGACCAAGGAGGACGTCCTGAACACGCTGCCCCCGGACAAGTTTGCCGCCGCAATGAAGCACGGATGGTGAGTGGGGTCGTGGCAAATCAGGGCAATAGATTACTCACGATTGCCCTAAGCCTGTTTTTCGAGTGCAAACCAATTCATAATGGTGTGTAACGCACAGTCAGAATCAAGCATCTAGGCAGGCTACAAGTGGGATTTTTGGACTCCGGCTTGCTGAATATCGATGTGGAGGGCTTTGCTCTCTTTCATGCCGCCCACATCCCAAGCGAACACGGGCCTGCTGGCTCGCTACAGGTGGCCCTGCCCAAAAAATGGATGGTCTAGCGGAAAGGGCGTAAGAGAGCATAACGGCTGCGTGCCATACAGTATCCTTGACGAAAGGAACCATGTCAGAGTTGACGATTCAGGCGGGCCGGACCGAAGCAATTCCCAACCTCGGAACTGATCTCGGAACAAATAAGCAGATGGATCGCAGCCGGCGGCCGGTGTTCGTAATGGGCTGCCATCGTTCCGGGACGAATCTGCTTTTTGACATGCTGCTTTCGGCCGGCGGTTTTGCGATTTATCGGGGACATCTGGATATCTATAAGCTGATGATTCCCAAATTCGGAAGTCTGGACAAGCGTGCGAACAGGGAGCGAGTGGTAGAAACCTGGTTGCACAGCAAGGGCTACCGGAGATCGGGACTGACGGCGAAGGAGATCAGAGCGAAGCTCCTGGACGGATGCCGGACGGGCGGAGATTTCATTCAGATCGTCATGAATGAGATCGTCAGCAATCAGAATGCGCGTCGCTGGGTGATCTACGACCCCGATTGTGTCCTATACCTGCCGCAAGTGAAGGCCGACATTCCCGAGACTCTGTTCATTCACATCGTTCGTGACGGGCGCGACATTGCGCTTTCCCTGAAGAAAATGGAAGGATTCAAACCGCTGCCGTGGAACATCGGATCATCCCGGGACCTGCTGCCCACCGCTGCGTATTGGAAATGGATGGTCCGAACCGGACAGGCTCACGGGCGCAAGATCCCGGCGGATTACATCGAAGTGCGCTACGAAGATCTGGTGTTAGAAGCGCGCGAGACGCTCGCGACGCTCAGCCGGTTCCTGGATCACGAGTTGGATTACGACCGCATCCAGCAAGCGGGTCTGGGGAGAATCCGGGAGACGAATTCCTCCTTTCGTGAGGAAGTTGCCCAATCCCAGGTCAACCCTATCCAGCGCTGGAAGGAGAGGTTATCACGGGAACAAGTGGCGGCTCTGGAAGCGCTGGTCGGGGACTGCCTGCAGGAACATGGTTATTCCCTGACTACTCCACCCGAGGAAAGAAGGCTTGGATTGCGCGAAAAGTGGATACGCACTTTCTATCCAGCCCTGTTGGGAACCAAGCAATGGCTGAAGACCAGGACTCCCCTGGGAAAGTTCGCCAACCTCTCGGTTCTGGAACTGTCAGATTTGGTGCCGGAGACCAGTGTTGGGGACCGAAAGTGACGCCAAAGTTATATGACGACACAGATCGCCGTGAAGAACCGGTGTGCTATAGTTTTCTCAAGATTTCCCAACATTCATCACAGATGAAAAGGGTCCTCCAGCATCACAAACGCGCGCGCATTTGCCGGGCACGGGAAAAGTAAATCAAGTGGGTCCCACACCAGAACACCCTCCTTTCTTCGGACGCGCCCTTCTGGGTCTCACCTGCCGGTTGCGCGGTGTCGACACGCTGCGTGTGCTCAAGGAGATTGAGGGCGCCCCGTTCCGGTCAGCCGAAGAAATCCGCGAAAAACAGTTCGGGGAACTGTCCTCCCTGCTGGCGCACGCTGAAGCTCATGTTCCTTACTACCGTGCACTGTTCCGCAACCTTGGAATCCGCAGCCAGGACATCCGCAACTGGGATGATTTCGTTAAGCTTCCCGTCCTGACGAAAGACATCATCAGGGAAAAACAGCGCGACTTGGTCCGAGAGGACGTCCCGCTGGAAAAACTGCGCCCCCACTTCAGCGGCGGATCGACGGGAGTGCCACTCAAGTTTTTTCGTAGTCTCGAGTACATGGCGGCGAGCGACGCCGGAACGTACCGGAACCTGATGCAATGTGGCTGGCATCCGGGAGAGATGATCGCGTTCTTCTGGGGTGGAAACGACAAACTCTATGCCATGTCCCGGGTGGAATTTGAACTGCGTCAGTACACGCGGCGGATGTATCAGTTTGATCCCTTTCATTCAGGCGAAGCGGCGATGGCCGACTGGGCGAAGCGATTCCGGCGGATTCAGCCTCGGGTAATCCTCGGATATGCATCTACGATCGCGCGATTCGCCGCGTTTCTAGACAGCCGGAAACAATCCATCGAGCGGATCAAGGGTGTTTTCACCACCGCCGAGAAACTCTACGCTCCGCAGCGCGCAGTAATCGAGCGTGTCTTCCAGTGCAAGGTGTTTGATTGCTACGGGTCGAGCGAAGTGCAGAACATCGCCGCCGAGTGCCCGAAAGGAAAGATGCATATCAACACCGATTTCGTGGTGCTGGAGGAAGACAGAACGATGGAGCCAGGGCCCAGGCCTTTCCTGTTGACTTCGTTGAAAAACTGGTCCATGCCGTTCATTCGCTATCGCAATGAAGATTGCGGATATCTCTCACAAGAACAGTGTTCGTGCGGCAACAACTCTCCCTTGATGCGGCTGGAGATCGCGCGCACCAGCGACAATTTCCTGTTCCCCGGCGGCCGGGTCGTGCACGGTGAGTTCTTCACGCACCTGATGTATGGCAGCGATGGGATCGTGAATTTCCAGTTTCATCAGACTGCCGTGGATGAAATTATCCTGTGGATTGTGCCGGGCCAGCGCAATCGCCAGGCACTCGAGGAAAAGATTCAGGAATCGATCCGCCAAATGAGGGCGCTTTGCCCCGGGCACCCGATCCGCATCGAGGTTCGTGAAGTAGATGCCATTCCACTGTCAGCCGCCGGAAAGCACCGCTTCACTCGGTCGGATGTGGCCTCCACGGGTGCCCCGGCGTACGGCACGACAGCGGCAGAAATAAGCTCTTGAGCTATGGGTTGGGGACTGATCATGGGTGCCATTACCGCATCATCCGTGAACTCATCGGATACTTGACGTTCGGCGTTTTGACTCCGTATCAACTTGGTATGACATAGAATGGAACTTGCCACTCCATTTCCTTGTGGGATACCGCATTCTTTTTCACACTTGACGGCGGAGATGGCTGCGCATAAGCGTGGGTAACATTGGATTATTGTTTTCAACAAGTTACAAAATTGTGCCGGGTCGATTACGGAATTGGAATTGCTTCCTTTCCTTGTTACTCAGGTTTCGCACTGCTGTGGCAAGACTCGGATGTAGAGCGCCGCTTTTCGCGAAAGGTCCTCTCCAGCCCCGGCGGGGGAGCTTAGCAACGAGAGTGAAGAAAACTGAACCGTTTGTCCCCCAGCGATTCTGACCAAATAAAAATTTGAAGTATACAATCCCGGAGGATTACCGAATTGACTGCTTCGACCAATCATCTCATCGCCCCGCACGGGGGAGAACTCATTCAATTGCAAGTGCCGGCGGAGCGCGCCGCAGAGTTGAAAGCGCAATCGAAAGACTGGCCGTCATGGGACCTGACCGCGCGGCAGCTTTGTGACCTGGAGCTGCTGATGAGCGGCGGCTTCTCGCCGCTGCGCGGATTCTTAAACCGCGCCGACTACGAAGGCGTTTGTCAGAATATGCGGCTAGCCAACGGCACACTGTGGCCGATGCCGATCACGCTCGACGTCACGGAAGACTTCGCCAAGAAGCTCACGGCGGGCAACAGCAAGATTGCACTGCGTGATCCCGAGGGCGTGATGCTCGCGGTCATGCACGTCGAGGACGTGTGGCAGCCGGACCGCACAGCCGAAGCGAAGGCGGTGTTCGGCTCAACCAGCGCTGCTCATCCGGGCGCAGACTACGCCATAAACAAGTCGAATCCGTGGTACGTGGGCGGAAAAGTCGAAGGGCTGCAAGAGCCGTCGCATTACGATTTCCGCGAACTGCGTTTGACGCCAGCCGTTGTTCGGGCGGAGTTTCAGCGCATGGGTTGGACCAAAATCGTTGCCTTTCAGACGCGCAACCCCATGCACCGCGCACACGTCGAGTTGACGACGCGTGCCGCGAAACAGGTCGAAGCTAATCTGCTGATTCATCCCTCGGTCGGCATGACCAAGCCGGGCGATGTGGATTACTTTGTTCGCACGCGTTGCTACCAGTTGTTGCTGCCCAAGTATCCGCACGGCACGGCGAAGCTTTCGATGCTTCCGCTGGCGATGCGTATGGGCGGACCGCGCGAAGCGGTCTGGCACGGGCTGATTCGCAAGAACCACGGCTGCACGCATTTCATCGTGGGCAGAGATCACGCGGGACCCGGCAAGGATACTGATGGGAAGCCCTTCTACGGGCCTTACGAGGCTCAGGAACTGTTCAAGAAGCATGAAGCGGAGATGGGCGTGACGATGGTTCCCTTCCAGATGATGGTCTATTTACAGAACGAGGATCGCTACGTTCCCGCGGATGAAGTGCCGCAGGGCGCAAAGGTCCTCGACGTTTCGGGGACGGAGCTGCGGGATCGTCTGAACGAAGGCCGCGACATCCCCAGCTGGTTTACGTATCCGGAAGTGGTGCAGGAACTGCGGCGCAGCTATCCGCCACGGCATAAACAGGGCGTAACAATTTTCTTCACCGGGCTTTCGGGCTCGGGAAAATCGACGATCGCGAACGCGCTGATCACGAAGTTCCTGGAAACGGGCGGGCGTCCGGTCACCCTTTTGGACGGCGATCTGGTGCGCAAGAACCTGTCTTCGGAGCTTGGATTCTCGAAAGAGCATCGCGACATCAACATCCGCCGCATCGGCTATGTTGCGTCCGAGATCACCAAGAACGGCGGCATCGCGGTGTGTGCTCCGATTGCTCCCTATGAGGCCACACGCAAGGCTGTCCGGCAGATGATCGAGCCGTTCGGTGGGTTCATCCTCGTGCACGTGGCGACTTCGATTGACATATGCGAACAGCGCGACCGAAAGGGCTTGTACGCCAAGGCGCGCGCGGGAATCGTCAAGGAGTTCACAGGTATTTCGGATCCCTATGAAACGCCCGCGAATGCCGAAGTTGTGATTGACACCGGGAAGTTGAGTCCGGAAGAAGCCGCGCAAACCATCATTCTGCATTTGGAACGCGAGGGCTTTATCGGGGTGAACGGTAACGGATAAAAGCAGTTCTCAGTTCCTGGTTCTCAGTTCTCTGTGTTTTGACCGAGATGCGGCATGGAACTTTTGCTGGCAAAAATTCTGATCGGCTTCGTGGTGGGAACGCTGATCGGGCTGACGGGATTGGGCGGCGGCGTGTTGTTGCTGCCCACACTCATCTTTGGGCTGCACGTGCCTGCCATCATCGCCGTGGGATCGGATGCGCTGTTCAACTTCCTCACCAAGATTCCTGCGGGGACTCTACATCTGTGGAAGG
>JBKPCG010000004.1:0-12843 GCA_046727255.1 Acidobacteriota bacterium | reverse complement strand
CGATGGACACCCTGCCCTCCGAAGGATTGCTCCTCCGGCCGACGACGTCGTTACCGCCGTCTTTGGATATGGCGCCCCTCATTCGAGCGCCAGAGGGACTTCAACCCTCCCGAACAACGCGCTGCTCAGCGCACACTACGGGCCTCTCCGTCACCCCAGACGGCCCGGCCTCTCTCTCACGAGTTGCCAGTTGATCCCTACTGCGATCACCGTTTGGGGTTTCCCGTGTTGCGTCTGGTCTCCTCTGCCTACATCCCATCGCCATTACCCCGGCAGGTTCAGCGGAGCTTGTTCGCTCGTCCCTCTCCACTGTCAGCGGCCTTCCCTGTGTAACCGTCAGGTCGGCTCCTGCAATTGTTTTTTCGGGGCCTGCTCCGCGTTCACTCAGGTTATGGCCTGCAACGCTCGCCGAGTCGCCTAGCGACCCTCTACACCGAAAGCTCCGACAGCTTCGTTGCCTGCGCTGCCGCTTCGATTGTTACCAGGTGGAGCGAACCAGTTCCCGGTTCGACCGAATGCCGCTTTCACGGCGTGGTTCGTGAGACACGACTGGTGTCTTGAGTGACACTACAAAGTACTTTACAATAGAAAGTATGATGCGTTAGTCTACTTGTGGACTGGCCCCCAACATGCTTCATCCTGCTCGACGCAACCTTCAGGAGGATTCGCCGTGATTCGACGCATCGCCGCAATCTCGTTCATCTTCATCTGCACGACCATCGCTTGGATGATCTTGGGATCTACGATCTACTCCCGAACCGGTTCCTCCAATGAGCACTTGGAAGGACGCGTAGCGTCCACCTGGGGCACCCTGCAGGAACAGAGTCCACCCGCCGCCACCTACAAGAAAACTGAGCTTTCCGCTGTCACTGAACAAGGCCATAGAAAAACCGTCATCCGACAGGACAAGATCGAGCGGATGATTGGACTGCCGCTGGACTCCAGTCGACTCGATGTCAACCTTCAGCTCGATCACCGTCAGAAGGGCCTGCTCTGGTACAACACCTACACTGTGGACTTCAAGGGCGAGTACCGATTCCGCAACGACACCACCGAAACCCAGTCGGTCGAGTTCAACCTTCCGTTTCCGGCAGAGCACGCCGTGTATGACGGACTCGTGTTGGAAGTAGACGGCCACTCCCTGCCGCTCTCGACTTCTGGTAAAGGGGCGTGCGTGGTAGCCACTGTTGCATCCGGTCAAAGCGTAGTCCTCCGAGTAGCCTATCGCTCACAGGGTCTCGATTCCTGGCGCTACAAACTGGGAGATGGCATAGCGCAGGTCCACGACTTCGTCCTGACCATGACCACCAACTTCAAAGATATCGACTTTGCCGACGACACTCTTTCCCCGACCACCAAGGAATCGCAGCCCGCAGGCTGGCGGCTGACATGGCAATATTCCAACTTCGTTTCAGGATTCCAGATCGGCATGACCATGCCCGGAAAGTTGCAGCCTGGACCGTTAGCCGGAGAGATCAGCTACTTTGCGCCTGTATCTCTCTTCTTCTTTTTCTTTCTGATGTTCATCCTCACAACGCTGCGGGAGATCGACCTTCATCCGATGAACTACTTCTTCCTCGCCGCGGCTTTCTTCGCCTTTCACTTGCTGCTTGCTTACCTCGTTGACCACATCTCAATCCACCTCGCCATGGTGATTGCATCGCTGGTTTCGATCGCGCTAGTCGTCAGTTATCTACGCCTCGTCGTAGGAGCCCGTTTTGCCGCGGTCGAAGCCGGAGGAGCCCAGTTGATCTACCTCGTACTGTTTTCCTATGCTTTCTTCTGGAAGGGCTTTACCGGCCTTTCGATCACGATCATCTCCATCGCGACTCTGTTCGTCGTGATGCAGGCAACCGGGCGAATTCATTGGTCCGAGAAACTGGCCTCGCTCCCTCATGTACGCCCCGTGAGCAGTTCCTAATCCGAGGGCAGCGGATTCACTGCACGAGCGGAGCGCGCTCCGCTCGAATGCAGTCCTGTACAATCGTCCCGGATGCTTCGCACCCAGCTCTACGCCGATCCTGCCGGCCGCTTTGTTCACGACATCGTTCTGGAAACCTGCCGCCGCGTTCCCGGCAAAACTGCTCTCATTGACTCGTCCTGCAACCGCAGTTTCAGCTACGTCGAATATGGTGACCATGTTGAATCCCTGGCTCACGGATTCGTCGCCGCCGGACTCCAGCCCGGCGAAGTCGTCGCGATCTTTCTCCCCAACTCCTGGGAGTTCGCGATCACCTACCATGCCGCCACCCTCGCCGGAGCGATCCCAACTCTCCTCAATCCCGCGTATCGCGAGCGCGAGATCCGCTACCAGATGGAAAACTCCGGCGCGGCCTTCCTCATCACCGACGGCCCGCTCCTCGAAGACGTCAAGATCGCAGGACTTCCCGCGCTACGCCGCGTGTTCACAATTCGCAATTCCGCTAACGGAGCAGAAGACTTCGCCCACCTGCTCAAGCCCACTTCCGCCAAACTCCCCCAGCCCAGTGCCTCGTCTCGGGACATCATCGCCGCGCTTCCTTATTCCAGCGGCACCACCGGCCTGCCCAAGGGCGTGATGCTCTCGCATTACAACCTGGTCGCCAATGTGTACCAACTGCTCGGCCCGAACGGCACGCCCCTGGCGGCAGACGACATCATGCTCTGCTTCCTGCCGCTCTATCACATCTACGGATTGACCGTCGCGCTAACACTCTCCCTCGCTCTCGGATCCAAGCTCATCCTAATGCCGCGCTTCGACATCAAGAAGCTCTCGGCGCTCGCCATCGAATATGGAGTCACCATGATGCCGATGGTGCCGCCGGCCATCAATGCCCTGTGCCAGGCCGCCGAAGCCGGATGCTTCCCGAAAAACCACAAAGTTCGCTGGATCAAATCCGGCG
The DNA here is from genome assembly GCA_046727255.1 of Acidobacteriota bacterium. Lineage (GTDB taxonomy): Bacteria > Acidobacteriota > Terriglobia > Terriglobales > Acidobacteriaceae > Acidiflorens. The sequence continues at coordinate 9,961 of JBKPCG010000004.1, read as the reverse complement.
CCGCGCCGCTCGCTCCCGACCTCGCCCGCCGCCTCGGCGACCTCACCGGCATCCCCGTCAACCAGGGATACGGCATGACCGAAGCCTCGCCCGTCACCCACGTCGGTTACATCGCTCCGCCCGAGATGTACCGCCCCGCCGCCATCGGCCAGCCACTCGCGCTGACTGATTGCCGCGTCCTCGATCTCAACGATAACGACGTCGCCCCCGGCGAGCCCGGAGAACTCGTCATGCGTGGACCGCAGTTCATGTTGGGATACTGGAAAAACCCGCAAGCCACCGCCGCTGTCCTGCGTGACGGCTGGTACTACTCCGGAGACATCGTCCGCGCCGACGCCGATAACTTCTACTACGTCCTCGATCGTAGAAAAGAAATGATCAAGTACAAGGGCTTCCCCGTCGCACCGGCCGAGGTCGAAGCCGTTCTTCTCGAACATCCCGCGGTGCGCGATTGCGGAGTGGTCGCCAAGCCCGATGCCGAAGCGGGCGAGATTCCCTGCGCGTTCGTAGTCCTCCGCGATGGTTACACGCCCTCCCGCGCACTCGACAAACAGCTCCGCGAGTTCGTCGCCGACCGCCTCGCTCACCACAAGCAGCCCCGTGAAGTGCGTTTTGTCGAAGCCGTTCCGCGCACGCCATCGGGAAAGATTCTAAGGCGCGAGCTGCGCAATACTTTTTCCTGAGATAAGAACGGCCCACTCTGCCTCGCGGAAGAGTGGGTCGTCAATGACACGCTATTCTGTCTTAGTCTTTTACGATCTCATACACGACGTTTTCCCCATGCTGCCGCGTAAAGAACCCGCGGGCGCCGATCAGGTTATCGATGGTACCCGGTTGCGAGTTGATTGCGGTACTACCGTTGGAGACATGAACTCCGGTCGGCTCGTTGTCTCCTCTGACTTCCGCTATCGTGTCGCGCCCCAGCGCCAGGAAGCGCAGCGGTGGTTCCGATCCGTCCGTCGTGTATGCCCAGATCGAATCCAACCGGTTGAGCTGGGCGTGCAGGGTATCTCCGCGATCCTCGGCGGCCAGGAGGGTGTGATCGTCCGCCCAGCTTAGGTTGTCGAACGAAGACTGCTCCGCCGTCCCGAGCACGAAAATTGAAATCGTACCGCTATTGCGGTCTTCACTGAGATCAACCCTGAAAATCGATCCCCAGGCCCCACGTTGCGCCAGGGCCGGCTGATTCCCCGAGTTGACGTTGGTGTCGCCGGTTGGGCAGAAGAAGAACGTCTGGTAGTTTTCCCCAGGCTTGAACTGCAAGTTCTCCGGACGCTTGAACGGCGTTGCCCCCGCCGCCTTCGCCAGCGCGTTCTCATCAAACGGAGCGAAGCCGTCAACCGCGGTGTCGTGAACCGTGACCCACTGCATTGGATACGACGTCCCCGGAGTATGCAGCCGCAGTTGATTGATCGAGAACACGTCGCCCACCGGGTCATTCGCATGGAATACCACCGGAGCACCATTGATCAGCACTTGCAGCGCCTGCAGTTTTCCGCCCGCTGAAAGATTGGCCGGATCGGCCGCGAGGAACCGGTAGATGAATGAATTCGGTTGCCGGGCACTCTTCGGACTGTTGGGATCGTTCGGATCCACATTCACCGACACGCCGCCGATATCCTCCGCCAGAATCAAGTTGCCGCGATCGTCCGGGTGAATCCCTTCGTAACCCTTGACGCCGAGCACGCCGTCGAGGGTCTGCATATTCGGCGGCCACGTGGTCTTCAACTCCACCGTCGGTCCCCCATCTTCCTGGGTGAAGAGCAACGAGTGCGTAAACGGATCGTAAGTGGAACCGTCACCAAAGTTGAGGCCAGTCTGCCCGTTCGCTCCCACCGGCGTGAGCAGAGTGATCCGGTGAGCTTTTGACGTGACGTCCAGGTTGATACGGGTTACGTAGGCGAGGTTGTTGCCATTTTCATGAAATTGAAACAGGAAGTGTCGGCCGTAGTTGTAGCCCGGGACCGGGCCGCTTGGATTGCTGTCGAGAACCAGATATGTATTTTCGTCGGCTTCGGTCAAAGTTCCATCCGTAAGTACACCGAACTGGGTGATCGGGCCCGACGGATTCTCCAACGCGTCGGAGCCGGTGACGATCTTCTGCAGACCGAATCCTTCGGCGATGGTCGAGGGTGGATGTCCAATCCTCTTCTTGGCGAATTTCACACCCGTTGTAATCGGCCCGATTCCGAGTTGGCCAATCGCGAAAGGCGAAGCCAGTGCGATAAAAAGGCCGAGCCTCAACGACGAAGCTTGAAAACTGCGCATACTTGCTCCTTTTCCTTTTCTTATTAGAATTTGTCTCGTCAAATGACTAGAGAGACTGCTGGGCTAATGAACTTGAGGCTATGGATTAAGAGTTTCGGCAAGGTTGCAACAATGTAAACGCCCGATGAAATTACGCGGCCTTTAAGGCGCATCCTGTGGATATCTTTAGAATTGGCTGCGATTCGCAGGCGGTTCACATCGCCGTTCCACCCTAGGTCGGCTCAGGCGGTACAATTCTCTTTCACGCTATGACGTTCACACGCTTCGTTACCAGGTCCGCCTTCCGCAATCGGCTCCGCAGTCTGCTAACGGTTTCGTCGATCGCATTTTCGCTGCTGTTGCTCAGTGTGATGTTGACTCTCTGGCGCAGTTTCTATATCGACAAGGGAGCGCCCGACTCCGCGTTGCGCATCATGACTCGCCACAAAGTCTCGCTCGCCAACTTTCTCCCCATTTACTATCGCGACAAGATCCGCACCGTTCCCGGAGTCGTGCACGTCGTCCCCATGACCTGGTTCGGAGGCAAGTACATCGACGATAAGCCGGCCAACTTCTTTGCCCAGTTCGCTACCGATCCCGAAGAGTACTTCGACGTCGCCGCCGACAAAATCATGCCGCCCGAACAGTTGGCGGCGTGGAAAAAAGACCGCGCAGGTTGCGTCGTCGATGCCAACTTGGCGAAGAAGCACAGCTGGAAGATCGGGGACCGCATCACCCTGCAGGGAACAATCTTTCCCACCAACCTCGACCTGACTCTGCGCGGCATCTACACCATTGATCCGCCGCTCAGCAATCTCTACTTCCACGCCAAATATCTCGAAGAGTCAGTGTCCTGGTTCAAGGACTCCGCCGGCTTCTACTTCACCCGGGTGGACACTCCCGAAAATATGTCCACAGCGGCCCGCGCCATCGACGACATGTTCCACAGCACTCCGGTCCCCACCAAGAGTGAAAGCGAGCAAGCCTTTCGTCTGGATTTCATCGCGACCCTGGGTAACGTGAAGGCTTTCATCCTGAGCATCTGCGGGGCCGTAGTCTTCACCATGCTGCTGGTTTCCGCCAACACCATGGCGATGTCCATCCGCGAACGCACCCGCGAAGTTGCCGTGCTGCGCACACTGGGCTTCACGCGCGAGCGAATCTTCCAGCTGCTGTTGAGTGAAGCCCTTGCAATTGCCTTGATCGGCGGACTCGCGGGAGTTGCACTCGCAACCTTGACTATCGGCGCCCTGTCGCGCCCCGGCATCGGGATGCCGGTCTCCATGCACATGACGACCGCCACCGCGCTCGTGGTCATGCTAGTCGCAGCCTTAGTCGGAGTAACCAGCGCGGTCATCCCTTCCTACCGAGCCTCGCGCCTCCACATCGTAGATGCCCTGCGCCACATCGGGTAAAACCCCGAAAGCACTATCGCCCGGAACGATTGGTAGAGACGCGGCATGCCGCTTCTCCCGCCGCACCGGATTCACGGCCGCGCAAACGGAGACGCGGCACGCCGCGTCTCTACCGCCATCCCCTCTGGAACTCTACCCTCCCACCAATGACTGATACTGCGCCGTCGTCAGCGGTACCACACTCAATCTTCCCTGCCGCACCAATGGCGACTCCGCAAACAATTTTTGCGCCTTGATTTCCGCCAGCGTCTTGGGCTTCGCAATCGCCTTCCCCACCTTGATCCTCACCTGAGGATTTCTCGGATCGCTGGCATCCACCGATTCCACGGTTGCAGTTCCCACCGCGCTCTTCTCATCCCCCGTGTGATAAATCACCAGCCGGTCACCCGGCTTCATAGCCCGCAAATTCTTTACCGCCACCGGATTCGTCACTCCATCCCAGATGGTCGTTGTCTCTTTTTCCAGGTTCGCGAAAGAATATACGGTCGGTTCAGTTTTCAGAAGATAGTCCATGGCCGATTATTGTACGAGACGATTCTTGTCCTCGAGCAATTTTCGTATTCAATTAAAAAGGGTGCCGAGACAACAGGCACCCCTGAACCATCGCTCCAGACGCTAGAAGACGAACTTAGCCGCCATCTGCAGTTGCCGAGCCCCAGTCGTACCGTCCGGACGCCCGAGTTGGCTCAAGATCTGTCCAAACACCGACGTCCCGATCTGGTTGCCGACCGCCGCTGGATCATCACCCGGGTTATTGAAGTTGGGGTGATTCATCACGTTGTAAGCCTCCAACCGCAGCTCGATGCTTACGTTCTCCCAGATCTTCATCCGCTTCGCGACGCTCATGTCCAAATTCACAAATGACGGACCGTGAAATTGGTTACGACCGATGGTAGCGGGAGTGTCGAAAGCAGGATTAGCGAACGCCGCTCTATTGTTTGAGAAGAAGACCTTTGCGCCGTTAGCGAAGCTGCCTCCGCCCGCAAACGGATCGCCCACCAGATCCGCGCGGTTCACCCGTCCCACCCGCAGGCTGTCGCGAGTCCCGAGCACATCGAAGGGCCGCCCGGTTTGCATCGTCAGAATTCCTGTCATCGTGAATCCTTCCAGGACCCGACCCATGACCCCTTGATTCAAATACGTCTTCCCAAGCCCAAAGGGTAGTTCCCAGATGGAGTTGATGACCCCGACGTGACGGATGTCGTGATCCGAGTTGCCCCGGTCCAGCGCTGGGTTGAGGGGATCGCGCACAAAATTGACCTGTCCTGTCGCCGCCACAATTGGATCGTTGGCGTCATCGATGGAATGTGCCCAGGTGTAGGAACCCTGCATTTGGAATCCATGAGTGAATCGCTTGGTCACCTTGGCCTGAAAAGCGTTGTAGTTTGCGTTGCCGTCGCTCTTGTTCAGCGCAGCCGAGAACGTATTTCGTCCAATGGCATTGTGTGCCACGCCGTTGAACGGCAAAATGCCGTTGTCTGCGCCTGAGTACAAGTTCAGCGAGGCAACCTGGTTTGGAGTGCAACCAAATTCATTTTCGGGATCGCTGCAAAACGTCACCAAAGCGGCCACTCGGGCCGGATCCGGCGGGTTGGCATCAAACACCCGGAAGACATGATGGCTGCTGTTCCCTACATAGCTCACGTCCAGCACCACACTTCCCGGCAAGTCACGCTGCACTCCGAAGAACCAGCTGTTGGTTACCGGATTTCGGAAATGAGAATCAAAAATGACCGGAGCGAGCAGGGCTCCGTCCGGAACAGTCGCGGAAGGTGTCTGCTCCGGAACCGTGGTCGGATAATCGCCAGTGCCGAAGCCATTCCCGACTGTGTCAAAGACAAGTGCGCTGTAGTCCTGTTCAAACGGTGGGTTGCCGCGGGCATTTCCAAACAGGTTTCCAAACACGCGATCGTGGAAGATGCCAAACGAACCGCGGATCGCGGTCTTGCCATCTCTCCATGGATCCCACGAGAAACCGATTCGGGGCTCAAAATTGGAGTAGTCGTCATTGAACAACTGGTGGCCAGTCCCCGGACCGACGGTGCTGAACACCACCGGGAATGTTCGGGGATCAGTTAGGAGATTGGAAAGGTTGTTATGCAACTCGTAGGGCACGCCGTTGAGCTGGTAACGGACTCCCAGGTTCAGAGTTATGTTGGGCCGCACCTTCCAGCTATCCTGCACATAGACGCTGCCTTCCCGTTGCCGGAAATCCTTGTTGTCAGTCGCGTGGCGAACTCCCGCTTTGTCAAAGAACTGCGCGTTCAGATCCGTAAGAACAAAACCATAAAACGCCGAAATAGAGTCATTCAATGAGGGATCCGAAACGCCGATGCCGAGAGAATCGAATCCCCCAAACAGAGTACCCAGCCGGGTGTCGGACTGCCGCCGGCTATTGAAGTTATTGTCCCCAGACTCTCCCACATTGCGGAAATCTCCGCCCAACTTGAAAGTATGGGCGCCCTTCACCCAGGTGACGGTGTCGGCGAAGCTGACAGTACCTGTCTTTCTCGCCTGCCCGTCCGACAGCAGAACTCCGGCTCCGCCGCAACCCAGACTGGTAAACGGGCTCACCGTGAAGTCCGTGCCATTCCCAAAACGATCGACCGGGAACGCGTTGTCGAGAACATCCAAACCTCCGCATCCAAACCCCGCGAAGATATGATTCCATCCAAACGTGAAGCTGTTGATCAAGTTCGGACGAAATGAAGAGATTAGATTGGCCGCTCCACCATGGGCAATCGCCTTGACGGAAACCGCTCCCACATTGTTCGGAAGAATAGCATCGGAAAACGGGTTCGGGTCCTTGAGATCGTTATATGCGTAACGGAGACTGAAGTTCTCCGTGTCCGTGAAACGATGGTCGATCTTCCCGGTCGCTTGATAGCTATGCTGGTTCGAAGAGTTTGGAAAAAACAACAATCCGCTGAATCCGTCACCGGTGGGCGAAGTCGGATTCGGAAACAGGGCAAACATTTGCTGCATGGTTGGATCGGGCGGAAGTTCGGTTGTCCGCGTTCCGAAGAAATCCACATTTTGAGTAAATGCTTGGTTGTCAGCAGACCCCTGTCTCAAGTCAATCGTTCGCGTAATCGGTTGTTGATTGTCGTCAAAACCATTAAAGGTGAAACGCCCGTCCTTGAAGTCCTGTGTGGGAACGAGCGCCGAGCCGGTCCGTGCCGTCCGAAACCGCTGGAACTCCTGGTTGAAAAAGAAAAACGTCTTGTTCTTCCAGATCGGACCGCCGATTGAATAACCAAACTGGGTGCGATCGTAAGGATCGCGCGGCCCGTCACTGGGCCGATTGAACCAGTCGCGCGCTCCGCCGATTTTGTCATAGCGTCCAAACCAATATGCGTTGCCATGGAACTGGTTGCCGCCGCTCTTTGTGACGACATCAATAATCGCGCCCGTGTCGCGTCCATACTCAGCATTGAAGTTATTCGTGATAACACGGAACTCCTCGGTCGATTCCGGATTTGCGGCCAACGCACCGCCGGGAATTCCTGGCACTGAGGTGTCATTGTTGTCGACGCCATCCAGCAGGAAATTATTGTTGCGCTCGCGCTCTCCGTTAACGTTGAAGCCTCCAAGCGAACTGTTCGCTTGCGCAGTGCCTGGCGACAGTAATACCAGTTCGTAGGGATTACGGGTAATCAAAGGCAGCGCTTTCATGCGCGCTGAATCCACCAGGTTCGATACTTGAGAGTCTTGTGTCTCAATCGGCGCAAGAGTATCCGCCGTTACTCTGACACTTTCCGTGGCCGTGCCCAACTGGAATTGAGCATTCAGCGGAACCGACAGAGAAGTGGAAACCTGGACGTTAGTAAGGACTACTTTCGGGAAGCCGGACTTCTCTACACTTATCGTGTAAGTTCCCGGAGGAAGACTGGTGATGCTGTAGTTCCCCTCATCACTGGTTGTCATGGTGCGGGCCGCTCCCGTGGCGGAATTGGTCGCGGTTACAGTCGCTCCCTGCACCACTGCACCGGAAGGATCGGTCACAACGCCGGCGATTGAACCTGTTCCGGCTTGGCCCGCTGCGACGATGCACAAAGCGAACAAGACAACACAACTCAACAGAACTCTCATACTTCGCATGTATTTCCTCCAAGGAATCACTTGCTCCGGCGCCTCGTGGCATTCCAGTTTTCGTGATGACCTGGAAAAGGCAATCAGTTGGCCGTTCCTGTCCGCAGATGTCGGCGAGATGTAAATTCCGAAGGAGTGCGAAATCGAATGTGATGACAATTTGTGCGACGAGTCTGCGACTGTTGTGTTCCGACTCGCTGACAACTCTCTCGAATACACAATATGGTTTCCAGAAAATGGCGGATGCTGTGCTATGGAATCGCATAGCAGCTTCGAGTGTGAAGGCAAAATGAGGCGCAACACAGACAACAAGCACAAGCATGTCGGCAGTGTTGGAGAGTTTCGCTATTGTGGAAACGCGTTTGAAGATTGGTGACTGCGAGTGTGCGTGGAAGAGTCTTGTTTTTTACGAGCGACTTCTCACTTCTGTTTTTCTAAGCCGTGCCGGTATTGGCGAGCGCTTCCACGGCTTCCCAGGTGGTGGGGAAGGTCATGAAGAAGTTGTGGACGTTGGTGATTTTCAAAACTTTCATCACTCTGGGAGTCACTCCGGTCAGCACCAGGCAGCGGCCGGTTTTCTGATGCGAGACGTGGGCGGCGACCAGCGAGCCCAGGCCAATCGAGTCGATGTAGGGAACGTCCGAGAGATCGAGGATCACGGTTTCCGCATTTTCGTTGCGAACGGCGCGCTCGAAGTGGGGAGTGGTTTCAATGGTGAGCGGCCCGCGCAGCAACAGGACGCGCTGTTCGTCCGTGACGCCCGCGTAGCGCTCGACGGTGAGTTCGTGGGAAACCATAGGCAGGGGATTGTAGGACACTCGCCCTCATCTGTCACCTGCTCTGCCCATCCTATTGCGGCTTCTGCTCCGGTTTTTGCTCTGGCTTCTCGTCGTCGGGCTTGGCCTCATCTTTCTTGTCTTCTTTCTTCTGTTCCGGATGATCTTCGTAGACCGAGTACTGTCCCTGCGGACGCTTCAGCTTGATGGTGATTTCCATCTCCGGCTTGTCGACGACGTAGTCTTCGCCAAAAGTCTGGAAGCCTTGGGCTAGCACCTGCACCCGCAGCGGGCCATATGGGACGCCGTCGAAACTGGTCTTACCCTCCGTGTTGGTCTTCAGTTGCAGACCCGAATTCTTCTGCTTGCCGTTCTTCCGAACGGGATGCATGATCACGCTCGCGTTCTTCACTGGCTTGCCGTTGTAGTCTCGCAAAACCACAAACGCCAAGGCAGCGAATTGCTCATCCTCCTGCGCTACCGCCGACAGCGTGACTCCCAGGGCGATCAGAAACACTCCAGTGATTAGCGCCGCATGCTTCGTCTTCATAGGTCATCATTTTATATGCAGTTTCGGGGTTTCGAGTCGAGGTAAATCCTACGGCTCGAGTGCGATGGTTGAGAATCGTTTCTGCCAACAGGGCCGGGTCGAAGACCCGGCTCCCCACGAGCGCGGAAAGCAGCGCCTAAAGGCGCATTCGTAATCCGGCCCTGCGGCACGTCTGAAGACGTGCCCTGATACGAATCTCCCTGATGCAAATCACCCTGATACGAATCCCCCGATGCGAATCCGCTGATACAAATCGACTGACGGCCCCTCTTCGCAAATCTCCGACAGGGTCTGACGCGGCCATGGCCTGGATGTTTATGGTGGCATGGATGTCAGCGGCAGCTTCTTCTTGCTCGTGTTCATCTTCATCATTGGTGAATTCTTCTTTGTACCAGGCGTCGTCGCCCAGAGGTGTCGGCGATGCTGCTTGGGTCGATTACTACTTGCTGGGGACGGGGCTCGAAGGTGGTGCGGCTTAGATTCGAAGAGACGGTCTGTAACGCGTAGAAAAGAAGAGCGGCGGTCCGGTGGTCCACGTGATTGGTCAGGAGGAGGCGCATACCTTGCATCAATGCTACCTGGATCGAGTTCGCGTCTTCGAGGATCGGCAAGTCTAGGGAGTAACGGGAGCGGCGGGCCTGGTTGGCGTTGAGCTGGATGCGTCCCTGCTGCCAGCGCTGGTGGAAGTGACATAACTTACGATTCTTGAGTGCCGGCGAACCACACTGGACTCCGTTGACCTTGACATGCTGACAACGAGCAATGCTCGGTGGATAGAGAAAATTCGAAATGCGCATGAGAATGGCTCCCTCCCCTCTCCCTCCCCTGATCTTGTGGAATCATGGGGTTACACGGGGACTATGAACTAGATCTTTCATTCC
>JBKPCG010000003.1:0-10150 GCA_046727255.1 Acidobacteriota bacterium | reverse complement strand
GTTAATCGGCGACTCGCACGACAGATCTGTGAGAGTGCTGTTCTGGGTGCTGTAGTGCCCGGCGCAGGCGGTCGACAGCCGAACACTTCCATTGCCCATGATGTCGTAGCGCCGAAAATCTTCGATACTGAACTGGCTCTGTACCAGCAGCGCCTTCGGTGTGCCGGAAAGATTCGCTTCAAAGCTCACGCCGCCACGCCATCCTCGATCCCGGCCGCTGAACAACTTTGTGATCTGCCCCAGCTGCCCTTTCTGCCATTGCACCGCAACTTGCACCGGCGTTTCGCTGAGAGTGGAGGCGCGTTGCCAGGTGGCGTTGAGCTGGACGACCCCCGTGTCGGTAAGGTTGAAGTCGGTGCGTACCGGCTGGGCCGTCATACGCGCTCCCCAGGCGTTCTCGGACTCCTGCCACAAGGCCACATCGGCATCCGTCAACGCCCAGGATTTCTTGGCCTGCCCAATTTTGAAGTTGATGCGGGCGTGAGTCGCCTCCAGATACGGGAACGCAGGACGGCCCTCCGAAGCCAGCTTGCCGGTTGGCGCCGCGGGAATGTGCGCGCTTCGCTCCAGAAGACTCGCCAGGTTCCAGCGGCCGTGATCGTTGCGCACCAGGTTGATGCTTGGCTCAGTCGCACTCAGAGTCGCGATTTCCAGTCGCCCTCGGAGAAGGGAACGGAAGCGGATCGCGGCGGAAACATCCTGAGCCCGCATCATCGGCTCCACGCTAAACGACGGATCGTCGTAGATGACCAGGCCCTCGAGATCGAATCCCGGCCTCGGCAGGAGACGGATGCGAACATTATCGAGTCCGACCTTTCGGCCCAGAGCTGAACCGATCGAGCCGGCAATCCGATAGCGCAATTGGCGCACGCCGGGACGAAACAGAAACAGGACAAGCAGAAGCGCCGCGAGCGCGACCAGACCGCGCCTGGAGAGCAGGAATTTCACTGCACTACCATGAAGGTGCGAGACCAGCGCGTCTCGTCAAAGAAGTGAATGATGATGTGTGCCAGGAACCCCAAGCGGTCTCCCATGCTGCGCATCTGGTACTGGTTGGGCGGAGTGATGAACGACCAGTAGATAAACATGGGGCGGCCGATGACGTTTTCCCGTGGAATGAAGCCCCAGTAGCGGCTGTCATAGCTCACGTCGCGGTTGTCGCCCATGGCGAAGTAGCTGTTGGGAGGCACGACGATGTCCTCGCCGTCGATGTGCGAAGCGAACTCCTCTTGCCACTTCTCGTTTCTCACGCCAAACATCTCCGACGGCGGGAGCGCGGGAAAATTGTCGCGGTAGGGGTTCGGTGCACTGTCCTTATGCCGGACGTAGGGCTCATCGAGCTTCTGACCGTTGCGGTACACAACGCCGTCGCGCAGGTGGAGACGATCGCCAGGAATCCCCATGATCCGCTTCACGACGAACAATCCCTGTTCCTCCGGAGACAGGAACACCACGATGTCGCTGCGCCGGATGTCGCGATAGGGCATGAGCGGCCCCACCCAGCGCGTGGGCGGCGCGAATTGTTCGCGGTTCACGAAGACGTGATCGCCGATCAGCAGCGTGTCCTCCATCGAGCTGGAGGGAATTTCAAACGCCTGCAGGATAAACGTAATGATGAACAGGCCCGTGACCAGCACTCCCGCCAGGGAGGCCAGAAACTCGACCGTAGTCTCACGCGGCTTTTCTTCCTTGGGCGTCTCTTTATCTTTTTCTGTTTTGGGCACGCTTGGTATCCGTTTCAGAGAATCTTGTTTCAGTGCACGATCCTGAACGTTCGCGACCAGCGGGTTTCATCGAAGAAGTGAATAATAATGTGAGCCAGAAATCCCAGCCTGTCGCCCATGTCGCGCATCTCGTACTGGTTGGCCGGCGTGACAAATGACCAGTAGATGAACATGGGACGGCCGATCATGTTTTCCCGCGGAACAAAGCCCCAGAAGCGGCTGTCGTAACTCACCTCACGGTTGTCGCCCATGGCGAAGTAGCTGTTAGGAGGCACGACGATGTCTTCGCCCTCGACGTGCGAAGGCAATTCCTGCGCCCATTTTTCGTTTCTTACCCCGAACATTTCTGATGGCGCCACCGCAGGGAAATTATCTGTGTAAGGGTTGTGCTCACGTTTGTGACGAACGAACGGCTCCTCCAGTTTTTGGCCGTTGCGATAGACGACATCATCGCGCAAGTGGATGCGGTCGCCGGGAACGCCGATGATACGTTTCACCAGGAACAGACCCGGCTGCTCGGGCGACAGGAATACGGCAATTTCGTCGCGGCGGACCTCGCGATAGGGCATCAGTCGCCCCATCCAATGTGCCGGCGGAGCGAACTGCTCACGGTTGACGAACAGGTGATCCCCAATCAGCAGCGTGTCCTCCATCGAACTCGATGGAATTTCAAACGCCTGCAGGATAAACGTAATGATGAAAAGGCCAGTGACCAACACACCCGCCAGGGAGGCGAAAAACTCGACCGTAGTCTCGCGCGGCTTTTCTTCCTTGGGCGTCTCTTTGTCTTTTTCTTTCTTGGGCACGTTGATGGTCCGTCTCGGAAGTTGATTTTCCTTAGCGCACCAGCCGGAAGGTACGCTCCCAGCGGGTGATCTGGAACACGTGGGTCACCGCGTAGGCAAGGTGATAAAGTCTATCACCTGCACTCCGCGATCCGGGCAGATCGTTGTTGAGGTTGGCTGCCGACCAATAGATCAGCAGCGGCCGCCCGATGATGTTCTCGCGAGGCACAAAGCCCCAGTAGCGGCTGTCCTGGCTGTCGTCGCGATTATCACCCATCACAAAATAGCTGTCCTCGGGAATGATGAGTTGCTTGTCCTCCACCAGTGTCCGCATCTCCTGCCACCAGCGCGCCGTGACGCCGAAGGCGGGCGCGTCGGTGCGCGGGAAATCGTCACGGTAAGGCTGGCGGTCAGGGGCGATGTATTGCACGAACGGCTCCTGCATGAGAGTGCCGTTGACAAACACGCGCTTATTGATCAGGCGTACCCGATCTCCCGGGACACCGACCACGCGCTTTACAAAATGCTGCGCGGGATTGACGGGATAGTGGAAAACCACAATGTCGCCGCGACGAATTTTCCGGTAGGGCAGAACGTGGTTCCAGAGTCCGCTGTCGCCGTAGCAGAACTTGTCGACCAGCAAGTAGTCGCCGATGAGGAGCGTCTTTTCCATCGACTCTGAGGGAATCGTGAAAGCCTGGACGAGGAACGTGACCACGAACACGGCGATCACCACCGTTCCCGCCACTGATTGAATGGTGGCTGGCCAGTCACTGGTCGAGATTCTTTCGCTCCACGACATACTTAGAGGTGATGTAGCGCCGGCGTCTCTCCGGCTGTCCCTTCGGCAAGCTCAGGGCAGGCTGTGAGGGCTCTCGCCCCCCACACTGGGAGATGCAAGATTGTTAGGCGCTCTACAAATCCTTCCCTGCGCGGGCTCGCTGCCACTCCGGCGACGTGGACAGACGTTCCAGCACTTGGCGCGCCGCTTCCTGCTCCGCCCGTTTCTTCGTTGGACCCTCCGCGCGCGCGACGAAGTCGTTCACTTCAGCTTCCGGCAGTCTCACCTCGACCGTAAAAGTTTTTCTGTGCTCCGGTCCTTCTTCCTTCACCAACGCATAGACGGGCTGGCGCATGCCTCCAGCCTGCAGCCTTTCCTGCAAAGCAGACTTAAAATCCATCACCGGGATGGCGCTGGTCTCCAGGTTCATGTGAGCCAGTTCGGGCTCTAAGATCGTCCGCAAAATAAAGTCGCGCGCCGCCGTCCATCCGCCATCGAGATACAGTGCGGCCAGGATCGCCTCCAGCCCGTCCACCATCAGAGTGGCTTTATTGCGGCCGCCGCTCTTCTCCTCGCCCCGACCCAGGCGCAGATAGTGACCGATCTGGAGTTGCTCAGCCACGCGCAGCAGATGCCTCTGTCCCACCAGATGCGCGCGCAGTTTTGAAAGATGTCCTTCCTGAAACCCAGGGAAGCGATGGAACAGCGCTTCAGTGGTGACCAATCCCAGGACGGCATCTCCCAGGAATTCAAGCAATTCGTTATCCCCGCGACGAGCGGATGGGTCGGTCGCACCCAGCGCCTCCACCTCGCGCGCTTGCGAACTGTGAGTAAGCGCTTGCTCGATGAGTTCCTGGCGCTGGAAGTGGTGTCCCAGCTTCTCTTCCAGCGCCATGATGTCGTGTGGCTTCATGATTCAACGGGCGGCTCGCCCGAGGCGAGCGGCGGTCAGTTCTTCGGGGGCTGAGCCTGCGGTTGGGCGGGGACGGGTGCGCCTCCGGTGAGTTGCTGCAAGCGATCGCGTTCGCGGCGCGCTGAGGTTCCAATCGGAGTGTTCTCCGGGCTCAGTTCCACGGCGCGGGTAGCTACTTTCAACGCCTCTTCGTACTTCTGCTGCTTGTCGAGCGCCAGCGCCAGCCGAAGGACATCTGCAGGAAACGGCTGGCTGGGGAAGGCGTCAATGGCCTTCTGGAAGTTCGCTTGTGCCCCTGCGAAGTCATTCTTGCTGTACGCGATCGCACCCATGGTGGAATATGCCTGCGAGCGCAGTCCAGATTTGTAGGCGTCCAACCTGTCCTGCGGCGTGCCGGCGGGCACGCTGATATCGGTGTCCACCGTCGTCAGCGCCTTCTGTGCCATTTTCATGGCTTCGTCGTAACGCTGATCCCGATCGATGTCCGTCTCGCGAGTTTTTTCGGCGATGATTTCGGCAGTGGTTACCAGTGCCTCCGGATCGTCGCCATCCAAGCTCAGCACTTTGCGGCCCATGGCCTCGGTTTTGTCGGAATTGTTCAAACTTTGGTAATTGCGCATCGCGCCCTTGTAGAGCAGGATCCTCACTTCGCTGTCTGGAAACTTCGTGGCGAAATCTTCCGCAGCTTTCTCCGCGCGGTCAGCGACTGCCGCCATGATCTTTTGGGTGTCCGCGGGATTTTTTTGAGCTTCAGCCTGTTCCTCGGGTGTCGGTCGCGAACCGGCATCAGCCGCCTTCCAGGCATTAAACTCGGGATCGGTTTTTGCCTGTGGCGGGCGCTTGGCCGGAGTGATTGCGGCGCCCGGCGCTGGTGTTGTCTGCCCGGCCGGCGCCGCTTGGCCGCCCTGGGTCGCTTGTCCCGCCGCCGGCGGAGTCTGCTGCCCTCCCTGGCCGTAGGTTTGAGCACCCGCCCAGACCGCTACACTCAGTATTGCTACTGACATTGCTGTTCGCTTCATGGGTTCTCCGTACAAGGTTTCAACAATTTCGCATCTTACTGCTGCGGCCGTGCCGCTGCCGGAGGCTCGTACGGCTGTTCGATTCCCCGTTCCGCCGCGGTCTTTGCTTCCGGAAGGGCGACGCCAGCCACATTCAGCGCGGCGCGGTAATGATCAACCGCAACTTCCCGCTCTTCCTTCAAGTCGAAAATGCGGCCTAGGTAGATGTGAGACCAGGCAATCACCTTGGGCTCATGTGCCATCTGTAGAGCGCGCTCAAAATACGTTCGGGCGCCTTCCATATCGCGGTTCCGGGTTGCGATTTGCGCAAGGATGAACAGCGCCCGGCCCGGATCCTCCTGATCCTCGTCCAGCGCCTGTTGCGCAAGTTTTTGCGCCGTCTCGGTATCACCCGCTGCAAGCCGCCGCTCGGCGTTCAGCAGCAGACGTTCGTTCCTGGGGCGTGCCAGATGCAAAAGCTCCGGCGCCGCTTCGCCGGCGAACTGGATCTGCGCTGTCCGCTTGATCTCCTTGCCGATATCGATCCCGTCCAGCATCTCGGAGTACATGGCGCGCAGTCCAGCCGGGTCTTTCTCGAACTTAATCAGAGCCTCGTAGAAATGGCGTGTCAGGACGTAGCCTTCCTGGTCCGACTCATCCAGGCTCTTGAGGCGCTCGGCCTCCGGCATTTTTGCCGAGCCCATGGTGCGCACTTCGATCGCCCGCACCAGACATTCCGTTACCAGCAGCGAAATGTTGTTCTTGAAGGCTTCATCCATTGGGGAGCTCTTCACTTGATCGAGCAGCGGCTCCAGTCGCTTGAACGAACCGCCATTCTTCAGCGCCAGCGGATCGAGCAGGTAGTGCAAATAAGTGTGACGGATCTGTTGCATCTTCAGAGAACTCGACGGCGAAATTACGACGTAATAATCTAAGGCATAGTTGCGGGCATTCACCTGGCCGGGCGCGCCCATGGTATCGAGATACACCTGGAATTGCCGGCCCAGATAGCCCGACGACGGCAGCTTGAGATAAATCTCGGTGTCGAACGTCATCTTTGACAGGGGCTCGTGGTACACCTGAGTCAATTCCGCGTAGCGGACACGATGCCGCTCCCAAATGGCGTGCAATCCCGCTTTGTCATAAAACGCCTGCATCAGCGGAACGAAGCCGGCAATGCTGGATGCTTCCGGCGGGAGCTCCGCCTGTTTCACTTTGGGAGTAAAGGTCGGAGGATCCTGCAAATACAGAGCGAGCGATACGTATTGAGCGAGGTCGCGCGAAGAGTCAGGCGGCTGGTGCTCGCGGTAGAACTCGCACATCGGAGCCAGCGCATCCTGTGCGCCGGGGGTGTTCTGGACGGCTTTGGCGACTTCCGACCGGATCTGTGCGCGCAGTGGGTCAGAAGCACTCAACTCCTGATCGTAGCCGCAGGTGTTGATGGCGGTCAGGACCGTGAACAGAGTCTCACTGGTATCGAGCGACACGTTGGGCGTGTTCTCGGCAAGCGAGGGGGATGCCAGACACACCGCCAGACTCAGAACAAGCGCCAGTCGAAAACTCGATACCAGGGAATCCTCCCGATAGCAGACACAAATCGGTGAGCTACAAAACAGTGTACGAATAGTGTACGAACTGATGAATTCGGGGTCAAACGTCTGGTACAACCTATCTGGGAACAACCTATCGGTAGAGACGCGGCAAGCGCGTCTCCACGAGTCGATCGCTTCTGATTAGCCCTTCACGCTGATCTTGGAGAAGGAAATCACGGCCCGCCCCGAAGTCGGCCGTCCCATGGAAAGAGCCGGCCGGAAAGTGGTGAAGATCAGGATCTTCTTCACTTCCGGCAGCATCGCTTGGACGTCATCGGGTTGGGACAGGATGCGGTAGTCTTCCACTCGTCCGTTGGCATCGACGTAGGCTTCGATGACCACGGAATCGTCGCCGACACTCCCGAGGGACGTGCCGAACATCGTCTGCTCGAGTTGCGGCGCTGTGTAAAGCATCAGGGGAACGTCCCCGCTGGAGACCTGCAATTGTCCGGGCAGCGCAAAGAAGCCGAGCAGCAAGCCGAAGATCAGGACCGCGCTCACCAGTCCGGCAGTGGCCGGAACCATGAAAGCGTTGAGCGCATTCTCCATCCTCACCTGCAAACCGTCATAGCGCGCGCGCCGTGCCTGTGCCACTTGCTGCGACATTGCCACTCTCAGCTTCAGAGCGAGATCTGCGGGAGCCTTCTTGGGGCCCAATCCCGCGAGCAGTTGCTGGGTGCGCTGCAAAGCGGCATACTCCCGTGTGCATCGAGGACACTCTTTCATGTGACGGCTTAGCGCGTGCATCTCGACGCCGCTCACTTGTCCGTCCAAATACGGCGAGAACAATTCTTTGACGTCGCCGCAGTTCATGGTGTCACCTCAGCCTCTCTGCTACCACGCGACCTATGACCGATCCTGTCCGACTGGGCTTCTTCTTGCTCTTGTGGGGCTAGCAGCCCCATTTCCGCGCCGACTTCCCGGACGTATCCCGCTAATAGTTTCCGCAACGCCTGGCGGCCGCGCGTGATGCGCGACTTTACCGTTCCGAGCGAAATCTGCAGCACCTCGGAGATCTCCTCGTACGACATCTCCTCCAGATCGCGCAGAATCAACGCGCTCTGGAACGGCTCGGGGACATCATGCAGCGCCTTTTCCACCGCCGTTTGCACCTCGGCGTGAGCGAAGTTGTCGAAGGGCGACTCGCCCCGATCCACCAGTCGATCTCCCAGCGAAAAGTCACTGCCTTCCGCTTCCGCCGGCTCAATGGATGTTTCCTGCGCCTTGTGCCGGAACCACCAGCGTCTCCGGTTAGCTGCCTCGTGCAGCGCGATCCGATAGATCCACGTCTTCAGGCTCGACTGTCCGTGGAAATGTTTCATTCCGCGGAAGACCTTCAGAAAAACTTCTTGTGTAGTATCGGCCGCATCGGACGGGTCATTAACAATGCGGTACACCAGGCTGTAGATCGGCTGATGAAATTGTCCGATCAGCCAGACATAGGCCTCTTCGGAACCTGCCTTCAATTCGGCAATGACAGCGGATTCCTGGGATCGGGCTCCGATGGCGCTCGCGAGATCGCTCAAGGTCGTAGCTCCCGCCATAGGCCTCCTGGCGTTACCCCATTATAAAATTTCCGCGATCCGGCGGCAGGAATTCTTCTTTTTCAGAAACAGCAACCCAATCCCCCGCCTTATTAACTTAGACCCCACTACAGGTGATGAAGTTCCGGGGCGCGTAAGTGTATTGTTTTCAGCGAAGAACGCTGCGCTCGACGAAATCCGCTTTTGGGTGGCGCAGCGGTTTACCGCTGCGATAAGGCTGTTTGTCTGCTGGAATTCCTAGTCGTCCAAAAGCGGCGTTGCGTTCAGCCTTGTTGGTGTAACCGTGCGCCGTGAAAGGCGTTGGACTTCAGCGGGTGAGACTCCCGCCCGGGAACTGGTTCGCCTTGTCAGGTTCACAATTCTTGAGTGATGACCTACTCGGAAGCAATCCACTTGGTCGGCTAAAGGGTCAGCCAGAGATTAGAAGATCGTTGGCGTAAACAGCGCATTCACACCAACAACCCGGGTCAATGGATTGGCTTCCGCGCGACGAACCGTCGCCGCTTTTCCTCGGATGATGCTACTTCGGCTGCGGTGCACTCTCTGGATTGGCAGGCGCCGGCGCCGGCACTGCCGGCTTCGCGGGTTTTTTCTTTGCCGGTTTTTTCGGCGGCACGGTGTCGTCGATGATGACTTTCTTCGGAGGTTCCGGAGGAGTTGCCGCTTGCAAAATCTTGATCTGGTTGCGCAGCCGCGTCAGTTCACTCTCCTTGGCGGCAGCGAGGTTCTGCATTCGTTCCCCGAGCGCATGCCTGGCGCTCTGCAACGCGTTCAAGTCGTTGCTCAGGTTCTGATACTCATCTTTTGATCCGAAGGCGCCGGCCGATTCCGCCACCGGACCAAACACGTCATAAAGCGCGTCCAGATTGCGATAGAGCTTGAAGCTGGCCGCAAGGTCCTCAGGCGTGTTGTTGAGTTGGGTAATGATTTCCGGCAGAGCAGACTGTACATTGCGCCGGATGGATTCGACATTCGCCTGCGCATCGCGCTTGGTCGCCGCATCGGCCTTCCATCTGTCGACCCGCGTCTTGGCCAGATCGCCGTCGATACTCTGCGCTACGTCCCGCACTTGCGCAAGGATACTGTTCAGCTCGCTCACCGAAGCATACGCAACCGGCGACGGCCGATCATTGGTAGGAGTTTGTGCGCTCGCCGCCGCAGGCGACAACAGAGTGAGCAAACAACCCGCGACGATGGAAAGCAATTGTCGAGAAGTGGCCATGAGGCTCCGGTACGTCCCTTATTTAGACGCCCATTATCCTAGATGAGTTTGACTCGCCGGGAAAGGTGGGCGAGAATTGAAGAAGTTCGATGCCTCTGGTTTTTCCACTAGTGGGCCTGTGGCGCAGCTGGGAGCGCGCTTCCATGGCATGGAAGAGGTCGTCGGTTCGATCCCGACCAGGTCCACCATCTTTTCAATTACTTACGAATTCCCCTCCTCTCGATTTGGTAGCATTTGGTAGCAAAACGCTCGTCTCGCGCGTGACCTCTTCCAAATCGCGTGACCTCTTCCAAATTAGGAAGGAGTCGAAGCTCGACACTGATGGCGTCGACTGTCTTCTGCACGCTTTCCGGAATCTCCTGCATGTAAACGTCAGTTGTCGTTGCCATGCGGGAGTGTCTGAGCACGCCTTGGATGTCCTTCACTGTCCCCTTCTTCTGGGCCAGCGTAGCAATCGTGCGCCGGATCACTTGGAAGGTCAGCTTCGGCAGTTCGAGTTCCTGAGCCAAGCAGTGCAGAACCCGCTTCCGGTAGTTGTTGCTGTCCATGAACCCGCCTTTTTTGTTGGGGAAAATAAACGCCTCCGGACAC
>JBKPCG010000002.1:0-60593 GCA_046727255.1 Acidobacteriota bacterium | reverse complement strand
GTTCTGGCTCGCGACCGTGACCGTGCTTGAGGCATTTCCTCCCTGACTCACCCTAACCGCGTTCGGTGCCGCTGACATTGTGAATCCAGGAGTGCCGGCACCCACGGCGAAGACTAGGTCGTCGTGGTCGTCAAACGCCCCCGTGCTGCAGGAAGAAGCCGCTCCCTGGTAGCGGAAGTTCGCTCGGCCAGCTTGCAGGCTGCCGCCGCTCGGTAGCGTGTAATTTCTGGAGATGGTATTTGCTTCGGCGGCCGTGGGTACGATCGTCCCGATCAGGACCCAGGACGGACTGTTAGCGTTGGCGGTGTAATAAAAGGTCGAGAGAATCGGCTAAGGGCGTTGTCCATGCCCAAAACCGCCCGGCGCCATGTTACTGCCGTCCGTGGTAGTGATTACCAACCGGTCGTTGGACTCGTCGGAGTGGAAGGTACCCGACGTGCCATCGGCGCAGGAGGCATTGATGTTGTTGGGTTGATTCGGCTCGGCGCCGCCGCTCATGGTGTCGCGTCCCAGGAGCAAAGACGGACCCGAGTCGCATCCGGAACCTACATTCGCGCACTTTGGCGACTTGAGTGTGGCGTCAGAGACTGCCGTTTGCAATCCTCCTCCGCCCGACGAATTTACTGTGAGGGAAATCGTTCGTGCTGTGGCTGAGCGAGCCGGAGGTTCCGCTAATTGTCACATTGGTTGTGCCGGTAGTCGCCGTGCCCGAAGCAGTTAAAGTAAGAGTTGAAGTAACACTGCCATTCATCTCGGAGTGAACTGGTTAGGTTAGAACGCCTCCGTCACGACACTGGGCAATCCGGAGGCGCTTAGCGTAGTAGCCGCATTGATGCCATTGAGACTGCTGATGGTGATGGTGCTAGTTCCGTTTCCACCTTGGGTGATGGTCAGCGAAGAGGGCGACGCGCCGATGGTGTAATCAGGTGTTGGAGTGCCGCCGCAACCTGGGAACTTGAAGTTCGCGATGCGGGTGTTCCAGTTGAAGGTGCCGTTCATCTTCATGTACTCGGTTGTGAACCAGAACGTGCAGTCATCCACCGGATCACCTGCATTGCGCTGTAGTCTCCCCAGCGACTCAGGGTGGCAGTTTGAGAGCCGGTTCCGCTTACTATGTTGACCTCGGCTTCCATAGTGCCGGCCGGGTCGGTTGGGACACGCCCGGTGTATCGGATTGAGGGATTGATCGAACTGCTCGACACGCTGTAGCCGACTGCCATGTCCCCGGCCTGTCCGTGGCGATGCTGCCCATCCATCGATAGCTTGAGTCGGGAGCAAACGTGCCTTGCTGTGCGAGGCTGGGAGTTCCGCTCGGATTCTGAATCTCATACCAGCGAACGCCGCCCCCGCCAGTTACAGCGACGGAATGGTTTGTCACCAGTGATTCATGCGTGCCGAAATTGCGATACGCCAGCCGGTACACAAGACGGTCAGCAAGAGAATCCAGTCGTTGGGTTGTGCCCGGCTGCACAACGCATGTCTGCATAGCGGAGTGAACGCTGCGACGTTAATTATGGTCGGTCCGGTGAAGGTTGAGTTCGAAGGAGTCGCAAAGTCGACGTGGAATTTGTAGAGGTTCAGGTTGTTTGTTCCGAAGTTACAACATGTAGTTGGGCGAGCCCGCCGGAGGTACAGTCGTGCCATCGAGATCAGATGGCAGCAAGCCCCCGACCGACGAACCCTGCTGGAAACAGATTTGGGTCGCCGATTGTCCGTTCAACATGGCCGTGCGATTGTAGGCACAGGCATCGGCGCCGACAAACGTATCGCCATTGAACATATTGAAAGTTTCGTAATAGCCGTCAGGCCAGACGCCCATCTTCGGATAATCGTCAAAATTGTTGTATTGGAAGCTGTAGCGGTTGTAGGTTCCGGTCGCGTCGGAGGTGGTCGAGACGGCGACGCATTGCAGATAGGGGGTGGTCGTAACTGAGAATTGACTTAAGACCCAGCGCTGCGCCAGCTTGTCATAGACAACCACTGGATCGCCGTCGTTATTCGTCTGACAATCGCCGCCGAATCCAGCCCACAGCGCGTTGCCCGCGGTTGGGCCGGCTGTCAGAGCCCCAGTCGTCTTGTTGAAGATCGCGAACGATGTGTTCACCCACTGCACATACTGCGTGGCGCCTACAGTGCCGTTCGCATCCGGAGGCGCTCCAGTGACACTAAAACCGTACTGACCTGCACCTAATCCTTCAAAGCTGGTGCCCACGACTGGTGTGAACGGAGCGGCGGTTTGCTGACGTATCGGATCTTCTTCGAGTACGCTCAGGCCGGGCGGCAACGGAATGCGGCGAACTGGTTCGGCTTCGTGTTTGACGCGCGATGGCCTGGGCGTCACCTTGATCATCTCGCGCAGAGGAGGTGAAAGGTCGCGGTGCACTTCGCGGCGCACCGTCATGCGCGATTGTGCGAAACCGGATAGATAGCAGCTCAACGATAGACATGCCAATACCACGGCATGCCTGAGGGAGGGTGACTTTCTTCCAAGCATTGCGATCTCCTTACGTGATTGTGAAATTCACTGCGGGGCCCGTGTTGCAAGAGAAGCAGGGAGAAGCTTGCAGAAGCGGCGCATTGGGACGTGACTACGAGGCACAATAGTAGTGCATTCTATTCAGGTGTCGAGTGTCTTGTGGGAATTTCCGGGCAGGAATGGTGGAAAACTCCCCACCGACCGTCCGGTGGGGAGGCATGCTTTGGCGCGCTCCGTGTCTGCAGACGCAGTAAAGACTTACATGGTCAAGACCACCCGGAAGCGAGCCCTTCCGTTGATCATCTGGTCATAGGCTTCAATGGCTTTCTCCAGAGGATAGCGTTCAATCATGGGACGCACTCCGCTTTGAGCGCTGAAGTCCAGGGTTTCTTCGGAGTCTTTCGCAGTGCCGGAAGGCCAGCCTTGAATCGCCTTGCGACCGCCGATCAACTGCAACGGGCTGATGGTCAAAGGTTCGGGACTGGCTCCAATCACCAGCAGCTTGCCACCCGGCACCAGACCATCCACAAGCGCTGAAATGGATTTCGAATCAGGCGCGGTTGCCACAATCACGCGGGCGCCTCCCAACTTCTGCAGGGCCTCAACAGGATTTCCGGCGGCAGTATCAACGTAAATGCTGGCTCCGAGTTTGCGGGCGAGTGCGTCTTTGTCCTGGCCGCGCCCGATCGCGACAGTGCGGAATCCCATTTGTCGGGCATATTGAATGCCAAGATGGCCAAGGCCGCCGATACCTTGAATCGCGACCAGATCGCCGGAGCGGGCTCCCGCATTGCGCAATGAATTGAAGACAGTGACACCGGCGCACATGAGAGGAGCGGCTTCGGCAGCGGGCAGATCGTCAGGGAGCGCGGCGACTGCTTCGGCGGGCGCAATCACATACTCTTGGTAGCCGCCGTCGAAATGGATGGCGGTGATCTTTTCGTTGCGGCAGAGGATGAAATCGCCCTGGCGGCAGAACTCGCAAGTGAAGCAGTGCCCGCCGTGCCAACCGACTCCGACGCGTTGCCCGGCCTGCCAGTTCTTGACGTCAGCGCCGACGGCGTCGATGCGTCCGGCGATTTCGTGTCCTGGAACTCGCGGATATTGGATGCCCGGCCACAGTCCTTCCTTGACCAGAGAATCGCTATGACAAATGCCACACGCTTCCACCTTGATCCGGACCTGGCCGCGGCCGGGGTCGGGAATATTTCGCTCGACGACTTCGAAGCTGCCGCCGGGTTTGCCTACCTGGACTGCTTTCATGCGAGCCATTTTTTCTTTTCCTCTGAGCTTGGGGATATAAGAATCGCGGATGCAGATTAATCAGATGAAGAAGGAGACTGTGAGGACGCAGAATGCCGCGGAACTTTCAAATCGACCAGAGCATGGGCGAATAGGCCGAAGACCTCAGCCCCTGAAGGGGTTTATCTCAGCTTATTGTTCGGCATCGCTGAAGCAATGCCCCGACACGAATCTTGCAGACTGCAGTGCAACCTTCGGACAGAATTGCGGATCTTTCACGCGCTCGAATTCCTGCGCACTAAACCACCAACCACTAACCACTTTTTTTCTCGACCTCGCCCTCGAACGAATGCTCGGGACTCTGGCCCGGCTCAGGAAAATCGGAGTCGGCGCCCTCCGCCAGCGGATGCGGGTTGCGATGAGGCAGCTGGCCTTGCATCGAATTGTTGCCGTTCTGCTTGCGCTCGTCGGGCTCAAGCGAACCCTTTCCACGGTCAGAATCGTTTTTCAGATGATCGGCGGCGTGGTCAACCACGGGTCCTCCCACGAAAGCGGTGATTCAGACTCATTTACAGCGCACCCTCAGCCTACGCCCAAACATTTCGTCCCACAACGGAAAACCCCGTATTCTACGACCGTAAGTTCTTGTAATGACTGCGATAGGGAAATTTAATGGTCCATTCACGGGTACAGGAATCTAATATGATTCATGGCAAAGAAACATCTAAAGCAGTTTCTGTTTGCGAGCGATTTCGACCAGACGTTGACCTTTAACGATACGGGTTACGTTCTGAGCGAGTTGGTTGGCATTTCTGTGGAAGAGTTTGAGCGGAAGGCCAAAGGCATGGCGAAGCTGAACCTGGTTCAGCAAGGTGCCGAGCTCGCCTATCTGCTTCTGCACGATCCCGAATTCCGCGCGCGCGTACGCAAGGATCATCTGTACGAGGCGGGGAAGCGAATCCGCCTCAAAGAGAACATCAAGCAGGTTTACGACATCCTCGACCGCCGCATTGACGGCTTTCACTTCGATTTTTACGTGCTGTCGGCCGCGCCCGTGGAAGTGATCAAGTCAGCGCTGGAGGGCATTGTGCCGGAGGACCACATTTTCGGCACCGAATTCAAATACAGTACTACAGGTGAGATCGAGAGCCTGGTGCGAGCCACGGCTGGTTACGGCAAGGTGGAGCGGCTGGATCAGCTGCAGGAGCAACTGGGCATTGCCGCCGACCACGTCGTATACGTGGGCGACGGCAGCTCCGATATCCACGTAATGCTGCACGTCAACCGGCGTGACGGCTTTACGATCGCAGTGTCGGAATCGAAGCACGTCGCGCAGATCGCGAAGCGGACGATCCTCAGTGACAACGCGCTGGCTGTTCTGGTGCCAATCCTGGAGCAGATTGCGGGATGGCAGCGTCCGCGCATTCGGCAGCTGTTTGAGTCCTACGGCTTCCTGATTCAGGACTGGGATCGCGTGCAGACGGATTGGATCACCCTGCGGCCGGTCGGTGCCGAAGTAGGGCAGGCCGCGGCGGTTGATGTACGCTGAGATGTCGGGCGCGCCAGATGTTTTCCGAGTAGGACAATACACTCAGAACCTGGGGCGTTGGAAATTCGTTTGCCAAAGCCTCGGTCCTGCTACTGGCCGTTTGCATTAAGACATTGCAGTCAGGAAAATGACCCGTAATAAAACAGGCGGCTTACTCTAGACCACAGAATTCCACTTCAGCGCCACACTAGGCGGCCGGTCACCAGTTGTTGGGTTTTGTTATTCTCGGTTGACGCCGGAATGCGAAGAATGATGAGGCGTTTTGGGATGAGCGATTCGCAATTTCTCGCACCTCACTCATAGAAGTCATGACAGATCCCCACTTGATCGCACCCGTCTCCGGCAGCACGCCGGCAGAGCCTGGAATATCGCGCGACCGCGGCCGCGCCCTTCCATATGACCTGCTGAAGGAAGCGTCGAAGCGGTTGGAGATCATGTCACTGGTCGCCGCCGCGCTCTGGGTGCTTGGCACGGTGGGGGATCGTATTGCGCTTCTGGCAATGGCCCATGGGAACCAGATCTGGCTCCATGGGCAAGCGACTGACGTGATCGCGGGAATAAGCGTGTTCGCGTCATTGGCGCTCTTCTTCTACATTCGCAAAGGCGACCGGGACCCGAGGTTCATCCTGGATCTCGGGCTGGTCTACATGGTGTTCACGGCGGCCGCTCTTGGCCTGGTGATCCACTGGTTCCGAGTGCCAAAGGAATGGCCGGTTTCGCCCATGATCAGTTGGATTGGGGCCGTCGTGTTGATGTCGGCGGCAATCGTGCCCAACACTCCAAGGAAGACCCTGATTGCCGGGCTCGTCGCTGTATCGATGAACCCGCTCGGAATGCTGATTGCCAAGGCGCGGGGAACCTGGGATTTCGGTTCGTTGAGTAACGTGCTCGTGATGCACTATCCGGACTACTTGCTGGTCGGCGTCGCGGTCGTGATTTCGCGCGTAGTGACGAAATTGGGCCAACAAGTCACCAAGGCCCGAGAGATGGGAAGTTACCAACTGGTGGCATTGTTGGGCAAGGGCGGAATGGGAGAGGTGTGGCGGGCCCGTCATCAGATGTTGGCTCGCGACGCAGCAATCAAGTTGATCCAACCGGACGTGTTGAGCCGCACTGGAGGCAACTCAGTGCTGATAAGACGTCGGTTCGAACAAGAGGCGAGAACGACTGCTTTGCTGCGCTCCCCTCACACCGTGGAGTTATACGACTTCGGAGTCACGAAGGATGGTGTCTTCTACTACGTGATGGAATTGTTGGACGGAATTGATCTGGAGACTCTGGTAAAGAAGTTTGGGCCGCAGCCCCCGGCGCGAGTCGTGAGTATTCTGCGCCAGGTATGCCGGTCGCTCGCAGATGCTCACAATCACGGCATGATTCACCGCGACATCAAACCCACGAACATTTTTCTTTGTCGCATGGGAAACGAATATGACTTTGCGAAAGTCCTTGACTTCGGCCTGGTGAAGGTCTTAGACGACCATGAAACGCAGATCACTGTCGAAGGTGCGACGACAGGAACCCCGGCGTATATGGCACCGGAAATGGCTCTCGGAGGTTCGCCGGTAGACGGACGGACTGATCTCTACGGATTGGGCTGCGTCGCGTACTGGCTGATTACTGGCCACCTCGTTTTTGAGGAGAAAGGCGGGACGGCCATGATGTTGGCCCACCTCCAGAAGGTTCCAGTTGCGCCGTCAAAGAGAAGCGAAATCATGGTGCCCGCAGGTCTTGATCGAGCAATCATGATGTGCCTGGCGAAAGAACCAGCGCAACGGCCGGCTGGCGCTGAGGTTCTTGCGCGTATGCTCGAATGCTGCGACGACGTGGGTTCCTGGACTCCGGAAGACGCGGAACGCTGGTGGCGGACCAATGTGGCCTCAGATGTTGTCCACGTAGATGACAACGCCCGGCCCATGCAGGCAGATCCCAACGCCCTCACGACCTTATGACAGGAACCTTCGTCAGGAAGATCGACCGGCTATTTGGCGCCGGCCCCGCCTCGCGTAATCTCTCATGCGCCTCTGGCTTCGTTGCTCCTGGAATAGTGCTGGATAACGCGCCGTAATTGGCGGCCCGGCAACGCGCGTCTTTTGACCGAGCGTCACTTCAGCCCCTCAACCAGGTACAAATCGGCGAGCATGCGATGGTATCCGAAGACGCAAGTCTTGGCGTCGGGCGTCATGAGGATAGGACCGATGGTCTCGACACCGGCGGGATCGGTGGGCATGAGCTGTTTCCAAAGCGTGCGCTGACCGGTATGCAGATCGAGACGATCGACCTTCGCGGGCAATTCACCCGGCTGATAAATGTAGAGCGAGCCGCCGTCGGTGCTGAAGGTGATCGGCTGTTCCCCAGGATTCAGTCCCGCAATGACGCGCGGCTCGCCACTGCCCGTCACCGGAAAGAGATATCCCTTTTGGTCGGGACCGATTGCAGCCACCGTCTGTGAGTCTGGAGAAATCACAAACGCAGTCCCACTCACCCCTTCCGGTGTGATGGCCTCGTTTTTCCCCGAAGCAGGATCATAGACGAATAAGCGCACTCCCTTGCCCTGCTCATTCCCGGAGAACAGGACGCGTTTGCCATCGGGAAACCACTGCGCCCACGAGTGATTGATATTGTCTTTGGTCAGATCTTTCGGTTCTCCGGCGCCGGTGGTGAGTAGCCTGAGCTGGGACGGTGAATCCTGCGTCTGTGCGATCACCGATTTTCCGTCGGGAGATAATGACACCGCTCCGCCGGCGCCGAGCAGAATCGCGGGCGAGCCGTCTGTCTTGCGAATGTAGACCGCATACGACAGCCCGCCGGACTTGGAATAAGCCAGAGAGCCGCCGCCACCTTCCTCATCAAAGAGGAGCATCTTGCCATCCGCGGAGAGTCCCGCGGGATAGGTGTAATCCAGCCACGAAAGATCGTGCTGCTTGGCGTCGTCGGCGGTCATGGCGATCAGTTCCCGGCGCCAACTAGCGCGCATCATCAGTACCCGGCCATCTTTGAAGATGTCGAACAGCATGAGCGCGCCCGGCAGGCGCAACACCATGCGCTCCTTGCCGTCGAGGGTGACTGCATACAGAGTTCGATCCACACCCGACTTGCTCGCCGTAAACCAGATTTCATTGCCGTCCGGCGTCCAGGCCACACCTTGAATTGTGTACCACTCGCCCGAGAGAGTCTTCTTGTTCCCGGCCATGTCGACGACGGCCAGCGCGCCGCTGTCATCACCCTGTACGTGATGGTCAATAAATGCGATGCGGTCTCCTTTAGGGGAGACGCGCGGATGGCCAATCCAGCCGCCGGTTTCGTAGAGTGATTTTCCAATGGGAAACTCCAGGCGGTTGCGCCCGCCGAAATTTCGCACGACTGCAAGCCCGCTGCCGTCCGCCGCCCAATCCGCCCACTGCACTTGTTCCAGTACCTCGCGCGGCGCGCCTCCCACCAGAGGTGCTCGCGCCAGCGTGCCCATGTTCACCCACGTGCCGATGGCTTTGCTGTTCAGCAGGACTGCCATCTCCGACGCCGAAGATACCGACACCAGTTGCGTTCGATTGAGACCCATCGAACGCGCCTCAGGAGCTTCGGGGCGCGCTGTAAACACGTCCACCGGTGTACCTTGCCAGGCGGCGCTGTAAAGAATCGTCTGCCCATCCGGAGCGAAGCGTGCCGAGCGAATGCTTCCACGCCGGAAAGTAAGTTGCCGGTAGCTCGGCGGCGTCGCAGCGGGTTCGGAAAAGAATAGTTTGCCGCCATAGGCTCCGGCAGCCAGCGCCGCCAAGATGCCCAACGCGAATACGAGGCGAGGCACAGCCGGCTTGCTGCGTTCTACGGCAAGGGGTGGGGATGAAGGCCGGGTCGCTGAAAACTCAACCGCCGGGCTCTCTGTCACCACTGCCGTGCGGGACGAATCGAGCGAACGCTGCAGACGCTTCAGATCAGCGCGCATCTCGGCGGCAGTCTGGGAGCGCAGGTCGCGATCTTTCTCCAAAGCTTTGCTGATCGTGTCTTCCAGTTTCACCGGCAGCTCAGGGATCAGCCGCGTGGCCGCGGTGGGGGCCCGGTTGAGGATCGCTTCGGTGATCACGGCGGAGGTCTCTCCTCGGAACGGCACCGTACCGGTGGCCATTTCGTAGAGCACCGCTCCGAAAGAGAACAGATCGGTTCGTCCGTCCAATTCCTTGCCGCGCAACTGCTCCGGGGACATGTAGGCGACTGTGCCCACCGCAGTGCCGGGGCTGGTTAGATCCAGATTGCTTGCGTCCGCCCGCGTCTGCGATTCGCCGCTCGAGGCCTGGCTCGCGCGCGCAATCTTGGCCAGCCCAAAATCGAGGACCTTGGCGTGGCCGCGGTCGGTGACAAAAATGTTAGCCGGCTTGATGTCGCGGTGAACGATGCCTTTGGCGTGTGCCGCGTCGAGTGCGTCGGCGACTTCGATACCCAGACCCAGCAACCGTTCCAACTCCAGCGGTTTGCCCTGAATCAAGTGCTTCAGGGTCTGGCCCGTGAGACACTCCATCACGATGAAAGAGCGTCCTTCGTACTCCCCAATTTCATGGACGGTGCAGATGTTGGGATGGTTCAGCGACGAAGCGGCGCGGGCCTCTCGCCGGAAACGTTCCAGAGCCTGGGGATCCTGCGAGGCTTCATCAGGCAGGAACTTCAAAGCGACAAAGCGGCCTAACGCAGTATCTTCCGCTTTGTAGACCACTCCCATCCCACCGCCGCCCAGCAATTCCACAATCCGGTAGTGGGAAATCGTCTTGCCGATCATCGTTGGCTTGGGGTCCGAGCGCAGGTTTTTAGGGGAACCTGGGCGGAGCCATCTTATGAGGGAATTGCGGTGTCGTCAATTATTACAGTCTTCGCCGCCGACGTTTCGGACATCATCCTCCCTTGCCACCTCTAACGGCTTTTCGGCGCCGCCCCCGTCTTCCGTAATCTCTCTCGCGCCTGAGTGGCTTCGTTGCTCCTGGGATAGCGCTGGATCACGTGGCGCAATTCCTGCGTGCCTTGTTCCCCTTTCCCTAGTTCGATCAGCGCAAACCCCTTCTTCAATTGTGCGGCTGCGGCCTTGTTGCCGCTGGGAAAGTTCTGCAGGACCAGATCGTACTCTTCGATGGCTTTCGGATAGTCGCCGGCGCGGAACTGCAATTCCGCGAGGTAGAAGTGGGCATTCCCGGCGAGATCGGTATTCGGATAGAACTTGACGTAATCGTTGAGCTCTTGCGTTGCCAGGTCCGGCTTGCCGCCGTTGTAGTCCCGGAGGGCATTGTTGTAAAGCACGTCCGGTGGCGGAGCCTGCGCGATTGCCTGGGCCTGCTGCTGTTGCTGCGCCTGGGATGCGGCCAGGGACTGCTGCGTCGACTGCATGTCTTCCAGTTGCTTGCTCAGCTTCGTCATGCGGACCTTAAGCTCGTCCATGGTGTCGTTGAGGGCCTGAATCTGGCCGGAGATTTGGTCCACCTGCCCGGCGCGATCCTGCTGCTGCTTGTTGATCGAGGTCTGCAGGTCTTTCAGCGTGGCATTTACTTTGTTGGCAATGTCGGTATTTTGTTCGACCAGATTCTTCATCACGCCCATGCGCTCGTTGAACGACTGCGTCATCTGCGTCATTTGCTGCTGCAACTGGTCGACTTGCGTTTGCAGCTGGATGATCTCTTTGCTGGCGCCGTAGGCCGGAGTCAGCGCGAGACAGAGGGTGAGAATCAGGGCGAGAACGGGGACGATGCGATTCGATTTCATAGTCAACCTATTGGATGTCAAAACTCCCAGAGGTGTCCAGCGGGCGGAACCCGAGAAATAAAGGGCGGCCGCAGCCGCCCTTTGTTTAGATGCTCGTGGATGCCCGAACTATTGTTCATACACGAAGTGCCCGCGGCGATTCTGCTGCCAACAGGACTCGTTTGATTCGGTGCAGAACGGCTTTTCCTTGCCATAGCTGATGGTCTTGATGCGATCGCCACCGACTCCGCCCTGGATGAGTGCATTCTTGACTGCGTCCGCACGATTGGTGCCCAAGGCCAGGTTGTATTCGGTGGAGCCGCGCTCGTCGCAGTGACCTTCGACTGTGATCCGGATGTTGGGATGCTGTTGCAGGAACTGAGCGCCGGCCTGCAAGGAAGCTTGCTGATCCGCGCGAATGTCCGCCTTGTCGTAATCGAAATAAATGTCCTTCACGTTTTGGGCGAACAGCTGCTGTTCGGTCAGGGAAGGTGCTGGCGGAGCCGCTGCGGTCGGAGCATTGACCGTCACACGCGCGGTGGCATCTTGTGTGCCGCCGGAGCCTTTGGCGGTTAGACGGTACGTCGTCGAGTCGGCCGGTGTGACCGCCTTTGAGCCGTTGGTTTCAACCGGGCCGATGCCGTCAATACTGACGTCGGTGGCGTTGGTGGTCTGCCAGGTCAGAGTCGTGGATTGACCCTTCTCGACCGTGTTGGGATTTGCCGACAGCGACGCCGTAGGAGCAGGCGGCGCTGGAGGCGGGGGCGGAGGCGGAGGCGCGGCTTTCTTCTTGCACGCACTCACCATCAGGATTGCGCTCAGTATGAATACCAGGGTTAGCCATCTTTTCATCGGGTGGTTCACCTCGTTTCTCCAAATTCTATGCGCGCGCTTGGTCGTCCGCAACGATCCCCGTTGCAAACAAGGTTCCTACTTCCAACTCCAGTTTGGTTGTGAGTTGTTGCCGCTGAACGTGAGTTGTTTAACGTTCGTGCCGTCAGCCAACATGGAAAAAATCTGATCCGTGCCGGTGCGATGTGACTGAAACACGATGTGTCTTCCATCGGGCGACCAGCACGGAGAATCGTTGCGGCCGGCATCGTGCGTGAGCTGCACCCATTGCTTGCTGGCGATATCCATCAGGTAGAGGTCGTTAGAGCCGGGCTCTCCAGGGCCGTATTTGCGCATCCAGGAAAAGGTCAGGAACTGCCCATTCGGCGCCCAGTTCGGCGACACGGCGTACCCCTGGTCCGTGAGGCGCTGCACGTTCGTGCCGTCGGCTTCCATGGTGTAGATCTGCGGCAAGCCAGTGCGGCCGCTGACGAAGGCGATCTGCGCGCCGGTCTTACGATTCCAGGTGGGAGAGACGTCGGGTCCCTGTCCAGATGTCAGGCGGCGCGCATTACCGCCGGACGCGTCGACTACAAATATGTTGGGATAACCGTTGCGCGAAGAGGATAGCGCCAGCTTGGTGCCATCAGGTGACCAGGAAGGGGAGAGATTCATCCCGCCGAAGCGCGCGAAGCTCACCATGCGGTTCAGGTCGAACGAGTACATCATGATCTCCCAGCCACTTTTGGTCACCGAACTGAAAGCCAGCCGCGAGCCGTCCGGAGCGATGCGCGGCGAAAGCGAAATCGTTCCCAGATGAGTGATGGCATGCTGGTTGGCGCCGTCGTAGTCCATCACCCAGATTTCTTTCTGTCCACTCCGGCTGCTGACGAAGTAAATCTTGCTTTCGGCGATGCCAGGGATTCCGCCACCCAGGCGGAAGATGATCTCGTCTGCAAACTTGTGGGCAATTACGCGGACTGCATCGGTAGTCGCGTTGTCGTTGTACTGTTTGCCCAGGACCTGCGGCGAAGTGGTGGTGCTTTTGACGTCGTAGAGCCAGCCTTGGACAGTCACTTTGTCGGCCGTGACGCCCAAGTTGCCGAAAGCCAGCATAGAGGCGTTGGGCGCTGGGGAAGCACTCCACTCCGCCGCCTTGAGCTCTGCTGGTTGACCCGGAACTTGCAACGGGTAGAAGCTCTTCGAGACCAGATCAAAGATGCCGGCATTGTCGAGATCGTTGAAGAGCGTGTCGTTGAAGGTCTTGAGCAGATCGGTATTCTTTGGATCTTGGGTCGCGGGTTTGAAATCCGATGCGGCGAGGCGAACCTTCTCGACACCCAAGCCCGTCCCGGTGCGGATCCAGTCCTGGGCGGAAGCGGTTGCTGCGAGCAGAGATAACGTCGCAATAGTGATCAAAGTAAGACAGCGTTTGTGGTGAGAAATGTTGCTCAAGTCTGCTCCCCGTGTTTCTTTGGCCCCTTCGGGGCTTCGCTTGTTCACTGTCCGACCCACGGCTTGCGCCGTGGGCTGCATTCTTGCGACGCTTCGCGGCTAACGACTAACGACTAGCGATGAATGACCACGACAAATCTTCTACCGTTTGTAATCAAACCAGAACTCCACCGAAACTTTATTTCCCGAGTAGTCGGGCGGCAAGGGTCCGAAAGTATCAATGCGCTGGATTGCTCGTGTGGCCGATATATCCAAGGACGGAATACCGCTAGACTGCTCGATCTGCACATTCTTGGGCGAACCGTCGCGCGCAATATCGAACGTCAGATAGACCCGGTTTGCGGCCGTAATCCGAGGGTCGACTTCATACTTCAGCCAGTTCTCCGACACCTTCTGCTGTACGACCTTCACGTACCAGGAAAAGCGGTTGCCGAAATCGCCGCCTCCGCCGGTGAATCCGAATCCGCCCTTGGCTCCGCCGGCGGTGAACATGCTGTACGGCCCGGTGACCGGTCCCCCTTCACCATATGGGATCTGGTTCGATTCCTCGGGCTCCGGTTGAGGTTTGCGTTTTGTGGTGCTGGTGACCGGCTTGGGTTTGACCTTTGTATTCTTATCCGGGATCGCGATCGCTTCGGGTTCCTGCTCCTGAACGTTCGGCTCCGACTTCGACAATCCCTTCGATTCGGTCGCCAGGACATTCGCTGTTTGAACTGGGCTGGCCGGCAAGGGAACGGACGTGACTAACGTGGCGCCCATTGCGTCTCCGCCGCCCCCCCCGCCCCAGCCTTCACCGCGGAAGCCGTGAAAAAACATTGTGTAAAGCGCGACGAAAGTGGCAAACGCAATATGGAGTCCGACGGACCAGGCCAGAGGCCGGGAGAGCTGGCTATGCTCGGAATAGATGTCAGCGTTTGCCGCCATGGGAATCAATGGGCTGCGTCACGATACTTACGTTCCCGATGCCTGCTTGTTTGATGGCGTCCATCACAGTGGCGAAAGCGCCAAAGGGGACGTCTTCATCGGAGCGCAGGTAAATCGCCTGGTGCTGCGGATCGCGAATTCTCTTCTTCAGTGTGGCCCCGATCTGGTTGATGTTGATGGGGTCGTTGCCGAGATAAACTTTTTGCGACTTGTCGATACTGATGACCAGCCGCTCTTCCGTGATCTCTTTCACAGTACGCGTATGGGGCACACTCACTTCGATCCCCGATTGCAGCACGGGCGCAGTCACCATGAAGATGATGAGCAACACGAGCACGACGTCCACCAGTGGAGTTACGTTGATGTCGGCAAGCGAAGTCTGGGTGCGTCCGTTGGCATTGGTGAAGGCCATTAGCGCCGCACCTCGACAGGTTGGGGAGTCTGCCGCTCGACGAGGTTGAGCATTTCCAGCGAAAAGTCGTCATTGCGGGCAGCCAGTTCGCGAATGGAGCCATTGATCAGGTTGTACGCGATCACCGCCGGGATGGCTGCGGCCAGTCCGCCTGCAGTGGTGAGCAGCGCTTCAGAAATTCCAGGAGCGACCGCGCGCAAGGTGGCGGCGCCGGCCGTGCCGAGTCCGTGGAACGCGTCAATGATTCCCCAGACAGTTCCAAAGAGTCCGACGAATGGTGTGACCGCTCCGGTAATCGCGAGCCATGTGACATTGCGCTCGAGACGCGTGATCCCTTCCGAAGAAGCGATCTGCATCGAGCGCTGGATGGCGGGAAGATTATGGATGCCGCCGGTCGTTCCCATCTGGCGCTTGAACTCAACCACCGCGCTTTCGAACACGCCTACCAGCGGACTCGGACGGAACTGGTCGGCCACCGAGGCCACGTCCTGCATGCGTTGCGCCTTGCGGAGGGCGCGCACGAAGCGCGCACTCTGTGTCCGTGCGCGGCTGATCAGGCGCCACTTGGAGAGGATCACCGCCCAGGAGACCACGCTGAAAGCGATCAGAATAAAAAGCACGACCTTGGCAACCGCCCCGGTCTGCAGGACGAGATCGACGATTTCGCCGCCGACAAGAACCAGAAAGACGGGAGAGAAGTGCATGGAAATTGGAAGAGTCCTTTTAGCGATTATAGAACAGGGCTGACAGGCTTCTGGCGGAGGGTACCGGGCCCGTCAATGGGTTCGTCGAGTCAAGGGCGCATTTCTCAGGGGCTCGGGATTACCACTTTTACTTGGTTTGAGAACGCGCTTTCCTGGTTGGCCGCATTGACGGCCGTCACAACGTAGTAATAGGTTTTCCCACCATTCACCGCGCTGTCGGTGTAGTTGGTAGAAGAGTTAAGCACCGCGTTGATTTGCGCGTACGGTCCGCCGTTGGTGCCACCTCGGTAAACGTTGTACCCGATCACGACATCTTTGCTCGGGTCCCAGGAAAGATCCGCGCTGTGAGCGCCCGCGGTCACTCCGACGCCGGTCAAGGGAACCGTGGTGGGCGAGTTCGTGGCGTCGCTGGTGAAGGTCAGGTTGGCAGAGGCTGTGCCCGAAACATTCGGCGTGAATACGACTTTTGCGCTCACGCTCTGCCCGGCTGCGATGGTCACTGGCAAGGCGAGGCGCGACAAGGCGAACTCGGAACTATTCACCTGTGCGGAAGAGATTGTAACCGCACCGTTTGAGGCCGATAGAGTCAGCTGCAAGTTGGCCGAGGTCCCGACCGTGACACTGCCGAAATTGAGACTGGAGGGCGAAACTCCGAGGGTGGCCCCATTGACGGCGACGCCGGTTCCCCAGACATTCATAACCAGCTTGGGATTCCGGGCGTCGCTGAGAAGTGTGATGGTCCCGGTGGTTTTTCCGACAACAAGCGGCTTGAAGATAACCGGCAACTGCGTGCTTCTTCCGGGGCGCAAGGTGACTGGCAGTGGAAAATTACCAAACGAAAAAGCCGGCCCACTTCTGGATTTCGAAAGAATATGCAGGGTTCTACTTCCAGTGTTAGTCAGCTGGAAAGCATATTGCTTGGAAGCGCCGATTTGGACGCGCCAATACCCATGGCTACAGGGGTTGCACTGGAGCTGCTGCGCCGAGGCACGGGCCAGCGGCAAAACCAGCACCAATAACGCAAGCGCCATCCGGGGAAGGAATTTCATGGCCTTTCAATCTTCTGGAATGCCGCGCTGGAAGGCAAAATCAGAAGGGCACGTCGACGCACGGTGGTGCAGAGGATCTTTCGGGCAGGGAAACGGCTCTGTGTGCTATGCTGCGCGTGATTTTCCAATCCAAAGACCTTTGTGCTGAGCGAACTCCGACTCGAGAATTATGCGGTTATCGATAACGTAGCCGTTGAGTTCGCTTCCGGCTTGAACCTGCTTACCGGCGAGACCGGGGCGGGGAAGTCCATCCTGATTGATGCTCTCGGATTGCTGCTCGGAGATAAAGCTTCCGCCGAAGTGATTCGCACAGGCGCGGACCGTGCGGTTGTTTCCGCCGTGTTTGAGAGTGAGGGAGCGGCGCTTGGGGCCATCGAAGAAATCCTGGAAAGCAACGGGCTGGATGCCGAAGATGCATCCCTGATCGTGCGGCGGGAAATCGCGCCCGGAGGCAAGGGACGGGTATTCATCAACAACCAGCCGGCAACCGTCTCAGTGCTGAAGCAGATCGCGCCCCACCTGGCTGTAATCCACGCCCAAAACGAGTCCATTGTGCATTTCGACGCAGCCGCGCGGCAGGCGCTGCTGGACGCCTACGCCGGGATTGAGCTTCAGGCGGTAGCGGATGCGTTTGCGACCTGGAAGCAGATTCGCAGCCGCATCGCCGACTTGGAGCGGGACGAGCAAGACCGCATGCGACGCCTCGACCTGTGGAACTTCCAGTGCCGCGAAATCGATGAGGCGCGACTGCAATCCGGGGAAGACGATCGTCTTGAGACCGCAAAGCGCGTGCTGGCGAACGCGGAGAAGATCTACGGTGCGGCCATGAACGCTTTCGACCTGCTTTATGAAGGCAGCGCTTCCACTTCATCCAGTTTGCGCGCCGCCCAAAAACAGGTAGAAGAGCTGGCGCGCTACGAACCGAAATTTCAGGAAGCCGTGGCCGCTTTGGAGTCGGCGCGCATCGCCGTCGAGGATGTGGGCGCCACTCTGCGCGATTACGCCGGCGGCATCCATGCTTCTCCAGAGCGTTTGGCGGAATTGGAAGACCGGCTGGCGCTGCTGGACCGTCTAAAACGCAAGTACGGGCCGACACTCGCGGAGACGATCGCGTTCGGAGAAGACGTCCGGCGCAAGCTGACCGAAATGGAAAACAAAGATGAAGTGTTGCGAGAGCTTCGGGTAGAACTAACCGCGGCTACCGACGACTATAAGAAAGCCGCCCGCAGTGTTTCACGCAAGCGAGTCGAGGCAGCCCGGAAGTTAGAGAAGCTGGTCGAAGCGGAGATCAACGACCTCGCCATGCGCGCCAGTTTTCGCGTTGCCGTGGAAGAGAACGAAGCCGAGCAACATTGGACTTCATCCGGCATCAACCAAGTGACGTACCGCATTGCGACCAATGCGGGCGAGGCCATGCGTCCATTGGAGCAGATCGCCTCAGGCGGCGAGCTTTCGCGGGTCATGCTGGCGCTGAAGGCAAGCGTGGAGGCCGGCGCGGCGGCCCGGAAGACAAGTGTAAGTGTCGCACGGGCGCCCTCGCCCGCGAAAGCCGCGGCCCAACGCACTTTGGTTTTCGACGAAATTGACACTGGCATTGGTGGCCGCGCGGCGGAGGCTGTAGGCAGGAAGCTGAAAGCCCTGTCCAAGGGCAATCAGGTTCTTTGCGTAACCCACCTGCCGCAGATCGCAACCTTCGCCGATCAACACTACCTGATCGAAAAGCGCGAGAGTTCGGGTCGGGCCAAGACTACGGTGCG
The DNA here is from genome assembly GCA_046727255.1 of Acidobacteriota bacterium. GTDB lineage: Bacteria > Acidobacteriota > Terriglobia > Terriglobales > Acidobacteriaceae > Acidiflorens. The sequence goes on along the minus strand of JBKPCG010000002.1, from coordinate 42,479 downwards.
GTTGATCACGGACGACGAGCGTACCGAAGAAGTGGCGCGGATGCTCTCTGGGGCCAAGCTGACGGAGACTTCGCGGAAGCATGCGGAGCAGATGATTAAGGCGAACGGGTAAAGCGGAGCGGGCATCCGCGAATGGTTCATTTATCCCACGGAGGCAATGTTCTTGACTTAGCTAACTAGAATTAGCTAACATGTGTTCATGGAAACCGTGACCATCCACAAGGCCAAAACCGAGCTTTCAAAGCTGATTGAGAAAGCTTGCCGGGGCGAAGAGATCGTTATCGCCCGCGGGAAGAAGCCGGTAGTGCGTCTGGTTGCGATCGAGGACAAACGAGGTCAACGCAAGCCAGGAGCGTGGAAAGGAAAGGTCGAAATCGGACCTGAGTTCTTCGAGCCTCTGCCGCCGGAAGAACTGGATGCCTGGGAGTGATTTCGATTGCATCTCTTACTGGATACCCATGCCCTGATCTGGTGGATGACCGATAGTTCCTCGCTCCCTGATTCCGTCCGCCGGTTGATGCTCGAAAAACAAAATACAATCGTTGTCAGCGCGGCCTCGGCATGGGAAATGGCGACCAAAGTCCGTCTGGGAAGACTCCCAGTCGCGTCCGACATCACGCGGAACTTCCAGGAATATTTGGCGCAGTCGGGATTTGAGACTCTTCCTGTGAGCGCGCTGCACGGCATACGAGCAGGCCTCCTTCCAGGGCCCCAGCGAGATCCATTTGATCGGATGTTGATCGCTCAAGCACAGGCAGAGGACTTGACCATCGTCAGCAATGAGCTGGTTTTCGATGCTTACGGCATCCGCCGTGCTTGGTAGGGCTGCCGTTCGCTTGTCTAAACTCCCCATTCGCTGCTAATCCCCGCCCTATCAGCGCATTACATTGACCGGGAGTGCCATTTTCGATACCCTAGAAGCAATCAATCTCATGGAAACGTGTACCCTTAGAGTTGGGGGAATTGCATTGTCCGAGAGTAAGACGTTGCTGCTGCTGAAGCCACGTGGTTTCTGCGCCGGAGTGGTGCGGGCCATTGACATTGTCCGGATTGCGCTCGAGGCCTTCGGTCCGCCGATCTATGTTCGCAAGGAAATTGTCCACAACCGGTTTGTGGTGGAGGAGCTCCAGCAAAAGGGCGCCATTTTTGTGGACAGTGTGACCCAGGTTCCGGAGGGCGAGCGAGTCATCTACAGCGCGCACGGGGTATCTCCCGAAGTGCGGCAAAAGAGCAAGCTGCGTAAGCTTCGCGTGATTGACGCGACCTGTCCCCTGGTCACGAAGGTTCACGTCGAAGCCGTAAAGTTCGCGCGGGAGGGGTATTCGCTAATCCTGATAGGCCACCGCGATCACGATGAGGTCATTGGAACGATGGGTGAGGCGCCGACGGTTACGCAAGTTGTCGGGTCACCGGCGGAAGTTGACTCCGTAGCGGTGCCCGATCCGAACCGGGTCGCCTATCTGACCCAGACGACGCTCAGCTTGGATGAGACCCGCGACATCATTGCCGCGCTCCGCAAGAAGTTCCCCAACATCAAGGGACCCGCGGCGCAGGACATTTGCTATGCCACGGAAAACCGCCAGGTAGCGGTGAAGCACGTGGCTTCTGACGCCGACCTGCTGTTGGTGGTCGGGTCGGATAATAGTTCCAATTCGAAACGGCTGGTGGAAGTGGCACGCGCGCTTCGTACCGATGCCCATCTCATCGACAATGATCGCGATATCCGACCTGAATGGTTGGTGGGAGTGAAGACAGTTGCCTTGACGGCGGGGGCTTCGGCTCCGGAGCATCTTGTTGAGGAAGTCGTGAAGTACCTCGGAACCCAGGGTTTCGACAACATCCAGGAGTTGGAGATTATGCCGGAGAACGTCCGCTTCGGACTGCCGCCGGAGATCGTAGAAGCCATCGCCGCGGCGCCGGCCAGCGCCTCTGTGGAGTCGTAATGGAAGATTACTCCCCCTCAAGTTCGGCCTCTGTGCCGCAGATGCGTTTCGGAAAAATTGATGACCTGGGGAGCCGTGTTGCAGTCGGCATCGACGCCGCGCGCAGATTCCTCTTCTCGCAACAGCACGAAGAAGGCTATTGGTGCGGAGAGCTCCAAGCCGACACCACACTCGAATCCGACTACATCCTATTGCACTCCCTGTTCGGGACTGGGACGCCGGGGCGCTTCGCGAAGGCAGCGCGTTACATTCTCAACCACCAGAATGCAGACGGCGGTTGGAGTATCTATGCCGCTGGGCCATCGAACATCTCGGCCTCGGTGAAGGCCTATTTCGGGTTGAAGCTGGCAGGCTTCAAGGCGGACCATCCCGCGATGGCCAGTGCTCGCAGGAGGATCCTGGAGATGGGTGGAGTGACCGAGGTCAACACCTTCACCAAAATCTATCTCTGCTTCTTCGGACAGTACGACTATGACGCTGTCCCAGCGATCCCGCCCGAGATCGTGCTGTTTCCGAACTGGTTCTGGTTCAACATCTACGAAATTTCTTCGTGGTCCCGCGCAATCCTGATGCCGCTTTCGATTTGTTACGCGAAGAAGCCGTTCAAGAAGATTCCCGACGAGATGGGCGTCGAGGAGTTGTTCGTCGGTGGGCGCGACAAGTCGCGCATGCATCTGCACTGGGACAAAAAGAAAATCTCCTGGCGCAATTTCTTTCTCGTTCTGGATCGCGTTACTCATTGGGCAGAGCGCGTTCACATCCGTCCGCTGCGTACGATTGCGCTGCGCAAGGCCGAGAAATGGATGCTGGAACGCTTCGAGATGAGCGATGGACTGGGCGCGATTTATCCGTCGATGATGAATGCAATCATCGCCCTGCGCTGCCTGGGCTACTCGGTGGACGATCCACAGGTCATTCGCGCGCTCGACGAGTTCGAGAAACTGGGCATTGAAGAAGAGGACACGTTTCGCATGCAGCCCTGCATGTCACCAGTGTGGGATACGGCTTATGCGCTCTTTGCGCTGGGCGAGGCCGGCATTCCGGCAAACGATGCACGCCTGGTGAAGTGCGCCGACTGGATTTTGCAGAAGCAGGTGCGCACCGTCGGCGACTGGAAGGTCAAGAATCCTGAGGGCCAGCCGGGTGGCTGGTATTTCGAGTTCAACAACGAGTTCTATCCCGATGTGGACGATAGCGCCATGGTGTGTCTGGGGCTGAGCCGCGTCGAGCACCCGAACGGACGCTATCAGCGCGAGTCAGTGCAGCGCGCCATTGACTGGATCTTGTCGATGCAGTGCAAGAACGGCGGCTGGGCGTCGTTCGACAAAGACAACGACCGCATGGTGTTCCAGTATGTGCCCTTCGCCGATCACAACGCCATGCTCGACCCGCCGACCGTTGATATTACGGGACGCATCCTCGAATGCCTGGCGACCTATGGCTACGACCAAAGCCACCCGGCGGTGAAACGGGCGCTGAAGTTTATCCGCAACGAGCAAGAGCCTGATGGGAGCTGGTTCGGACGCTGGGGTGTGAATTACATCTACGGCACCGCGCTGGTGTTGCGCGGTCTGGAAGCGATGGCGGTCGACAATCACGAACCCATGGTGCAGCAGGCAGCCGAGTGGTTGCGCATGATACAGAACACCGATGGCGGCTGGGGCGAGACCGTTGGGTCGTACGACGATCCCAACCTGAGAGGCACGGGAGACACCACGGCATCGCAAACGGCGTGGGCGATCCTGGGCTTGTTGGCAGCCGGCGACACGCGCAGTGATTCGGTGGCGCGAGGGATTGCGCATCTCTTGCGTACGCAAAAAAAAGACGGCTCATGGGACGAGCCATTCTTCACCGGAACAGGGTTCCCGCGGGTCTTCTACCTGGCCTACCACCTCTATCGCCAGTACTTCCCGCTGCTTGCGCTGACAACGTATGCGAAGGTGATGAAAGCCAACACTTAGTAAGAAACAGTTCTCGGTTCCCAGTTCTCGGTTCTCAAATGAACCCTTCTGATATTAGGTTCTCCGAGACCTCACTCTGAGAACTGAGAACCGAGAACCGAGAACTGACTTTGCTCGCTTTTGTCACCGGCGCCACGGGATTTCTCGGCAGTCATGTCGCTCGCGTTCTAGCAGAGCAGGGAGCGCAACTGCGGCTGTTGGTGCGGCCCACCAGCGATCTGCGCAATATCGCAGACTTGAATGCCGAGCGGGTCGAGGGGGATCTACGAGATCCGGCGTCGATTGAAAAGGCTCTCGCGGGGTGCGACGCTTTGTTCCACGTTGCGGCCGACTACCGGCTGTGGGTGCAAGATCCGGAGCAGATGTACCGCTCGAATGTGGAAGGCACGCGTGCGCTGCTTGAGGCGGCACGGAGGCAGGGTGTGCGCCGTGTGGTGTACACGTCGAGTGTGGCCACCATGGGCTTCAGTTCCAACGGAGCGCTGGCGGACGAGAACAGTCCCGTTTCTCTCGCGGACATGATCGGACACTACAAGCGGTCAAAGTTCATGGCGGAGCAAGTGGCGTTTGAAGCGGCGCGGTCGGGAGTCGACGTGGTCGTGGTCAACCCGACGACACCGATGGGTGAGCGTGACCTTAAGCCGACTCCGACGGGAAGACTCGTGGTGGACTTCCTGAAGCGGAAGTTTCCCGCCTATGTGGACACGGGTTTGAACCTGGTGGACGCGACCGAATGCGCGCGCGGTCACCTCCAGGCGCTGGAGAAGGGGCGAGCGGGAGAGCGCTACATACTGGGCGGTGAGAATCTTACGTTGAAGCAGATTCTCGACCGGCTGGGTGCAATCACAGGATTGCCGTCGCCGAAAGTGAAGCTGCCATATGTCTTCGCTTTGGCTGCCGGAGTGGTCGATGAAACCGTGACCGGACGCATATTGGGTCGCGAACCACGCGCGACCATCGACGCGGTCCGCATGGGGCGCAAGAAGATGTTCATCACTTCGGCGAAGGCGGAGCGGGAGTTGGGCTGGCGATCGGTTCCGGTAGATGACGCTTTGCGGCGGTCGGTGGAGTGGTTTCGCACCAACGGATATGCCTAGGATTGCGATCGTCGCCGCCATGGAGCGGGAAGTGGCGCCGTTGATCCGAACGTGGCGGGTTCGGTCGGTGGAACATGGCGGGCGCTGCTACCGGCTTTTTGAAAACAAGGAAGCCTCGCTGATATGCGCCGGAGTGGGGCCGGAAGCGGCGCGGCGCGCAACCGAGGCGATTATTCAGGAAGTCCGGGCATCTCACATTTTGTCGGTGGGTTTTGTCGGCGCTCTGGATCGGGCGCTCAAGGTCGGGGAAGTGTTCGAGCCCCGCACCGTGATCAACGCGGGAGACGGCGCGCGGACCGATACCGGATGCGGCCAGGGAACGCTCGTGAGTTTCAGTGCGTTAGCGGGGCGTGAGCAGAAAGAGAAGCTGCGCGACGCTTACTCCGCGGCCGTAGTGGACATGGAGGCTGCGGCAGTGGCGCAAGGGGCCGAATTGCGCGGCGTCCGCTTCAGTGCACTGAAAGTGGTGTCAGATGAAGCAGGCTTTGTTATGCCGCCTGTGGGAGATTTTATCGAGGCCGATGGGAGCTTTCATGCCGCGCGTTTCGTCCTCCATGTAGCACTACGGCCCTGGTTGTGGGGAGCGACGGTTGCGCTGGCCAGAAACAGTGCGCGGTCGAGTAAGGCACTGTGTGCTGCGCTGGATCAGTACCTGAGCCGCCGGGCAGCGGAAGAAATTGCAGAGTATCGATAGGAGGAACGTGTTTCGTTGGATGTTAGTTGTATTCCTGATGAGCGTGTCAATTTCGTGCGTGGCGGGTGACACAGGCAAACGCGTGTACTCCGAGTCATTCAAGAAAGGCGCCACTCGAGTGACCGAGCAGACACTGGACGTGACGCTGACTCCTGACCATGCCAGCCAGGATTTCAGAGTCCTGGACTCTTTGGGCAAACCTCGCTACACCTTGCGCTTTCTGCCAGATATTCCGGCGGGCGACACAAAAATCCTCGGTTGGTTCGTGAGATTGACGGATGACCACCACAAGATTTATGACAGTGTGCTTCCCATGTCGCCGGATTTCGCCCGCGACCCGCAGCAATTCTGGTGGCTCGATGCCCGGCAATATTCCAAGACCCCTCTCGATGTTCAGCGGGTGTTTAAAGTGGAACAGTTTTATTGCGTGATCCAGGTGAGGGATGCGAAGCGGTTGGCACCTGGCCAGCCATATTTGAATCAAATGAATGTAGCGGTCCAGTTCACGAATACGAAACCGTAGCCAAAATGCCAGGAACTCTTTCCAAATCGACCGCAGTAGCTGAGACGCAAACGATCCCGTCCACCATGAAGGCCGCGGTCTATCGTGGTCTCAATGACGTGCGCCTCGAGGAAGTGCCGGTTCCCGCGATCGGGCGCGACGAGATCCTGGTGCGCGTGCACACTTGCGGGATCTGCGGAACGGATCTCAAGAAGATCTCGACCGGCTCGCACTCGGCGCCCCGCATCTTCGGGCATGAAACCTCGGGAGTAGTCGCCCGTGTCGGTGAGGGCGTGCGGAAGTTCAGGGTCGGTGATCGCGTCGTGGTTTTCCACCACATCCCCTGCCGCGAGTGCTATTACTGCCGCACGAAGACCTTCGCCCAGTGCGAGACCTACAAGAAAGTCGGCTGCACAGCCGGATTCGAGCCCTCGGGAGGCGGCTTTGCCGAGTATGTGCGGGTCCTAGATTGGATCGTCGAGAAGGGCACGGTAGCTATCCCGGACGGCGTCAGCTTCGAGCAGGCCTGCTTTGTGGAGCCCGTGAACACTTGTATGAAGGGTATCCAGACGCTCCGTCTGGAAGCGAACGAAACTGTGTTGGTTATCGGACAAGGCCCGATTGGGCTAATCCTGTCGGTACTAGCCAAAAAGGCTGGGGCCCGCGTGATAACTTCCGATTTATATCCGGCGAGGCTTACAATATCTAGAGAACTCGGGCTCGACCTGACAATCGATGCTTCGCAGGCGGATACGGTTCGTACCATCCGCCAGATGACGGAAGGACGCGGGGCTGACGCCGTGATTCTGGCGGTCGGCGGAAATGCCCTGATCCGACCTGCGGTGGACGCAACCCGTCCGGGAGGTCGTGTCTTGTTGTTTGCACAAACGGTTCGCGGCGAGGCGACCATCGATCCCGCTGCGGTCTGTGTCGACGAGAAGAAGCTCTTGGGATCCTATAGCGCGTCCGTGGAATTGCAGGAACAGTCGGTAAGCTTTGCGATGAACCGCGAAATGGATCTGGAGCAATTGATCAGTCATCGCTTCCCGCTGAGCGAAAGCGTCGAAGCGCTCCATCGGGCCGCCCATCCTCAACCGGACTCGATGAAAATCGTCATACAACCGGGCAGCGCGTGGGAAGGACGTTCATTGTGAATGGCAAAATGACGGCGGCCGTCCTCTACGGCAAGGAAGATATCAAGATCGAAAGAGTGCCCATCCCGCGGGTCGGCGACGGCGAAGTGCTGGTAAAAGTACAGGTGGCACTCACCTGCGGCACCGACTTGAAGGTCTATCAGCGCGGCTATCACGCGCGCATGATTGTGCCCCCCGCCTTGTTCGGTCACGAACTGGCGGGCACGATTGAAGAGGTCGGGCCGGGCGTGCGCGGTTTCAAGAAGGGTATGCGTGTAGTAGCGTTGAATTCCGCCCCCTGCGGTTTGTGCTTCTATTGCTCCAAGCATCAAGGCAATCTTTGCGAAGATCTGCTGTTCAATAACGGCGCCTATGCCGAGTACATCCGCATTCCCAGGCGGATCGTCGAAACCAACATGCTGGTGGTTCCTTCGCAGGTGAGCTTCGAAGATGCCGCCATGACCGAACCATTGGCCTGCGTGCTGCGCGGATTGCATGAGACAGGAGTCGAGATCGGCGACACGGTGACGGTAATTGGTGGCGGCCCGATCGGATTAATGTTCGTGCAGGTTGCCAAGGCCATCGGCTGCAATGTGATCGCGGTCGTGAAGCGCGATTCGCAAGTTTCACTGGCACGCCGCAAGGGCGCGCAGGAAGTTGTACAGATCGACCAGGTCGGCGACGCCATCGAAGCTGTGCGGGGTCTGACTGCCGAAAAGCGCGGCTCGGATGTGGTCATCGAAGCGGTGGGCCGTCCCCAGGCGTGGGAATGGGCGGTACAGATGGTGCGCAAGGGCGGCACCGTCAACTTCTTCGGAGGCTGCGCTGCCGGGACCAAGGTGCAGCTCGATACCAATCGCTTGCACTACTCCGAGATCACGCTGAAAGCGACGTTCCACCATACTCCGGAGACCGTCCGCCGGGCATTTGGACTGATCACCGAGAGGAAAGTGCGGGGCACAGACTACATCACCGGCGAAGCTCCGCTTTCGCGGTTGCATGACGTGTTGCGCCACATGCTGAACCGCAACGGCGATATCAAGACTGCGATCATTCCCGGACATTAGGGCGCGTGGCTATAACCGTGGCCCTCTGTGTCCTCTGTGGTGAAAGAATTTAATTCCCAGTGACCAGCACCGCCCATCTCGCGACGGTTCCGACTTCCACAGGATGGAACACTCTTCCGCCGGAGTATGCGATCCCGGAAGCGGCCCCTTCGGGAGCTGAGGCTCGTGAATATTGCCGGCAGCTGGCTCGCACTCACTACGAAAATTTCTCGGTTGCGACCTGGTTTCTGCCGTCACGCCTGCGGCAGCATTTCTTCAATGTCTACGCCTATTGCCGGATCTCGGACGATCTGGGCGACGAAGTGGGCGACAGCGCGGCGTCTCTGCAACTTCTTGATCAGTGGGAAGGCGAGTTGAACGCCTGCTATGACGGCCATCCCCGACACCCGGTGTTTGTGGCGCTGTCTGAGACCGTGCGGATGTTTGAAATTCCCAGGCAGGAGTTCGCCGACCTGCTCACTGCCTTCCGCCAGGACCAGACCGTTACGCGCTACGAAACATTCGCAGACCTGCTGGGCTATTGCCGCTACTCCGCGAATCCGGTCGGCCATCTGGTGTTGTATCTGTGCGGGTACCGCGACGACGAGCGCCAGCGGCTTTCTGATTACACCTGTACGGCGTTGCAACTCGCTAATTTCTGGCAGGACGTCAGCGCGGACTATGCCAAGAGCCGCATCTATCTTCCGCTTGAGGATCTGCGTCGCTTCGGCGTAGGCGAACAGGAAATTCGCACCGGCCACAACACGCCTGCTTTCCGCGAGATGATGGGTTTTGAAGTGGAGCGAGCGCGGGAGTGGTTTGTGCAAGGGTTGCCGCTCGCCGAGAGAGTAAGCCGGGAACTTGCACTCGATATCGAACTATTCAGCCGCGGCGGCCTGGAAATACTGAACGCAATCGAACGCCAGGACTATGCCGTTCTGGGGCGGCGCCCCGCCATCTCGAAGACTCGCAAACTAGCGCTGGTGGCTCGCGCTATGCTGGGGAAGCTGCTATGAGTGCGGCCGTGGGGAATGCGCCCGTGCAATTTTCGCCGACGCCGTCTCAACTCGACGTCGCTTATTCGGTTTGCAGGCACATCGCCCGTTCGGCGGCGCGAAATTTCTATTACGGATTCGCCGTCCTGCCGCGACCCAAACGCAATTCGCTCAGCGCGGTGTATGCGTTCATGCGGCGCTGCGATGACATCGCCGACGACAACACCCTCAGCTTCTACGAGCGGCGCAACAAGCTGGCGGAGTGGCTTGATACTGTTCATCGCGCGCTCGCCGGCTATCCGATCGACGACGCCCTATTACTGGCTCTGGCCGATACCCAACGCCGCTACCAGATCCCCATCGGACTGCTCGATCAGCTTGCCTACGGCACGGCGGCGGACGTCGAGCAGGAGCCCGGTCCGTCCGAGCAGACGGGAATTCTCACGCCTCGCTATCGTACATTCGAAGAACTGCGGCAGTATTGCTACGGCGTTGCCTCGGTAGTGGGACTCGTATGCATCCGGATCTTCGGCTATCGCGATCCCGCGGCCGAACCGCTGGCCGAGAAGTGCGGGCTGGCCTTTCAGCTCACCAACATCGTTCGCGACGTCAAAGAAGACGTCGCCATGGGCCGCCTCTATTTTCCTGAGGAGGATCTGGCTGAGTTCGGCCTTTCGGCTGCCGACTTTTCCGCTCCCGATGCAGGCCGCATACGTCCACTGCTGGAGAAGCAGGCGGACCGAGCACGTGAAGGCTACCGCGCCGGCGAAGAGTTGATCTCGCTAGTGAACGAAGACAGCCAACCCGCACTGTGGGTGCTGATCACGATCTACAGGCGGCTGCTCGAGAAAATCGCATCGCGCCAATACGATGTGTTCCGCGAGCGCGTCGGCCTGAGCGTTCGCGAAAAGCTCACGATCCTGGGCAAAGGATACGTGAAGCGCCTGTTGTGATGACTTCCTCCCCGACCCAAGGTTCCACCGTCGCCGTCGCCGGGGGCGGTTTGGCTGGACTGGCCGCCGGATGCGCCCTTTCGAGTGCCGGATTCCGTGTGACCCTGTTCGAGCGCCGTCCCTACCTGGGCGGACGAGCGTCGTCTTATCAACATCCCGGGACAGGCGAGGTTGTGGACAACTGCCAGCACGTGCTTCTGGGCTGCTGCACGAACCTGATTGATTTCTATCGCCGTACCGGCGTCGCAGACAAGATTCGCTGGTATGACCGCCTGACATTTCTGGAACCAGGAGGCCGCGCTTCCGTGATCCGGCCGTCGGGGCTGCCGGCGCCTCTGCACGCGGCGCCGTCCTTTCTGCGGGCTGATTGCCTCACGCTGGCGGACAAGTTCGCCATTAGCCGCGTCATGGCTGCGCTCGCGCCTGCCGCTCCCCCCGAGCGAGGAGAGACGTTTCTCGCCTGGCTGAAGCGGCACGGACAGACTGAGCAAGCGATCGACCGCTTCTGGAAGACGATCCTCGTCAGCGCCCTCAACGAAGACCTGGACCAGATCTCCGTTCCCTATGCTGCGCAGGTGATCCGCGAATCGTTTCTGAAGTCCGCTGCTGCCGGACGCATGGGAGTGCCGATCGTTCCGCTCACGGAGTTGTACAGCGCTGCCGGTGATGCGATTCGAAATCGTGCCGGAGATGTGCAGTTCCGCGCAGGGATGGAATCCTTTCGAGCCCAAGCTTCGGACGTGACGGTCGTCGTCAATGGACAGGAGCAGAGGTTCGACTACCTGGTGCTGGCGGTTCCGTTTGATATCCTGGCGCGGATACTACCCGAATCACCCGCGGCCGCTCCGCTGGCAGAGGCGCTGAGCCACTTCACGACCTCACCGATCACGGGCATTCATCTCTGGTTCGACCGGCTCATCAGCGACCTCGATCATGCCGTTCTGCTCGACCGCACGATTCAGTGGATGTTCCACAAGTCGCGGCTGATTGAAGCGAGGGAAGCTCGGGAGAACGGAAAAGGCAGCTATGTTGAACTGGTGGTAAGCAGTTCGAAAAGCCTGGTCGAGAAGTCGCGCGGGGAAATTGTGGAGTTGGCATTGAAAGAGTTGGGCGAATTCTTTCCCGCTGCCCGAAAAGCGAAGCTGCTGAAATCCACCGTGATCAAGGAAGTGCATGCGACTTACTCGCCCCGTCCGGCGATAGATCAACATCGGCCCCGACCTGAAACAGCCTGGCCGCGGGTGTTTCTGGCGGGCGACTTTGTGGCTACCCGATGGCCTGCAACTATGGAAGGCGCCGTCCGCAGCGGCTATTTGGCCGCGGAATCGCTGGCGCGCGTTGCCGGTAGAGCGACTACAAGATTTCTCATTCCCGACCTTCCTGGTAGCGGCTTCATGCGGCTGTTTGGATGAGCCTCGGCAATTGCTGCCATTCGCTTCAGTTACGTTGGTTTCCGAATCGCATCACTTCATGGCCATTCTAAAGTCCCGTCACGCGACATACGATCTTTATACGTAATCATGCAAGGGCTGAATCCAGAAAAGCGGTTGCTGCAGCACGACGATCGTCGTCGTAGTCCGCGATTTGGTTGTGACGGTCTGGCAAAAATCCTATGCCTCCCGTCGGACGGAGTCTATCTCGCGGGCAAGATCCGCGACCTGAGCCTGAATGGATGCGGCATCGAAACGGTTTCGCCCCTCGAATCTGGGGCTCGTGCTGAGATTCTCGTGCAAGTGAGTGACACTTCCTTCCGAGCCATCGGCCAAGTCAAGGCGGTTCGTGGACCCGGTGGGATCGGAATGGAATTCATTCAGCTCAGCGCTGGTGGGCAAGACATGCTGGTGGAACTGCTTCGGGAACTGGCGAGACAGCAGGCGATCGCCAACACCCTGCGAGCCGCCCGCCGCGAACCGGATCCAGAACAGTGGAATCAGGCCCGGGCAGCATTGCTGAAGGAAAGCGTTCCGATGTTTCGCAGGATCGTGGCTTCGCAAGTGCCGGAAGTGAGCCCGATTCTCGTAGATCGCTCTGCCTTGATCCTCGACGAAGAATCTAAAGTGACACCGCTGGACTTCTTCATCTAGAACCATGCTGTTCGGCTAGATTGCCATCAGCGCAACGCCACCGGCGACCAGGAGCGCGGCCAGCATACGGCGACGGCCCACTCGCTCATGCAGGAAAAGACGCGCTGCACATGCGTTAGCAACAAACGTCAGGGAAGCGGAAGCGGGGACAACCAGGCTCAGGTCCCCCCAGGAGAGGCCGAAGAGCAGGCTGTAGAAGGCCACGCCCATAGCTACCAGGCCGAGGAAGAATGTCGGCGTCGCGAGCACACGGCCGATCACCTTCAGCAACCCGTGCCGTTTCCAGAGTTCACCCACGTCCCCGACCTTCTTCATTGCGTGCGACAGCAGTATGTCCCCGGTCGTCGAAGCCACAACGATCAATCCGATTGCTGCCCAGGTGTAGGCCTCCTTCACGATTGGGCCTCCTGCTGCGAGATGACGTCGGTCGTGAGCTTGCGAGAGGGCGTCAGAGACGGGCCCGCCGCGACAAAGCCGACACCTGCGGTGATCAGCGCAATTCCCATCCACCGCGCCGGCGAGATCGATTCATGGAATCCGAAGCGCGCCGCCAAGGCAACTAGTACATAGCCCAGCGAACTGGCCGGCAGCACATAAGTGAGATCGGCCCATGAAAGGGCAGACATGTAGGAGGCGAAAAAGGCCAGCAGCAGCAGGATTCCACAGGCCACCCACGGATCAATGATAGCGAGGATCAGGCTGGAAAGATTGTGCAGCGAGACGCCGCCGAGATCCTTCATCCCGCGCGCCAGCAGGGAATCGCCCGCTGCACTGAACACGGCGACTCCCGCCAGCACGAGGTATTTTCGGAAGGTCACTACCGATCCGACTCCCGGGCCTAAGCCTTGGCGGGCTCAACCGCCGGGGGCTCTTCTTTACGGTTCTCTTGGACCCACTTATGACGTTGCGCGCGCAGCTTCAGGAAAGCCCGCGCTTCTTTGTAGAGGCGCTTGCGCTCGGAGTTATTGAATACCGCTTTGCGAAGAATGCGGTATGCGGCCTTGGGACGGAAGTAGTACTCGTCGTAGAACTTGTGCACCATTTCCATAACTTCGGCCGCAGGCAGTCCGGGGTATTCGACCTGCACCATCTGGTGGCCGCCATCGTCCACCATCTTGCTCTCCTGGGTCATGAAGCCATTCTTCATGGCGAATTCATGCAATTCCGTGCCGGGATACGCATGCGCCACCGAAACCTGAATCGTTTCCACGTCCAGATCCTTGGCGAGGTTGATGGTGTTCCGAATCGTTTCGCGCGTCTCCCCCGGCAGGCCGAGAATGAAGTCGCCGTGCACGACCAGGCCCAGCTTGTGACAGTCCTTGGTAAACTGACGAGCGCGCTCGACGGTCGCGCCCTTCTTGATGTTCTTGAGAATCTGCGGGTCACCCGACTCGTAGCCAACGATCAGAAGCCGGCACCCGGCTTCCTTCTGGGCCTTGAGCGTTTCGTAGTCGGTGGTCACACGCGAGGTGCACGACCACGTCAGACCCAGCGGCTTCAGCTTGGCGCACAATTCGATGGTGCGCGCCTTCTGAATGTTGAACGTGTCATCGTCGAAGAAAAATTCCTTTACGTATGGCCAGTATTCTTTGGCCTTTGCCATCTCGCGGGCCACATCGTCAGTGGAACGCTTGCGCCATGGATGTCCCATAAGCGTCTGCGGCCAAAGGCAGAACGTACACTGCGCCGGGCAGCCGCGTGTAGTGTAGAGCGCAACGAACGGGTGCAACAGAAACGGCACCGTGTAGCGGCGCACGTCGAGATCGCGTCGGTAAACGTCGGTCACGTGCGGAAGAGCATCCAGATTCTCGATCTGCGGACGATCGGCATTGTGCACCACGCCGCCATTCTTGCGATAAGAAAGGCCGAGAATGTCTTCCAGCGGCTTGTCATTGGCGTACTCGACTATCGTATGATCGAATTCCTTACGGCAGACCACATCGATGGCTTTGCAGTCCTGCAACGACTTCTCCGGCAGGACGCTAACGTGCGGTCCAACAAAGGCAATCTTGATATGAGGATTGCTGTCTTTGATCGCTTGTGCCAGACGGATGTCGCCGGGGAATCCGGGAGTGCTGGTAAAGAGAACCAGAAGTTCGTAATCGCGACAGGTGCGAATCGTCTCTTCGGCGGTCACGTGGTGTGGGGGAGCATCCAGAAGACGCGCTCCCTCAAGCATTCCGGTGGGATAAGCAAGCCAAACGGGGTACCAGTAGGATTCGATCTCTCGCGTGGCCGGCCAGCGGGAACCCGCGCCTCCATCGAAATTTTCAAAGGAGGGCGGATTCAAAAACAGTGTCTTTAGAGGCATAGGGCTGAGTCTCTTATTCTACCATTCTAGGGTCTGTAACCCCCGCGGGACGCTACCATCCAGGTACGTCCTATTTCAGGCCGCGAATCGCGGAAATCATTAAGCCAGCATGCCTTAGCGGCGTCTCAAACAGCAAAGGGGAGGCGTTGAATGTCATCCTGCAGCATTAAGCCGCGAGAATTGGATTCGGGCGGCGCAGGTCATTTTGTGGGATTCTGCAGCGCCCATTTTTCGAGCTCCCCGGTGGCGCGCAGTAGGTTTACGCGTACCCGCTGATATTCGAAATCGGCATCCTGGAAAAGGAGGTAACGCTCACTGGCTTGGCCGCGGGCATCGACGATATCGTGGAGCGTGCCAGTTCCAGCACCTTGCTTCGTTTGGGCCGCCTCCAGTCCGGACTGTGCGAGTTGATACTCCAACTGCGCGACTTCGCGGGCCGCCGCAAGCTGTTCGACTGCTCGTTGGAGCTTGAGCGTTTCTTCCGAAACCCTGTCGCGTGCCGCCTCGGCTTGCTTCTTGGCCTTAAGAGCTTCGGCATCGGCCCCTTGGGCGCGCGCGCGCTGCGGAGCGCTGAATATCGGGAAACGGATCGAAACCCCAAAGGTTGCATTGTCGGGCTGGAATTTCCGGTAGTACTGATCATAATTGTTGTAGCTCGACAGGCGAGCGTACTGTGCGGCGAAATCAAGAGACGGCAGCGATGCGCGATGCTCGCCCGAAGCCCGGAAAGCTTCCGCCAGCGCGTGCTGGTCGGCGGACTGAATGGCGGGACTCGATTTTAATGCTTTGGCGGGAAGATCGTCTTCCGGAATCACTGCAGGCAGCGCGGGGATTGTTTCTTGGGCGACCTCGATCGAAGACAACGGTAACCCCGTCAACACGGAGAGATGACGGCGCAGCACATCGGCGGACCCGCGGGCTTCGGTGATACGAAGCCGGGCCCGGGCTGCTGTCAATTTTGCCTTGTCCAGATCCAAGGCACTGTCCACCCCTTCCTGCAACCGCTGGGCTACCACTTTCTCCAGTTGCGATGTCTCTGTTTCGTCCTCCTGCGAACGTGAGAGTCGTGTTTCCCATTTGGCGAGTTCCACATAGCTGATAGCGACGTCCTGGATCACGGCGTTGCGCTGATCTTTGTCCTGGAACTGGGCAGCGCGCCATTCCGTTTTCGCTGCGTTCTGGAACTGCCGTTGCGCTGCATTGAAGATCGTGCTCTGCGCCACCACATTGACGATGGAGGGAGCGGAGCCCTCCAGACTCAGTGGGAATCCGTAGGAGTAGCCGAGTCCCGAACCCACCACCAGTTGGGGTAGATATCCATTGTGGACTTCGCGGTACGCTGCAAAAGTTCGCTGGACATCCGCATTCGCAACCGCCGAGCTTGTGCTGTGCGCAAGCGCCAGTTGAATGGCGCGCGCCAGCGGAAGCGTCTCCGCGTGCACCCAGATTCCGGCTAACAGCATGGTGGACAGGACAAGCAGGTTGAATCGGAGTTTCATCTCGTCACCTGTGATCAGGCCGCGGCTCGGCCGCGACGCACAAATTGTAGTGCGCGGGGCCAAGGGCGGGCAGGGAATTGGTAGGAGTGATTCGGAACGTGTGCGCGATCAGGGAAGAGGCGCACCCTCTTCACGGAGCAACCCGCTTAAGCCCTTGCCGGCATGGTTCGAAGTTGCGGGCCAGTGCAAGGCAAGCACGGTACTCGGC
This sequence comes from Acidobacteriota bacterium, assembly GCA_046727255.1. Taxonomy (GTDB): domain Bacteria; phylum Acidobacteriota; class Terriglobia; order Terriglobales; family Acidobacteriaceae; genus Acidiflorens. Next base: position 26,053 of record JBKPCG010000002.1, on the reverse strand, counting down.
CGCGCCAGTCTTGTCGCCCTGCTTTTCACGGATTTGTCCCAGAAGATTATGGGCTTTGAATGCAGGGGCTTCCTCGACCGGTCCGTCGGCAAAATAGCGCCGCAGCAATTCGATAGCAAACGAAAAAGCTCTTCCCGTGTGGAACAGCGAATTCGCTGCTTCCACCAGGACTTCGCGATGCGGCATGGGCGCTTGATTCATCTTGACGAAGGCCTGCTCCATCTCGTCGTAGCGCTTCCGGTTGCGATAGAAGAAACCCATGTTCAGCCAAGCCTCGGCTTCACCTTTAGCGATGTCGATCATCTGGTGATACTCGCGTTCAGCGGCTCTGAAATCCTTGTTCTTTTCCGCGATGCGTGCATAAACCCAATGTTCCTGCGCGGGGCTGACTTTCCCGAGGACCTTGGCCTGCTCGCGTGCCTTATCGTTGCCCCCGCCCATAATGCCCGGCGCTTCGAGGTAGTACTCGGCCACGTCCACTAAGGCATCGGCGTCACGTGGATCTAGTTGTGCGGCGCGCTGGAACTCATCGCGCGCCTTGATCGCCAGGCCGGCGGCGCCTAGGAAATTTGCCCGGCTGGCTTTTTCACCATAGACCCGGCCCAGCCAGCGATGGTACCGGGAAATATGCGGGTCGAGCTCAGTGGCTTTCTTGCAGCGTGATTCCGCGCGATCCCAGTCCTCATACTGAAAGTACGCGCGGCAGAGCAGGTTAAATGCCTCCGCATCCTTCGGATTGGAAGCGACCCGCTGGTTCAGAGCGGCGATGGCATCATCCACCCGGCCCGCTGCCAACATATCCTGAGGAGAATCCGCCGCCATCGCGGATAACGAAAAAAAGAGAAAGAGTAAGGGAACCACTACTCGAAGAGTCTGCTTGATCATTCAGTACTTGACCTGTGTCCCGTCGCCAATCGTTTTTCCGTTCAACGAACTGATTGCGACGGTGTCGTTGAGAGAGAGTCCGCGCGTGATTTCAACCTGGGTAAGATTGGAAATCGAAGTTTCCACGTCTTTCCGCCTCAGTTGATGCCCGAGTACCTGAAGGACATAGGGCTTACTGTCATCCATCCGGACGGCCTCGCGCGGCACCACCAGTGCGTTATCGCGCTGGGCGGTCGTGATCGTTACCCCTACATTTACGTTGGGCAAGAGCTTCATGTCCTTGTTATCTACGATGCTGATTGTCTCGCCGACGTTCCTGGATCCGCGCAGCTTCACAGTAGATGGAACGGCATTGACGGTTGCCTGCCAGACTCTCCCGGGGACGGCGTCCCAGGTAATCTCGATGGGGTTTCCGGGAGCCAGTTTGCCGACATCCGGTTCGTCCACGAATGCGCGAACCTGTACTCTCCGCAGATCGGCTAATTGCAGCAGGAGATCGCCACTGGTGACAAAGGCCCCTGTTTTTACCGGCAGGGAATATACGATACCGTCAAATGGCGCGCGCACATTGGACTTGGCGAGAATATCCTGCGCCGCATCATAGGCGGCCTGAGCTTCACGGCGCTGGGCTTCGACCCGCGCGAGTTCTGGCTGGGAATAACGCCGGGTCTGCTTCTGCTGGAACAGGTTTAGTTGGGCGTCGGCCTGAGCCAGCGCATTCTCCGCCGCGCGGACTTCACCACTCGAAGCCGAACCCTGCTGCTGAAGCCTCTTGAGCGCGTCCAGGTTGCGCTGTGCCGCCTCGCGATCTCCGCGTGCTTTCACCATCTGCGCGTTGAGGCTCAGCACTTCTTCCTGGCTTCCGCCGCGTTCCATGGCATTGACTTCCGCCAGTGCCGCCTTCAGTTGGGTTAGAGCTCGGGCTGCCTGCGTACGCGCGTCGGCGTCGTCGAGAGTCACCAGAAGCTGGCCCTTCCTGACGGCGTCGCTTTCCTTGACCAGCACACGTTTTACGGTGGTAGTGAGCGGAGAGTGCGCCTCAAAATTCTGCACTGGCTCGATCTTGCCATTGGTCGAAATCAGACTGCGGATTTGCCCCTGTTCCACGTGCGCAATTCGGACCGGGATCGAGTCATCTCTGCGAGTGACGAAGGCAGCGAGAATTAGAACCGCTCCCAGAACCGAGAAAGCAGTTCCCCACCAGCGTCGCCTCTGACTCACTGAACTGTTTCCATTCAATGGCATAGCAAGAAAATCGTAAGTATCAATGTATCACTGGGACACGCGCTGGCAGCAGGTAAAACCAGCTTGGGGACTTGTCTGCTTAGATGCGGCGATCCCAAAGTTCGCGGCAATGTTTGTGCGTCTGCGGCGGTGGTCGAGGACTGGGTACAATATGCGAATGCCGAAGTCTCCCCGCTACACCGCGGCGCATGCCAGCGCCGGACTGGATCATAAATTTCCAGAAATCGAAACCTGGCCCAATCAGTTTCCCGGTTACGAGATCGTAATCGACGATCCCGAGTTTACCTCGGTCTGCCCGAAAACAAGCTTGCCGGACTTCGGAAAAATCGAGATCCGATACGTTCCGGATCGTCTCTGCCTGGAACTGAAGTCCCTTAAAGAGTATCTGCAGTCGTATCGAAACCTCGGCATCTTTCAGGAGAATATCGTCAATCAGGTGCTGCATGATGTGGTCCGGTGTGCGAAACCGGTTTGGGCTGAGGTGAAGGGAGATTTTCGTCCGCGAGGCGGGATTTCTACAGCGGTGATTGCGAGGTGGCCGCGGCTGAAGAGAAGTCAGAAGTGAGAAGTCAGATTGCAGAAGTGAAATCGAGAGTCAGAAACAGTATGAAAGAGTTTTACTTCTGCAATCTGACTTCTGACTTCTGCAATTGAACTTGCCCGTCATGCTATATTCGCTCGACCTGTGGCTTCGAGAGACCTCCATCCCCGAACCGCGCTGGTCGTTCTCACGGCGCTGAACCTCCTCAACTATGCGGATCGCAACGTCCTCTATGCCGTTCAGCCTCTGGTCCAGGACGAGTTCCACCTGACTCACACACAGATCGCATATCTCACGAGCGCGTTCCTGGGGTTTTATATGGTCGCGGCGCCCTTTGTGGGGCCCCTGGCAGACCGATATTCGCGCAAGGTCATCATTGTGCTCGGGGCGGTTTTCTGGAGTGCGTTAACGCTGCTCACCGCAGTCACTCACACCTATGGAGAGTTGTTGGTTCGGCACACGCTGGTCGGAGTCGGTGAGGCGACCTTCGTCACGATCGCGCCGACTTTCGTTGTCGATCTATTTTCGGAAGATAAACGCGCTCGAATTCTTGGTGTGTTCTATCTGGCGATTCCGGTGGGTTCGGCCGCGGGATATCTGCTCGGCGGCTACCTGGCTCCGATTTATGGGTGGCGATTTCCATTCTATATCGCGGCTGCTCCGGGGTTCGCGCTGGCGCTCGCCGTTTTGCTCCTCAAAGAACCTGAGCGAGGGCAATTCGACACTCTCAAGGCCACCCCGGAACGGCGCACAATTCTAGGTTTGCTGCACAATCGAGCTTTCCTAACAGCCACGCTGGGCATGGCCGCCATGACGTTTTCGCTGGGGGGAATTCAGGTCTGGATGCCACAGTTCCTTTTCAGCGAGCACCACTACTCGCTTGAGCGGGCCAATCTCATGTTCGGACTCATTGTCGTCGTCGATGGAATTGTCGCGTCGCTAGCGGGCGGTTGGCTCGGAGATTATCTGCTTCGGCGGACGAAGAGTGCCTACTACCTGGTCTCGGCAATCAGCATGGCCCTGGGAGTTCCTTTCATGATCGTGGCGCTGTTCTCATCCGGGCGCCTGATGGTGCCGGCGATCGGCGTAGCGGCCTTCTTCCTTCTGCTGAATACCTCTCCACTGAATGCGGCAGTCATCAATTCCGTAGACGCTCACATTCGCGCGACGGCCATCTCGGTGAACATATTTGTCATCCACATTCTCGGAGATGTGCCCTCGCCAACTATGATGGGATGGGTGGCCGACCACCGCTCACTACAGGCAGCGTTTATTCTTCCGGTCATCGCCATGGCGGTGTCATCTGCCATACTGTTGTCGGGGATGAAATACGCGCCCGCAATACGCGTCGGCAGCGCTCCCGCCGAGGCGGGGACTACCTAAGCCGGATGTCCTACTTTCTCTGGATCACAGGCATAATTCTGGCGCTAGCCTGGTTCTCCCGGATCGTCGATGCCGCGCTGGGGATACCGCAAGTCGCGGACATCGCGCGGCCGGAGTGGGACCGCAAACCTGCAACCCTCAACGGCGGGCCTCGCGTTAGCATCATCGTTCCTGCCCGCAACGAAGAAGCGCATATCCGCGAAACTCTCATCCGCCTGCTTGCCCTCGAGTATTCCAACTATGGAGTGATCGCGGTAAACGACCGCTCCACCGATGGCACCGGCCAGTTGATGGACGAGATTGCGGCCCGGCCAGAATCGCACGGCAAGCTGAGAGTCATGCACGTCACAGACTTGCCGCAAGGCTGGCTGGGCAAAACGCACGCCATGTGGAGCGCCGGCAAACAGGCGACCGGAGACTGGCTGCTGTTTACCGACGCCGACGTTCTCTTCAAGCCCGACACGTTGCGCCGGGCGATCTGCTATGCCGAAACCGAGAAAGCCGACCATCTCGTCTTGCTGCCCCGGATGATCATGGAGCTTCCGGGCGAACAGATGATGATGGCTTTCTTTCAGACCATGTTCGTCTTCGGGCATCGTCCCTGGAAGGTTGCCGATCCCAGGACTCGCGATCACATTGGTGTGGGCGCCTTCAACCTCGTGCGGCGTTCGACTTATGACGCCGTCGGCACCTACCAAGCCCTCCGAATGGAAGTTCTCGATGACATGAAGCTAGGCAAGGTCATCAAGAATGCCGGCTTCGCGCCGCGCGTGGTGTTCGGCGAAGACTTGATCTCGCTGCGCTGGGCCAAGGGAGCTTTCGGCATCGTGAACAATCTCACCAAGAACTTCTTCGCTCTGCTGTCGTTTCAGTGGTGGCGTACGGTGGGATCGGTTATGGGCGTGGGTTTTCTGAATCTTGGTCCATTCCTAGGGGTTTGGCTAGCACACGGATGGGTTCGTGTCCCCTATGCGATCGCCCTCGCTTCAATTCTTGCAATCTACTTCGGAATGTCGACCCGCTCCGCGGTGCGGCCTTACTATTTCTTTCTGCACCCGATCTCGACCAGTTTGGTCATGTACATCCTGATGCGTTCGATGTGCCACACGTTGTGGAACGACGGCATTGTGTGGCGAGGCACGAAATATCCCCTCGAGGAGTTGCGTAAGGGGCTGGTGTGAGGCAACTGTGTGGTTGTGCCGCTTGGCATCCGATACTCTTTGCCCGGGACGAGAAACGTAGCACCGCAGTCCCGGCGGCTGTCCTCGCCCGCCGCGCCGAGGGCGAGACGCCCTCGGGACAGCCGGCAAGATGCCGGCGCTACCCGGTTTTAATCACTGACTTTCGCTGGGGTCCTCGATGTCCACCGGGCGACCCTGTTTTTTTTGCGTCTTCTTTGCTGCTTTCGGACGTTTGAACTTCCCGGGACTGTATTTACCCCTGCGTTCGACGTCGTAGCTCTTGGGAAGCGGTGGCACAAGCGCCGCATCCTTCCCGAGTTGCCGCGGGTGTCGTAGGATGATTTCCGCGCGGCCGTCGTAGTCCTGAACGGTGCCCTTGATTTCAATGGTAAGCCCTTTGAGTTGCCGGACATCCCCGACGTACTTGAGGTCCCCGGGGAACACGACCACAGTGAATGGGCAGGTGTCGAAGTTCTTGCAGAAGTCGAGAAAGGTTACGCCCTTGCTGCCTTCTTTTACATTGAAGATGGTTCCACGAACGCACTGCGTCTTTCCGATGTGCTGGTGCGCGTCGGAGAAAGAAACACACTCGGCGGACGCGGAGATGGCGATCCAAGGAAGTGCGAGCGCGAGCATCCGAAGAACATAGGGTGAGGACGTCACTTTGAGGTCGCGAGGGAACCTTTCCGGCTCAACTGAGTGTATCCGGGAGAATCATCGCCCAAGCAGGCGACGCCAAAAATATCAGGGGGTTTGGTTCCGAAGTGGGAAGGTGTGGGCCATGGTCTACTTCTAAATGAGCGCTAACTTTAGGAATTGGGTTCTTGCGGTTTCGGTTCTTTCACGCTCGAATTCAAACACTAGCCCATTCTCTTGCCTGGGGTAACATTGTCGGCATTCTTTATTGTGAACCTGTCCTCGCCAAATCGCGGAGCAGCGGTCGGAGAAGGATCGGGGAATGCGCGTGGGCGCAGCCGGTTGCGGCTTGCCCAGAACGCACTTCTCCTTGTGACGTTGGCCAGCATCACGTGTTTTTATGCAATTGACTATGACAAGCGGGCAAAAGGAACCGACTTTGCGCACATCTACGCGGCAGCGCGGATGGTACGCGAAGGTTATGGGCATCAACTCTACGACTTCCAAACGCAAGATCAATTCCAGATTCGCTATGTGGGACGCACGGGCACCTATTACAACCATCCTCCATTTGAGACTTTACTCTACCTGCCACTCTCCCTTTTTTCATTGCAAACCGCGTACCTGCTATGGTGCGTACTGAATGTGGCGTTTTTGACGTGTACGGCGATAGTGTTTCAGAAGCACGTATTCAACCGCTTGGATTGGCGTGTCTTGCTGCCACTATTCTTCTTGTTCCCGCCCGTGTTGCTCAATTTTCAGCAAGGTCAGGATTCGGTGCTGCTCCTCTGGATTGTGACGCTTGCGGTTGTTCAGTTGACGCGGAACCGAAACTTCATCGCTGCTTGTTTGCTGGGCTGCGGACTCTTCAAGTTCCATATTGTTCTCACTTTACTTGTATTGTTGGTTTCGCTGAGACGAAGAGGCCTCCTGCGCGGGTTTGCCCTTGTGTTCGTGACATTGTTGCTGATTTCAGCGGGCATTTCTGGATGGTCCTTCCTGACGGCATATCCGCGCTTTTTGAAGAATCTGAGTAGCTCGCCCCTGGCAGGCATTCACCCAGCGGCGATGGCGAACATCAGGGGATTGGTCAGCGTTTCGGGCGTCGTACCCGATACAGCCGCTCGTCTAGCTCTCACCTGGATCGGTTCAGTTTCCCTTTTCTTGTATGCAGCGGCGAAAGTGAGGAATGGGAGATCGAAGTTCACAGGTGATACAACTCTGTTGTTCGGAAATTTTGTTTTGGTCGCCATTCTTGTCAGCTATCATCTCAGTCCCTCCGATTTGTGCATCGCGTTACTGCCCATCGGTCTGCTCTCGGCATCTGTAACGAAAGACACTGGAATGCCGCGATGGGCAAGGATCAGTCTCCTAAGCTGCCAGTGCTTCCTTTTTCTGCCTCCTTTACATTTAATCTTGCTCGCCTGGCATGTGTATGCATACACCAGCATTCCGATTCTGATCATGTTTTTGATCACCTCTGCAGGCATCGGCGGAAATGGCGACTGGGCGACGCGGAAGATGAAGACGTTACGGGTCGAGTGCTCACCCCTCAGTGGCTAAAACCGAGCGGAAATAAGTCCAGAATCCGCTATGCGGGCTAAAGCCACAGATCAAGAGGGAAGCGGTCGGCCGCTGAGGTAAGCAGCCGACGCCACGCAAAATCGGAAATCCTTTCAGCAAACTGCAAAGTCGGGCGCGCACGACTGGAGCCGTGCCCCTCCCGTTCCTGGTTTTCCTATAGAGCAACTCGAGGATTGCTCTCGAGAGGAACGACGCGCGGCTACTTGCTGAAAGACTTCACCGCTGTCGCCTCGTCGTCCTTCACGTCAAAGACGGTATACAGCTTGGTGATCTGCAGCAGGTCGTGGACTTTCTTGGTGAGATTCAGCAGCTTCAGTTCGCCGCCCTGGTTCTTGGACGTGGTATAGGCGCTCACGAGCTCGCCGATCCCTGAGCTGTCGATGTAATTCACGTCGCCCAGGTTCAACAGAATCTTTTTGTGTCCCTTCGAGAGCAGGTCGCGCACACTATCGCGCAGGACGACGCTGCCTTCGCCGAGCGTGATTCGGCCGCTGAGGTCGACGATGGTAACTCCATCCACCTGACGAGTACTGGACTTCATGGTCACTGGGAAGCCTCCTTGGAGTCCGCGGCGCTGCCGTGGACGTGCTTAATCATTTTAAGTTCGGTGCCCGATTGGGACGGGTGGATTTCCACCACATCCATAAACGAGCGTATCAGGAAAATACCGCGTCCCGATGTCTTCATCAAATTTTCCGGCGCCAGCGGATCGGGAATCTTGCTGGCATCCAGTCCGGTGCCCTGATCGCGAATGGTGATGACCAGGTCGCGTGCGGTGCGTTCGAACGCGAGCGTCACTTTCTTGCCCGGGCTGTACGCATTCCCGTGCATGACTGCATTCACGGCGGCCTCGCGCACCGCCATGGAAATCTTCATGACGTCTTCATCATCGAAACCGGCTTCGGCGGCCATGCGGCCGGCGGTCTCTTCGGCACTGTTCACAGTCTCCAGCGTAGAGTCCAGCGTATAGGAGACGCGATTTCCAGACATAGGGCGCACGGTTCCTGGATTCACTCGCCCCGCCGGCACCGAGAACCGCACGGCTCATCCTGCTGGCCAGAAAGCGGTTAGCGGGCGATGGAGCAGTTTGCCTGTAGGGCGGACAAAAGTCAATTTTTCCGGCAGTTCCCGAATCGTTTTCTGGATTCCCCACCCCCAGTTGAGTATTCTCAAGGGGATGAGCACTCTCTCCCTGAGCGAACTGCTGGGTTTGACGGTGTACGACTCGACCGGGGCCGCCAGCGGACGGGTGCGCGAGGCGGCCCTGGTACCGCAGGAGGATCGCTCCCGGGTATCTTCGCTGATCATCAAAACCCGATCGGGAAGCCGCACTCTGCCCTGCAGCGCGGTTTCTGGGATCGATGGCGGCGTGAGGGCGTCCACCACGGCTGCGGAATGGAATCCCGCCAGCGGAGCCGAGGGCCAGTTTCTGCTCAGCCGGGACCTCCTTGACCAGCAGGTGATTGACGTGCATGGGCGCAAAGTGGTCCGCGTCAACGATGTTGATTTTTATCAGGAAACTACGCAGAACCGTCTCATCCTGAAGATCGAGGGAGTTGATGTAGGTGCGCGGGGCGCTATTCGCCGCCTCCTCAAGGGAGTGATTCCGCTGGCAGTTCTGCGTATTTTGGTGCAGCGCATTCCGCCCCGCGAGATCCCCTGGGAATTTGTGGATCTGATCGAAACCGACCCTGCCCGGCGCGTCAAGCTGAAGATCTCGCATGAACGGCTGGCCAAGCTGCACCCGGCTGACATCGCCGACATTGTGGAAGAGCTGGCTCCAAATGAGCGCGAGGCGGTTTTCGAGACGCTGGACGAGGAGGTTGCTGCCGAGGCGCTCGAAGAACTGGAACCGAAATTCCAGAAGGCGGTAGTGGAATCGCTCGAGACAGACCGCGCCGCCGACATCGTCGAGGAGATGGAACCCGACGCTGCCGCCGACCTGCTCGGCGACCTGTCGGAAGATCGGACAGAAGAAATCCTGGTGCAGATGCAACCGGAAGAGCGCCGGGAAGTGGCCGACCTGCTGGAATTCGGAGAAAACACCGCTGCCGGCCGCATGACGACGGAGTATATCGCCTTGCCGGTAACCGCCACTGCCCACGACGCCGTCGAGGCCATGCGCAACTTCGGGGGCCGCATGGAGAGCATGAGCACTATCTTCCTGATCGATTCCAATGGCACCCTGGCAGGCACAGTCCCTGTGGTGAAAATCGCGATGGCTAAGCCCGAGACGCCGCTGCTGGCCTTGCACCAGGAGCCGATCATTTATTCGCGGGCCAATGCCAAGGAGAAGGAATACGCGGAACTCTTCGACAAGTACAACCTCCTCACTCTTCCCGTAGTGGACGACCATAATCGGCTGGTCGGCGTGATTACCCCCGACGACGTGATCAACATGTTGCGCGCCAAGCTGTGATTTTTCTCTCTCCGCAAGCAGTTTCACCTGTTCAGAAAAGGTCCGCTGCGTTTATTCTGATCCGTCTGTTTTGTGAACTTGATCCCTGTGAACTGCGCGCATGCGATTCCTGAGACGTTGGAAGACCCAGATCCTGCTCTTTTTCTCCGTGGTGGGTCCGGGCTTTATCACCGCGAACGTGGACAACGATGCCGGAGGGATCCTCACATATTCGCAAGCCGGCGCGCAGTTCGGTCACATGCTCCTATGGACCATGATCCCGATCACAGTCGCCCTGATTGTGGTGCAGGAGATGTGCGCGCGGATGGGGGCCGTTACCGGCAAAGGTCTGAGCGACCTGATTCGCGAGGAATACGGCCTGCGCATCACGTTCCTCATGATGTTGGGCATTCTGATCTGCAATTTCGGGAACGTGGTGACCGAGTTTGCCGGCATCGCGGCGAGCATGGAACTGTTCGGCGTGTCTCGATATATTTCTGTTCCCATCTGCGCCGTCATCGTGTGGCTGATCGTGGTCAAAGGGCAGTACAAGACCGTTGAAAAAGTATTTCTGGCCGCATCCTTCTTTTACATCACCTATATTTTCGCCGGAGTATTGGCGAAACCGGCATGGCTCGATGCCATCACAGCAACCGTAACGCCTCCGCATTTAGCCGCTTTCAAGCAACATTCGTATCTCTATCTGGTGATCGGGCTGGTCGGTACGACGATCGCTCCATGGATGCAGTTTTATCTGCAAGCGTCGGTGGTAGAGAAGGGGGTCACTCGCCGGCAATACAAGGCATCGCAACTGGATGTGGTCGTCGGATGCATCTTTACCGACGTGGTGGCGTGGTTCATCATTGTTGCCTGCGCAGCCACTCTCTACGTCCACGGCCATCGCGATATCCGTGACGCCGCCGATGCCGCCCAGGCCCTACGTCCCCTCGCGGGGGACTATGCTTATATCCTTTTTTCGCTGGGATTGTTCAACGCGTCGTTGTTCGCGGCTTCCATTCTTCCGCTTTCAACTGCCTATACGGTTTGCGAAGGGCTCGGTTTCGAGTCGGGAGTCGGAATGAAGTTTTCCGAGGCCCCCGCCTTCTATTGGCTCTATACGCTTCTAATCGCCGCGGGAGGAGCGGTGATTCTCCTCCCCGGTCTGCCTCTGGTCAAGATTTCCGTACTGTCGCAGGTCGTCAATGGCGGCGTGCTGCCATTTGTGCTTATCTTCATGCTGTTACTAATCAACAAGAAAGAACTTATGGAGGAGCATATCAACACCCGAAGTTTCAACGTCATTGCGTGGGGGACGACTGTCATCATGATCATACTGACGTTGATACTGCTCTGGAACAACCTGCGGGGCGGATCGGGATAGTTCAAAGCGGTGATGACCCGCCGAGACGCAGAGTGCGCAGAGAGATACGAGAAAAAACTCTCATAGAACGAGCCCTCTCTTTTCTGTGGCACTCTGCAACATTTGGGTTCGACGGTGGTTGCCGACGCTCAAATAATTTTTCCCGCCGCCAGATCCTTCACGAGTGTCAGATCGGCTTCGAGGAAGTCCAGTTTGGTCAATTCGCTGCGCTCGACCCATCGGACGTCGCGGAAGATGCGGTTTTCGATTTCGCCTTTGTAGCTGGGTACATCGAAGAAGCGCAGTTCCACGGATCCTCCACCGGGGTACTCGTGGACGAACCGGGATACTTCGTCGCCGATCACGGCTTCAATCCCAAGTTCCTCTTCCAACTCGCGGCGGAGCGCAGCGCGCGGCTGCTCTCCATCCTCGATCTTGCCACCGGGGAACTCCCACTTGAGCGGCATAATCTGGTGGCGAGTCCTCTGGCAGGCAAGGATCTTGTCGCCTTTCAGAATGAGAGCAGCAACGACGCGTTTGATAGTGTGAGAGATGGCTTCCAGCTATTCGCTCCTGGCTTCCAGCAAAGGTTTGTCGCGGCGGATTGCCAGCAGCAGCAGCCAGGAGCTAGCAGCTGGTGGTTTCGACTTACGCCTGTTCCAGGCGCTTGCCGACAAGTTGGGCGCAATATTCGACCAGTTCGCGATCTTCGAAACCGAAGGCCGCGGGAAAGTGACTGTCAATGTCGAGTTCGCCGGCCACCTGGCCGCCCACGAAGACAGGGACGACGATCTCAGACTTGGTTTCGACGGAACACGCCAGGTAGCGCGGATCGCTCCTGACGTCGTCTACGATGACAGTCTTCCCCGAAGACGCAGCGGCACCGCAGATTCCCTGATTGAGAGGAATGCGAGTGTGCGGTGTCATCGCTCCCTGAAAGTGCCCAAGAACCAGCATGGGTGGCTCGGCGCCTGGCTCCAGCATATAAAAACCGACCCAGTTGTACTTCAACATTTTGTCGAACAGCAGCCGCGTGATGTCGTCCATCAATTGATCAGCACTACGCGCTTGGGAGCTGAGGCGAGGGAGTTCCTTGCGCACCTCTTCAATCTGGGTCGTGTTGGAAGTCGTCGACATCTGTCATCAATCCTAAACTACCCGTTGCGCGGCAGCATCTTTTGCGGGCGTCCCGTCCGTAATAGAGCGTAAACCCGGCACGGGAGGGAATACTTCCGGATGAATAGCCGAGGCCAGCGCGCGCAGTCCCAGGATCAACGTCGGCGCAGGCGTGTTCAGGAGTTCGTCGGAAATGCAGTAGATCTGCGAAGTGCGCGCCGCACTTGTGTCGGTCCAGACTCGATCGCGAACAATTTTCGCCAGCGGGACCCGGTTGCCGGCTCCGCACCAGGCAGCGATGATGACCTCGGGATCGCGTTCCAGCACAAACTCCGCAGGAACTTGCTTGCCAGGATCGCCGATAAACTCGCCGCCCGCCGCGTCGACCAGTTCTGCCACCCACCCCTGCGAAGCAATTACCGGCTTGCCCCACTCCTCGCAGAAGACGCGTTTCCTAGGTAGAGTAGATGCTCGGCGGCGGACGTTCTCGATTGCGTCCTGCATACCTGCGATGACATGTCCGGCGCGATCGCTGGCGCCGACCACCGCGGCGATCATGGCAATGTCGGTGTAGATGTCGGCAAGCGTTCGCGGAGCCAGCCCGAGAAATCGCACGCCGGCCTTCAGGATTTCCGCCACTGCGGCTTCCTGGTAGGGAACCGCCGCGATGACCATGTCAGGCTTTGCCGCAAGAATTTCATCCGCTTTCGAAGTCCATGAATCAGCGACGATCAGCCGTTTACTCTGGCGCACTTCGGGAACTACGTCCGCGCAGTACTTCGTGCAGGCGACCACCCGGCCAAGTTCCCCAAGCCTCGCGAGAATCACAGTCGCGCTCGGTTGCAGGCAGGCAATGCGCCGCGGAGTGTGCGAGTCGGGCATGCTCATATTGTAGGGGAGGGAATAGTCCGGACGGGCATTTACAATCGCGATGTGTATTCGCCCGAGGTTCTCGATCATTTCCAAAACCCGCGCAACGCGGGGGACGTCGAGTCTCCCGACGCCACTTCGCAGCTCGAGAATCCCGCCTGCGGAGACGTTCTGAAGCTCACGCTCAAGCTGGACGAGGATCGGATCTCAGATATTCGTTTCCGAGCGAAGGGCTGTGTGCCGGCCATGGCGTGCGGGTCGGCCATCACGGAGCTGGTTAAGGGAAAGAAAGTTGAGGAGGCGCGGCGAGTCAGCATCGAAGATCTGATACGGAAAGTTGGTGGCCTTCCGGAGGCGTCCTCACATGCCAGTCATCTGGCAATCGACACGCTGCAGACGCTCCTCCATGAACTCCGACGCGGAAAGTAGCGAGAACTCCCTTTTGAGCGTTATTGGTGAGATAGCGATATTAGTGCGCCGGTTGACACACCCTCGGTCCGCAGTCCTTTCGCCCGCTGGCATACACTGTTGGCGTTAGTCTTCGCCGAGGAGGTGAATGTCCCGTCCCAGCAAAACGCGGTTGTTGGTACTCACAGCTGGAATTATTGCGTTGCTCGCTTCATTCCCGCCAATCCTCCACCTCTTTCGGACGGCCAATCGGGATAGGAACGCCATTGAAAAACTGCCCGCAGGGTATGCAGATGACATCAGCCGACTAAACAAAACACAGATTGCGGAAACCTGGGACATTCCCAGTGATCCGCTAAGGGGCGAAGACCAGCTCCGCGAGTTGCTGCTGAGGGCACAAGCCTCCCACTTGCACGTGTCGATCGCAGGTGCGCGCTATAGCATGGGTGGCCAGACAATCTACCCGGGAGGCATAGCGATCAATATCCTTCCTTTGATGGGCATGAAACTCGACGAAGGCAAGAACTTGCTTCACGTGCAAGCCGGTGCAAAGTGGGCCGACATCATCCCCTATCTCGACCAGCACGGTCGCTCGATTGAAGTGATGCAGTCCGACAATTCGTTCACCGTGGGCGGTTCGCTGAGCGTGAATTGCCATGGCTGGCAGTATGGCCACCCGCCAATTGCCTCGACCGTCGCGTCCTTTCACCTGATGAAGGCCGACGGAACGCTGGTGCGTTGCAGCCGCTCTGAGAACCCGGAGCTCTTCTCGCTCGCTCTCGGAGGTTACGGACTCTTCGGCGTCATCCTCGATGCGGATCTGCGAGTTGTAGCCAATGAGCGATTGCGGCTTGAGCAATACGTTGTTCCTCTTGATCGCGCTATGAAATCGTTCGAAAGAAAGCTTCGTGCAAAGCCCGACGTCGAGTTGGTTTACGCGAGGATGAACATCACGCCCCAAAAGATGTTCGATGAAGTGCTGGTGAACATGTTTTATCGGGAAAGCGGTCCGATCCCGCATCTCACTGATGCCGGTTCATATTGGTTGCCGCGATTGGTTTTTCGTGGCTCTGTCGGTAGCGCATACGGCAAGGAACTGCGTTGGTCCGCGGAAACAAGGTTGCAGCGTGAGCTAACCGGAACAATCTTTTCCCGCAACCAGCTGATGAACGACAGTGCAGAGTGGTACCTCGACCGCTCGATGCGGAAATTTCGGGCTGAAAAGTCAGTATGATCCTCAGGGGCTTTTTCAAAACCAGTTCCATCAGAAGCATAGGAAAGAGACAGCCCAACAACACGTTGAAAGGCCTTAGCAATGTGTTTAGTCGAACAGTTAATAGGTTGATATCGTAATCAGAGGCGATTTCACCAATTAGCACAAACGCGCCAATCTACTAAATGGTTTCTAGTCTTAGCCGCCCGCGCGGTTCGATTCGGGCTGGTACATCATCCAACCACTCGCCACGGCGATCTCTGTCAGCTGCGGACTCGGGTTGATTGCGAACGGATGCCGGGACATAGCCAGCATCTCGCGGTCCCAAAGAGAATTACCAAAGGCGCAATCCGGGGGCGAACTGAGCGCTTTGCGAAGCGCGTCGGGCTTGCCCGGTCCGCTGGGCACGCAGATCAATCGGTCTACGACCACCCCGTTCTCAACCGCCGCCTCAGCAGCCAGAATCCTGTCTTGCGGAATACCGAAATGACGCATACCGGAGCGAATGATCCACTGACTCGACGAAGAAACCGCCCACACGTCAGTTCCGGCCGCGCGCAGACGCTCTACCAGTTCGCGCATCTCCCCGAAAATACCGGGGGCGACACCCAGCGCGAAATACTCGTCGGTGGCTTGCTGCACAACTTCTTCACGAAGGCCGCGGTACATCGTGACCATCTCACCGCACATGACTTCCTCGGGCACGTTGCCCGCTTTGTAGTCGGCATACCGTGCGCGGGCCCAACGCTCAATCTCTTCTGAGACCATCCCCTGCTTCATCGACCATGAGAAAAACCCTTCTCCGGCGTCTCCGGACCACAGTGTCCCGTCGCAGTCAAAGGCAGCGACCGGCGGTTTAAGTCTAAGGACACTTTCGACGAGTTCAGTTTTTGTAAGAGTGAGGTTTGTCATTTTTCGCTTGGCCGGGCAGGCTCTAACTCGGCTGCAGACGCCACGACGGTAATGCCGCGTACTCGTCCGGTGTATCCACATTGACGGCGACGAACGGGTCATTCACGGAAATGTACGCAATCTTGTCCTCGTGCGCGTGCTCGATTTCACGCGCACTCGCGGTCGCTGGCGCCCTCAGAAAAGCTTCGATCATCTCGCGCCCCGCCAGAATCGGATGCCCGTGCTTGCCTTGAAATTCAGGGACGACCGCCCACATCCCGCGCTTCAGAGCCTGCTCGAACTCCGTTTCGAGAGTCTGAATCGTTTCCGCGCTCACCGGCGGCCGGTCCACGAGCGTGATCATGGCAGCGTCGCGGCCGCGGTTCATAACTTCGCGTAATCCTGTTTGCAACGAACTGAATTGCCCGCGGGCGGGATCGGGATTGACCACCAGCGACGCACCACGCGCATATACGATCGGAGCCAGTTCGCGCTCGTTTTTGCCCACGACCACTAAGATGACATCAACGTAGGGAGTGAAGAGCCGGATCGCCGCCGAGAGAAAAGTGTCGGCGGAGCTGGTTGCAGCCGATTGCGGTGGCCAGGGCAGCAGCGCTTTGTCGCGTCCCATGCGCGAGGATTCGCCCGCTGCCAGGATCACACCACTAGAACTCAAAGATCGCCCCATGAGCCGAAGATAGCAAACCCACCCCGGCCTGCCAAGGACAAGCATAAGCGTCAGGTGAATGTAGGCAGCTTTACAACATCGTCGTGCGGCACTGGTTCGACGGGATGTCCGGCCTTGCGCCAGGCGCGCAGCCCGCCCACGATGACGAATGCCTTGAATCCATGTTTCCTAAGTAGTTGCGCCACCCGGGCGCTCGTGGCTTCGCGTTGTCACGTACAGTACAGATAAATCTCCCGGTCGTGGGGGAGATTCTTGATCTCTTCCTCCAGATTGTTGGGCTCGAGGCGAACCGATCCTGCAATGCGCTCGGAGTGGGCGTCGTAGTATCCATGACTGCGGACGTCGGCCACCATGACGATATGACTCTCTTCTGACGCCAGGCGGCGAGCCAGTTCTTCCACTGGCACGCGCGGAATCCCGTCGAGCAATCGATACTTGCGGTAAATCCAGACGCGATAGACGATGTACGCCGCCAGCCCGACACCCAGGACCACCTCGGCAGCGGAGCCCGCCGAGCGGACTCCGCGGGTGATCGCACGCAGCGCGTCACTGAAAACGTAACCGCCGACCGCATACGCGCCAACATAAAATGCCGTACCGAGCGCATCGAATTGCAGGAAGTCCCCCAGGCGCATCTTCATGCTGCCAGCCAACGGCGGAGACATGGCGTTGATCCCGGGAATGAACTTGGCGAACAGGAGCGTCTGCTTGCCGCGGCGGTAAAAATACTCTGCTGAGCGAAGAATGCAGGTCTCTGGGTTGGCCGACAAGCGACAGAGAAAGCCCAGCAAGGCCCATCCGCTGACTCGTCCTGTGAAATAGAGCACCAAGTCTCCCGAAAGTATTGCCAGGAACGACGCTCCGAGGACGGAATAGAGATGGAGTTTTCCGTAAGCAGCCACCGCTCCCGCCGTCAGGATGGCCAGCGCCGCCGGAAGCGGGAGTCCGACTGCTTCGGCAAGACAGACGGCCGCCAGCAGGATGTATCCGTGACGCGAGATGAGGGGAACGAGATCGTCCACGGCGTTGCTGGCTCAGAAATAACTATATCGCGCTTATCGTCGAAGTTTGAAGGTTGGTGATGGTGGGAACAAAAAAATAGGGCGGCTTCCGCCGCCCCTGATCGCCTGTCGGGCGGTTTTACATCGAATCACCTTTCAACATTTTTACTTCCATGACGTGGATCTGGCCCTTATCGGCATATACATGAGCCTTCAGTTCCACGTGATGTCCTTCGTGTCCTTTTAGAGTCTCGGGATTCATCACTTCCCACGACTTCTTGTCCTTGTCGCTTACGAAGGTGTACTTATCCCCATCGGCCTTAATGGTGCCCTTCAGGCTCTTCAGGGGCGCTGCCGCCTCCTTCTCCGATTTTCCCATTCCCGCGCTCGTGTCCTGCGCGAATACGCTGACGCTCAACACGACCGCAAGACCTAACAAACATACAAGCAGCTTTCGCATTTCCTGATCTCCTGATCTTGAATTGGAACCGCTGAAGTACTCCCATTGCAGGTACGGCGGAAGACGAAAAACGAATGTCTCCCACCGCTTCCGTTGGAAGCGGCTACGATGTCTGGGGTTGTCTCAGTTGGATGTCAAACCGTCATGCCTTGATATCCGGAGTGCGACCGGGAGCCCTAAATGCCGGAAATTACTTCTCTCTCGCCACCACAAATTCCGGGGCCCACAGCAAGGCGCGCTTGATCTCCGAGTCCGGGAACACGCAGATGGCGTTACGAGCCGACCCCGCATAGCGGGCGGCTTCCTTGGAAGCATGTTCAAGCGAACCGTAGCGGTTCAAGATAGCCAGGATGTCGCCATGCGACACGCCGTTAAACGCCCGGTCGGTCAGCACTGTTTCGATCTGCTTGCGTTCCGCCGGAGCGCAGCGCTCGAGCGCGTGGATGATCGCCATCGTCGCTTTGCCTTCCCGCAGGTCGCTGGCCACGGGCTTGCCCAGCACCCTCTCGGAGGCGGTGAGGTCGAGCACATCGTCCACAATCTGGAAGGCCAAGCCCAGATCGCGTCCATACTGCCCGAGGCGCTCTTCCTGTTCAGCGGTCGCGCCGCCGAGAATGCCTCCAACGCGCATGCAAACCGAGAAGAGGCAGGCCGTCTTGCGGTAGATCAGGTCGAGATGTTCCTGAGGGGAGATTAATTTGCCCAGCTTCTCCATTTGCAGCAACTCACCTTCGACCATCTGCTGCGTAAGTTCGATGAGCACGTCGAGGATGCGGAAATTACGCTCCTGCACGGCGATCTTGAAGGCCTGCATATAGAGCCAGTCGCCCGCGAGTACGCATTTTGAGTTGCCCCATTGCGTATTCGCCGCCGGACGCCCGCGCCGGGTCTGTGCCTCGTCAATGATGTCGTCGTGAACCAGGGTCGCAGTGTGTATGATCTCGACCACCGAAGCCAGCTTTACCGCGCCCGTTCCCTGATAGTTGAAAAGCCTGGCCGACAGCAGGAGCAAGGCCGGGCGAATCCGTTTTCCGCCCCCCGCGCGCAGGTATTCGCCAATCTCCGTGATGGCTGCGACGTTTGAAACCGTGTCGTGCCCGAACTGCTCTTCGATCGCCACGAGGTCATCCCGCAGCAGGTCGAAGATCTCTTTCCCGTTGATGGCAGTGGTTGTGCTCAATTCTATTTACCGCCGAGACGCCGAGATCGCCGGAGCAGATCGGTCACCGATACGAGTCCTGAATGAATCCCAAACTCGGCGCCCTCTGCGTCTCGGCGGTAGAGTTTCCTCAGTTCGTCCGGTAATTCGTGAACTGCATATCAATTCCAAAGTCGTGCTGCTTCATCAGAGCGATGATTTCCTGTAGCGAGTCACGGTCCTTACCACTGACCCGCACTACATCGCCCTGGATGGAGGCCTGCACTTTCTTCTTCGCGTCTTTGATCACTTTCACGATCTCGCGCGCCTTCTCGATAGGGATCCCCTGCTGCATCGTGATCTTCTGCTTGGCGGTGCTCCCGGCGGCGGGCTCGACTGGGCCGTAGGTCAGGCCCTTCAATGGCACGCCTCGTTTGACCAGTTTCTGCTGCAAGACGTCGTTGACGTGTTTGAGTTTGTACTCGTCAGCGGAGTGCAGGATGATCGCATCTTTCCCTTCGAGCACAATGCTCGACTTTGAATCCTTGAGGTCGAAGCGGGTCGTTACTTCCTTCATCGCCTGCTGGATCGCGTTCGAGACTTCCTGCAGGTCGATTTTGCTGACGATATCGAAAGTGTTCTCGGGCATGTGTCTCGACGCAGCTTACTCTTCTTAGATTGTCATGCGGAGTGAAGGAAGCATGCCTTTCGCTGCAAGCTACGGGCTGCGAGCAATCCTACCGATCGCAGACCCGGATTTCCTCGAGCTCGCGGCTCGAACCTCGCAGCGGTTTGCAACACCCCAGCATTTGACTCTTGAGGGTATCAGAAGAAGCATTCTCTGGTCAGGCTAAGCTTGGGCGTCGCCGCTTTCGGTTCTGTCGCGCAGTTTGAACAATCTGTAGAAATTCTGTGTCGTCTGCGCGCCGATCTCTTCACTAGGGAGACCGCGCAACTCCGCGATTTGGCGTGCTACTTCCTTGACGAAAGCGGGTTCATTGCGCTCGCCACGGTGCGGTATCGGAGCCAGATACGGAGAGTCTGTCTCAATCAGCATGCGGTCCAGCGGGACGACCTGAGCGGCGTCGCGGATATTCTGCGCTTTCGGAAACGTAATATTCCCGGCGAAGGAAATCATGAAGCCGAGATCCAGTCCGCGCCGGGCATGCTCGACCGTGCCGGTGAAGCAGTGCAGGATTCCGCCCAGGCCGCTGCAGGTCCAGTGTTCTGCAATCAGCGCCAGACAGTCGTCCCAGGCGTTCTCGCTGTGGTCGGATGGCCGGCAGTGAATAATGATCGGCAGCTTTGCCGCTCGCGCTAGGCCCATCTGTTTGAGAAACACGCGCTGCTGGATGTCGCGTGGCGAGTGATCGTAAAAGTAGTCCAGGCCGATCTCGCCCCAGGCAATTACTTTCGGATGGCGCGCCCACTGCTCCAGACGGGCATAAGCAGCGTCGTCGGCAAGAAACGCCTCGTGGGGATGAATGCCGACGCTTGCCCAGATCGCCGGATATTCTGCTTTGCCGTCGTACTTCTCCGCCAGATGAATGGCGCAGTCAGCAGTATCCGGCCCATCACCGTTTCCAATGGCGAGATAGGCCTCGACCCCACTCTTCTTCGCACGTGCCAGCACCTGGTCGCGGTCGCTATCGTAGCGTTTGCCTTCAAGATGAGCGTGGGAGTCGATGAACATGGGCGTGTGGGGACGGAGTCTCTGACCCGTCCACTGAGCGAAGCTCGGCTATTTCAATCTCGTCCCGATCGGCACATCTTCCAGAAAGCTCGCCAGCACCGGCTTGCCGCCTTCGGGCGATGCCGCCACGATCATGCCGTTCGACTCGAGTCCGCGCAGCTTTCGAGGCGCAAGGTTGGCGACGACGACGACTTTCCGCCCGATCAACGATTCTGGTTCATACGCTTCAGCAATCCCCGCCACCAGTTGCCGGACCTCAGTCCCCAGATCAACTTCCAGGCGCAACAGTTTGTCGGCGCCCTTAACGCGCTCAGCGGTCTTCACCTGCGCCACGCGCAGTTCGACTTTCGCGAAGTCATCTATGCTGATTTTGCCATCAGGAATCGCGGCTGCTGATTTCGCTCCGGCCGCCGACTCTGGCTTGACTGCAGCCGCTTGCGTCGCCGGCAACGGGGCGGGAGGCGCGACCGCTACTGGACCAATTTCGTTTTTCAGTTCTTCCATCTGGTGCATCCTCTCGACTGCCGATTTGTCCGCTCGTGGGAACACGGCCTGTACTTCGCCGAGTTTTGTGCCGAGGTGTAGTTGTCCCCACTGCAAGCTCGATAAATCAAATTTCCGGATATCTCCCAAGCCAAGCTGCATCCAGATTTTCGCGGTCGCATCCGGCATCACGGGATGCGCGAGCGCAGTCACGATGCGCAACGCTTCCGCGCTGGTATAAAGCACGGTTCCCAGGCGCGCACGGCTCCCTTCGTCCTGTTTCTCACCCAGCGACCAAGGTTCGTTTTCCACTATGTACTTGTCCACCGCCGCGACCAGTCCCCACGCCAATTCCAGCGCCCGCGAAAACTGGTATTGATCGAAGAGAACACCGAACTCGACAATCGTTTTCTTAGCCGTCTCAGCAATCGTTTCATCGGCGGGCGTACGCCCGGTCTGTGACGGATACGGCACCTCGCTCCTGAAATACCGGTTGATCATCGTGAGCGTGCGGCTGGCCAGGTTACCCAATCCGTTGGCCAGATCGGCGTTGTAGCGCTGGACGAGCGCGTCAAAACTGAACGAGCCGTCCTGGCCGAATACGATCTCGCGCAGCAGGAAGTAGCGCAGGGCGTCGATTCCAAGCACGTCCACGATCGTTTCCGTGCGCACGATGTTCCCGCGCGACTTTGACATCTTGTTTTCTTCGAACAGCAACCACCCATGCGCGACGATGCCCTTGGGAAGCGGCAGCCCCGCGGCCATCAGAAAAGCTGGCCAATAGACGCAGTGGAAACGCACGATCTCCTTGCCGATCATGTGCACGCCAGGCCAATATTTCTCGTACTTGCTCGGATCTTTCTGTCCGTAACCGAGCGCCGTAATGTAGTTCGCCAGCGCGTCAAACCAGACATAAATTATATGTTTGGGATCGTCGGGCACCGGGATGCCCCAGGAAAACGTGCTGCGGCTGACGGAGAGATCGCGCAGCCCGCGGCGAACAAAAGAAATCACTTCGTTACGCCGCGTCTCCGGGCGGATGAAGTCTGGGTGCTCGGTATAGAGCTTGATCAGCTTGTCTTCGAAGGCCGAAAGCTTGAAGTAGTAGTTTTCTTCGTGGACGGTTTCCGTGGGGCGTCCGCAATCGGGACAGGGAGCGCCCGCCACGACCGCATCCACGTAGAGCTCGTCAAAAACGCAGTATTGGCCGGTGTACGTGCCCTTGTAGATGTATCCGTTGTCGCGAATTTTACACCACAAGGCCTGCATGCCCTGCTTGTGGCGGTCGGAGGTCGTGCGGATGAAATCGTCGTAGGAGAGGCCGAGGCGGTCCCAGCTTGAGCGGAAAGCCGAGGAAACTTCGTCGGCGAACTGCTGCGGAGTTTTGCCCGCAGCCTGCGCGGCTCGCTCGATCTTCTGTCCGTGCTCGTCGGTACCGGTCAGGAACCAGGTATCGTCGCCCAGCAGGCGATGCCGGCGCGCGATCGTGTCGCAGGCGATCGTCGTGTATGCGTGTCCGATGTGCGGGCGCGCGTTCACGTAGTAGATCGGGGTCGTGATGTAGAACTTCTTGCTCATGATTTTAAGGATGGCGTCTCGCTGCCAGCTTCTGGTTTCTAGCGACCAGGATTGCCAGGAGCTAGGAACCGGTGGCTCTGTATTGTCGCATTGCCTCTTCGATTACCATCTTCAGCGGAACGTGGTTTGCTTCTGCCAGCGCCCGGCAGTCTTCATACTCTGGCGCATAGTTCGAGACGCTGCCATTCATACTCGCGATCTTAATGCGCACCTTACCCCATGAAGTCTGTACGGTCTCCCATCGCCGTGCGAGGGTTTGCCGCCGCTCCTCGCGACGACGCACCCCAAGTGTCGTGGTCTCGGCGAAAATCATCTTTGTAAGCCGCTCGGCATCTTCTGTCTTGCACAAGACAGTCAGCAACGCCCCCGGGCGCCCCTTCTTCATCTGCACCGGAACGCTGAACACATCGAGCGCACCTTCCGCCAGCAACTTCTCCGCAGCGTAAGCAAGCACTTGGGGGCTGAGATCGTCGAGATTTGCCTCAAGCACGGTGATCATCTCATGCGAAGTGTGCGCGCCCGCCGTTTCGACTGCCTCTCCAATGGTCAGCCGCAGCACATTTGGATGCTCGTGGAAATCGCGAGTTCCAGCTCCATAGGCGGCTTTTTCAATCTTCATTGCCGGAAACGAGCCGAAGCGAGCGGCCAGCGTCTTCACGATTGCGGCGCCCGTCGGCGTGACCAACTCGACCTGCGGCCCCGACGAGTACACGGGCGCATCCTGAAGCAACTTGACCGTCGCCGGCGCAGGCACCGGCAGTGTTCCATGAGCGCACTTTACGGTCCCGCCACCCACGTTCAGGGGTGAGCAGATCCACTCGTCCACGCTGAACGCCTCAGCTCCGACTGCGGCACAAACAATATCGACCATGGCATCCACGGCGCCGACTTCGTGAAAGTGGACACTCTTGATCGAAGTGTTGTGGATCTCCGCTTCTGCCGCGCCTAAAGCCTCGAAGATACGGATCGCGGTCGCTTTCGCCGTACCGCTAATCGATGCCTTTTCGATAATCTGCCGAATCTCCTTCAGCCCGCGACCGTGCCCTTGCTCATGTGGCGCGGGCGCCCCCGCCCGTGAGGACTGTTGACCTGGCGAGTGCTGCCGCGCGCCAGCCTCATGCTGCACATGATGGTCATGTCCGTGAGAATGAGAATGCTCATGCGAGTGGCCTTGTCCCTGCTGCTCCCAGAACACTTCCCGAGGCAGATCTTTCTCTCCGTGGGAGTACACATCAACTTTGGTCGCGGCAATCCCACCTCGCACCACTCGCGAAATCTCTAATCGCGCTCCGACATCGAGCGCCGCGACTGTCTCCACGAGCAGCCTGGGAGACACTCCAGCATCCACCAGCGCGCCAAGAAACATGTCGCCGCTGATGCCGGAGAAGCAGTCAAGGTAAGCAATCCGCATAAAAGTCAAAAGCTTGAACCACAGGGGTCACAGAGGGGTAATCTCTGGAGAGGCACGGCTCCATGTACCTTCATATCCTCTGTGGTTAAAGACGCCGCGCGAAACTTTTATCATAGGGAACGCTGCTCTCCCCCGTCAAACCTGTGGCCAATGACCGCTCTGTTAGAATCACTTTTTTCTTCAATCATTTAGAGGGATTCTTGTACCGACACCTGGAACGCCGGCTGAATGAAGCTCTGCGCGCTTTTTTGCAACGTGCATACAGTTTCGACCTGCCCAAGCTCGTCATCGAGCAGCCCCCGAAAGTTGAGTTCGGAGAATACGCGCTGCCGATTGCCTTTGAACTCGCCCGCAACCTCCGCAAGGCGCCCCGCAAGATTGCCCAAGAGATCGTCGCTGGACTCGGCTCGGTGCCCGGCTTCGAAAAGTTCGAAGTTGCCGGGGCTGGATACATCAACGTCCGCGCGAATCGGGCGGAAGTAGCCGCCGCGCTGGCGGCGGATCAAGAACCAAGGGAGGAAGTGCCGCCGGGCAAAGTGCTGGTTGAGCACTCGAGCATCAATCCCAACAAGGCGGCGCACATCGGACACCTCCGCAACGCGATCCTCGGCGACACCTTTGTCCGGCTGCTTCGTTTTGCGGGCAGGGAAGTGGACGTCCAGAACTACATCGACAACACCGGCGTGCAGGTGGCCGATGTCGTGGTCGGTTTTCTGCATATCGAAAAGAAGACACGCGCCGAAATCGAGGCCCTCGCCGCCGCACCGCGGTTCGATTTTTACTGCTGGGACCTCTACGCCCGCGTCTCGCAGTGGTACGAGCAGGACAAACAGAATCTTCAAGCGCGAACAGCGCTGCTCCATGCGATTGAAGAAGGGAACAACGAAACGGCAGCGATCGCCGATCTAATCTCGATCGCTGTGCTCCGGCGGCATCTCGAGACTATGGACCGTCTCGATATCGAGTACGACTTCCTGCCGCGCGAAAGCGAGATCCTGCACCTGCATTTCTGGGATGCGGCCTTCACGAAGCTCAAAGAAGCAGGCGTGCTCACCTACGAGATCGAGGGAAAAAACAAGGGCTGCTGGGTGATGCGCCGGGCGGGAACGTCAAAAGCTTTAACCACAGAGGGCGCGGAGGGCATAGAGGAAGCCAAGATCACTGAGGAAGATCAGAAAGTCATCGTCCGCTCCAACGGCACGGTTGGATACGTCGGCAAGGACATCGCCTACCACATGTGGAAGTTCGGGTTGCTGGGCCGCGATTTTGAATATCGCAAGTTCTATCGCTATCCCAACGGCCGCGATTGCTGGACCTCTAGCACGGAAGGCAAAGAAAATCACCCGCAGTTCGGCGACGTTGCTGAAATCTATAACGTCATTGACGCTCGCCAGGCCGAAGCGCAGAACACCGTCATCGAAGCCCTCCGCGGACTCGGCCACAACGAGGCCGCCGACCACTACACACATTTTTCCTATGAGATGGTTGCGCTCACTCCCCGCTGCGCTGCCGAGCTAGGCTACGAACTGAGCGCGGAAGACAAAGCTCGGCCCTGGATCGAAGTCTCGGGACGAAAGGGCTTCGGCGTGAAGGCCGACGATCTGATGGACGCGCTCATCGCGTCTGCCCGGAAGGAAGTGGACTCGCGTCATCCCGAGCTAAGCGAAGCCGAGCGGGCCATGATCGCCACGCAGATTGCCATCGGCGCGCTCCGTTTTTTCATGTTGAAATACACCAAACCGTCGGTCATCGCGTTTGACTTCAACGATGCGCTCAGTTTCGAGGGAGAGACCGGCCCGTACGTGCAGTACGCGGTCGTGCGCGCGACGAACATCTTCCGCAAGGGTGGACTCGATCCAGAGGCATTTTGTAGAGACGCGGCTCGCCGCG
>JBKPCG010000001.1:0-14186 GCA_046727255.1 Acidobacteriota bacterium | reverse complement strand
TCTCAACGAGGACTTTTACATCGACTCGCCAACGGGCAGCCACGGCTTTAATCCCAAGTTGGACACCAACCCTCATTTCTTGACGCATCTTGCAGTCGGAGGCGATATGGCCGATTTCGCCACGGTCGGCGGTGACCCGTTGTTCTATCTCCATCACGCCAATCTGGACCGGATTTGGGAAAGCTGGAATCGACTCGGCCACACCAATCCAACCGATCCCAAATATCTCAATCGCACGTTTGCATATGGAGACAGGAGCGGCAAGCGCGTCGATCTGCCAGTCACCGCGGCCGACCGTGTTGCGCAGCTCGGCTACGAATATGACGCCTATGTAAAAGCGCCCAAGCCGGAGCACCTGACCACCGAGGAGGCCGCCGCCAGAGCGCGCACATACAAGGCTCTCCACGAAAAGGCCATGGGCGGTCCGCATGGTGTCCAGCATGCGCACAGCATGGAAGCCTCGACCAAGCAGGACACACCCTGAAGCGGGGCGGCGACCGAGCGCATGACGCTTGAGGAATGTCCACCTACGTTCGCAGATTGATCAACCTATACAAGTAAAGGAGAAAAAACAATGAAGTATGCCTTTGTCATCGCCCGGGTGTTACTGGGCCTTGTTTTCACGGTCTTTGGCCTCAACGCGTTTCTACATTTCTTCCCGAATCCGCCAGTGCGGGGTCTCGCGGGACAGTTCATGGGAGCTTTATTAGGCTCGCATTACTACGTGATCGCGTTCGGAACGGAACTGATCGGCGGCGCGCTGCTGCTCATCAACCGCTACGTGCCGCTCGCACTGATGCTTCTCGGACCGGTGATCGTGAACATCCTTAGCTTCGACATGTTTTTGGACTCAGCAAACATGGCGCCCGCCATTGTCGTCACAGTGCTATGGTTCGTCGTTTTCTCGCAAGTGCGCAGTTCCTTTGCGGGTCTGTTCGTGGCGAAAAAATCTGGATTGAAGTCCAACAGCCGCGCCGAAGCGCTAGGCACGGCATAGTTCGGGAAGAACGACGTTCGACCAACTGAACCAGGTTTGATCGAACGGCCAGAGGCACGATGCAGATGCTCACGGCGGTCCGCATGGTACTAGCACGCACATGGAATTACAGGCTGGAGCGAGCGCGGATGCAATTCCAACGCGACAGGAATGCACCGGAGAGTTTATGTTCAACCGTAAGATCATTTCGGCACTCGCGCTGTTCTTGACCGTCGCGGCGGTGCTCATCTACCGCCGCGGCGAGCCGGTCAGACCGGTCAGGCCAATCGGTACGCCGCAAACTATCGCGACTCCGCTCGGATTGCCTCCGGTCCCGGTCCCCGCAGACAATCCCGTCACTGTTGAGACAGTCGCCCTCGGGAAGCGCCTCTACTTCGATACGTCGTTGTCTATCGACAAGTCGGTTTCGTGCGCTAGGTGCCATGACCCCGCCCATGGGTTTGCATATTCGGGGGACGTGTCCACAGGCGTGGGGGGCAAGAAAGGAACGCGCAACTCGCCGACGATTATTAACGCCGCGTATTACACGACCCAGTTCTGGGATGGCCGCGAGAATACTCTCGAAGAGCAGGCGGAAGGCCCGGTGCAGAACCCGGTCGAGATGGCCCACAGCCTCGCTGGAGTAGTGGCGCGCCTTACCAATGACCCGAGTTACGTCACTGCGTTTGAGCGTGCCTACGGCGCTGGCCCAGTCAAATACGACAAGGTGGAGAGGTCCATTGCCGCATATGAGCGCACGGTCGTGGCTGGTAATTCGCCATTCGACAGATGGTACTTTGGCGCAGATCAACATGCTGCTGATAAGAGCGTGAAGCGTGGATATGAAGTTTTCCGCCGTGCCGACAAGGGCAACTGTGCCTCGTGTCATGCAATTGCTGAGCACACCGCTCTTTTTACCGACAACGAGTTCCACAACATCGGCATCGGCGTGAGAAACGGCGCCCCCACCGATCTCGGGCGCTACGAAGTGACACATACCGATCACGATCGCGGCGCCTTCAAGACGCCCTCGTTACGCAACATCGCCGAGACCGCTCCATACATGCATGACGGTAGCCTTCACACGCTAGTGCAAGTAATCGACTTTTACGCGGCTGGAGGAAATGCGAACCGTTGGCTTGACTCCAAGATCAGGATGGTGCACCTCACCACACGCGAAAAAGCCGACCTTCTCGCATTTTTAAAGTCGCTTAGCGGCGAAGTTCCATCCGAGGCGCTGCCAAACAAGATCCTGAGTAAGCGTTAGCCCCGGCTATTTGAGCCGGAAGAAAAGGGGCCGCACTGAAACCGCGCGGTGAGCGTACATAGAGCTTTTTGGAAGGTAAAGAGGAGTGACACTGTTCGCGCGGACACCAACTTCTGGAAATGCCCGGAAGGTGGGAAGTACTGTGACAGGGCGATCAGATGTTATGTGTCTTAAGTTGCTGATTTGTAAATTGCTTACATCAATGCAACGGTTAGAGAGGAGCGTTCTAACCAACTGAACTACGTCCCCAACCTGATTTGATTGTATCAAAAGTTTTTCGCGCGCCCGTTGTCTCACGCGCATTGGCTGGGAAATCCTCGAAGCTCGCATCCTCTCCCTCAACTATGCTCAGGTCGCCAAAAATGGCGCTCAAGAGGCCAGACGACTGCATTACCGCCGAGACTTCCCTTCCTCGCCGTTTTCGCCAACAATAGAGGTTTCTGTGCTTGAAGCTGCCGCCAACCCGAACCGCATCACCATGGCCATGGCGATTGAGCGTTACTTCAATGTAGCGCTCTATCTGCTGGTGCTCACCGGCTTTGGCACGCTGGCCTCGACCGGCGGCCTGGATCTGCTGGCGGTCGTGGTTGTGGGTTGCGCCCTCATCATCCGTGGCTACCACCTGATCACGCACCAGCAGTTTACGATCCCGGAACGCTGGACCACCTATCTGACGCTGCTTTACGTCGCCATTTACTTCGCGGACTATTTTTTCGTTTCGGGCGGCTTCCTGGTGGCGACGGTGCACCTGGTGTTGTTCGGCATGGTGATTCGCCTGTTCTCGCTACAGCGAGCGCGCGATCATTTCATGCTTGCGGTGTTGTCGTTTCTCATGGTGCTTGCGGCCGCGGTGCTGACCGTGGACAGCGTCTTTCTGTTCTGCTTCGCGGGATTCCTGCTGGTCGCGGTCATCACTTTCGTCTTGATGGAGATGCGCCATTCGATTGCGGAAGACCAGGGGCGCGCGCAGGAACCGAAGGACACCGCACCCTATCGCCGCATGGCGAACGTTTTGCTCGCGACGGCGCCCATGTTGATGCTGATGATCCTGGCGGGAGGATCCCTGATTTTCTTTCTGCTGCCGCGGGTTTCATCTCGCTACCTGAGCGCTTATGCTCCGGGCAGCGACCTTTCCACTGGTTTCAGCGACCGCGTGCAACTGGGACGGATCGGTCAGATTCAGCAGTCCAGCGCCGTGGTCATGCACATCCAGATCGATAACGATCTCGAGGGAGCCTACGATCTGAAGTGGCGTGGCGTCGCGTTGAGCCAGTTTGACGGGAGAGTCTGGTCGAATCCCTTCGCGCAAACGGATCTTAGAAACGTGGGAGACGGGACTTACCGACTCGGGACGGTAGCCGGCGAGACTGCCCCTTTGGGCGTCTCAGGCCGGAAGGTTCACTACCGCGTCCTGATGGAGCCGCTCGGGACCAACGTCTTCTTCCTGGCAGAAAAACCGGCACGCCTGATTGGCAACTTCGGACACGTCAGCACAGATGCGGGAGGGGCGGTATTCAACCTTGACGCCGACCATCCTGTCAATCGCTACGAGGCCGAATCGCAACTGGGCGAACCCGACGCGAGCGAACTGCGACTGGCGCCCAATACAGTCCCCGCTAATCTGGCGTCTTACCTCACTTTGCCCCCGCTCGACATTCGCATTTCGAAGCTGGCGGAAGAAATTACCGCTTCAGCGCCCAACAACTACGATAAGGCCGTGGTGATCGAGCGCTATCTGCGCACGCGTTTTGGATACACACTGGATTTGCCTCGAAGCGCCCAGCGCGATCCGTTGGCCAATTTCCTGTTCGAGCGGAAGAAGGGACACTGCGAATACTTTGCCAGTTCCATGGCCGTGATGCTCCGTACGCTCCGCATTCCGTCCCGCATCGTGACCGGGTTCCGCGGAGGCGAGTTCAACGATCTCACGGGCCAATATGTGGTGCGCGCCAGTAACGCACATTCCTGGGTTGAGGCTTACTTCCCCGGCTACGGTTGGGTCAGTTTCGATCCGACCCCGGGTGGGAGTCTCGAGACTCACTCGGGCTGGTCGCGAATGCTGCTTTATGTGGATGCCGCTGCGTCCTTCTGGCGGGAATGGGTGATCAACTATGACGTCACCCACCAGCGCTCTCTCGGAGAAGGAGCGGGCCAGAGCAGCCGTCGCCTCTACAACGATCTGCGCCAGTGGTATGCCCGGAACTATCAGTCCCTGCTCAGCTCAGCCCGCCGGACTCACCAGCAGATTACCCACTCTCCGGGTCGCTGGATCGGCGGCAGCCTGGGGGTGACGGGGTTCCTGATCGTCCTGGCTAATCTCCGCCACATTCTACGAGCAATCGCGAATCGCAGGCTGCGGGCTCACCCGGACCGCGCACCTCGCGAATCCGCCGCGCTCTGGTACGACCGGATGCTGCGCCGGCTGGCAAGGCGCGGCTGGCGTAAGACTCCATCGCAAACGCCGCATGATTTTGTGGCCGCCATCCAGGAGCCTATCCTGCAGAGTAAGGTCGCCACTTTTACGCGGGCATACGAATCCGCTCGCTTCGGCCAGTCCGTGGACGATGCCCGTGCCTTGCCTGAACTGTTTGAGGAAATTACGGCCGGTGAGCGCTAGTCTAGAAGCGCCGGATAACCCCGCCACCCACGTAGTAGTTGTGCTGCCGGCTGCGCACGGTCGTGACATTCAAATCAGGTACGCCGGAATAAAAATCGCGCGCTTCCAGGCGAAAGCCCCACTTCTCCCAGGGCCAGACGTCCAGCCCGGCGCCGATTTGAAACACTCCCGTGTTGGTATGGGTCTTGCCCGGGTTTGGCCCGCCGAAGACTAACTGGTCCGACTGCTTGAAGAAGCCATAGCCTCCGCCCACGCTGACCCACGGCGACACTCCCTGTCCGGAAAAGAAGTTCACTCGCACCGCAGGAGTCACGAATAACGACTGATAACCTTCCGGAATTAGATTGTCCCCCGTGTTCAGATCCATATCGAACGAGTAGGCGACAGGCACTTCGCCGGATATTCCGAAAATGCCATAGGTCTTGAGCAGGCGGCTGTAGTTACCGCCGATCGTGAGCCCGTTGCCGAAATGAACGTTTGGGTTGGGGAAATCCGCCCCCGGGATATTCTGTGAACTGACGAAAACGCGGCCCAACGTGGCGGAGACCTCATTCCGTTGCGCGAAAGCGCTGGCCATGAGAATCACGACACACACGATCAGAGCGGCGAGGCGTTTAGGCGACATCTCTCCTCCGGAGTCTTGAGGGATGTACTTTATTTTCTAAGAGTAGCATGCGGCCAAGCCCTTCGCTCGAAACAAAAGTACCGTTCGTGGTCCGAACCCCACCCATCGGCAACCCACGCCAGCACCTCCCTGCGTGCCCCGATGGTAAGATTAAAGAGTCTACTTTTCTGTTGATCTTTCTCCAGTGCCTGCCCAGAAAAACATTTCCGTGACCGCGGGGCATGCTGCCCCGGCCAAGGTTGGTTTCGTCAGCCTGGGCTGTCCCAAGAACCTGGTGGACAGCGAGGTCATGATGGGTATGCTCGCTCACGCGGGCGCGGAGCTTACGTCTGCGGCTGAGGACGCCGACGTAATCGTGGTCAATACCTGTTCGTTTATCGGCAGCGCCCAGCAGGAATCGGTGGACACCATCCTAGAAATGGCTCGGCACAAAACCAGCGGCAAAGCGAAGAAGCTGGTCGTCGCCGGCTGCCTGGTCGAGCGCTTTCGCGACGAGATTCTAACGAACATCCCGGAAGTAGACGCGGTCGTCGGTACCGGGGAACTAGAGCGGATTCTATCTGCGACCGGCGTGGCGCCAGTCATCCCCTCGCCTAGTCCATTTACGATCCTGACGTCCCGACCAGAGGGCGACCACCGGCGGCAACAGGGACGCTTCGCGCGCGATTCCTGGGACGGTGCCATTGCCGATCTTCCCAACTATCTTTACGACGAGGCCACGCCACGTGTTTTGGCGACGCCCGGATATACGGCCTACATCAAGATCGCCGAGGGCTGCGATCATCCGTGCACATTCTGCATCATCCCGCAGCTGCGCGGACAATTCCGCTCGCGGCGTTTTGAATCAGTGATCGCGGAAGCCGAACGACTGGCTCAGTCGGGCGTGCGCGAGATCACTCTGATCGGCCAGGACACGACGTGCTACGGCGAAGACTTGGGTTTGAAAGATGGTCTCGCCTTGCTACTGGAGGAGCTGGCAGGCATCGAGGGCCTGCGTTGGATTCGTTTTCTCTACGCCTATCCCAACAAGATCACCGGCCGCCTGCTCGAAACCATAGCCGCGCACGACAACATTTGTTCGTATATTGACGTCCCTCTGCAGCACGCTTCGGCTTCGGTTCTGAAGCGCATGAAGCGCGGCGGCGGAGCGGACCTGTTCCTGCGCTCGATCGAGAAGATGCGCCGTACGATTCCGAACCTGATTTTGAGGACTTCGTTCGTCGTGGGCTTTCCCGGTGAAACTGAGAAGGAATTTGAGGAACTCTGCGAATTCACCAAAGAAGTGGGATTCGACTGGATGGGCGCATTCGGTTACTCCGATCAGGAAGGCGCCGGGGCTTTCGACCTTGACAACAAAGTTGCTCCGCGCGAGATCGAGAGCCGCCGCAAATCGCTCATGTCGATCCAGAAGAAGATCAGCCGCGCGAAGAAGAAAGCCTTCGTAGGCCGCGAGCTGGACCTGCTGATGATGGGCCCTTCCGAAGAAAGCGACTTGCTCCTCGAAGGCCGGACCGCCATGCACGCTCCCGAAATTGATGGCAAGGTCTTCGTGAACGACTATCCAGAGGGGTCGGAGCCGCAGAAGGGTCAGTTCTATCGCTGCCGGATCACCGAGGCGCACGACTACGACCTGGTCGCAGAGATCGTTTAGCGAGGTCGCGGTAAGAGGTCAGATTGCAGAGGTGAAGCCCTTCCTCACTCTCGCAGATCTTACTTCTGCAATCTGACTTCTTACTTCTGCAATTGCCTATGCCGCGCCCACTCAAACTTCGCTGCCCGATCTGCAAGAAAGTAGTCGTTAGCACCGCGCCCGACTTCCCTTTTTGCAGCGACCGCTGCCGGGAGATTGATCTTGGAAAGTGGGCCAGCGGCGCATATGTGATCTCGTCGCCGGCTCAGGATGAAGAGGAAGTAATCGGAGATAGCAGCCTCGACGACGAGGACGAAAGTGAGTGAAAGATGTGGCCAAAGTTGCAGTCTTGAATCCCGACCGTAGCGCCGGCGGCCCGCCGGTTGTCGCGGGAGCGTCCCGCGCCCGTTCCCCGTTCTGGGCAAGTCTGCTTGCCACTTTTTTTGGAATCGGCCGCCTCAGACTCGGCCCGGGAACGTGGGGATCGGTCGCCACGGTTGTTATCTGGGCGCTAGTGAGCTGGCGGATCCCGCCCGAGGCCCGTACTTGGGCGACGATCGCGGCTGTGATCGTGGTCACGATTGTCGGAATCCCCGCCGCCACCCGCGTGGTGCGGGCTTCCGGCTTGAAGGATCCTCAATTTGTCGTGATTGACGAAGTTGCTGGCCAGTTGGTGGCGCTGATCGCCGTCCCGCTCGCTTGGAAAACCTTTCTTGCGGGCCTTATACTTTTTCGTGTCTTCGATATTCTGAAGCCGCCGCCGGTGCGTCAACTGGAGCGTTTGCCGGAAGGCTTGGGAGTCATGGTGGACGATCTGGGGGCGGGACTGTACGCTCTCATCATCATGCATCTGTTGCTGCACTTTCGACTTCTAATAGGGTAGGTAGGGCACCGCTGAAACGGACTCATGAGTATTTCCGACCGATTGCTAGGCAAGAAAAACGTTAACGGCAAGCCGCATATTGAGGCGGTCGCGCCCAGCTTTGCCTTGCCCGGAGGCGAGGTCCGCATCGTCGGCAGCGGTCTGCGTCCGCCCGAACTGCGCCGGCCGCGCGTCCACTTTGGTGAAGTGGAAGGCACGGTTTTAATCAGCTCTGACGATTTCGTGATTGCGCGCGTGCCGGATGGCGCCGTTTCCGGACCAGTCATCGTCGGCACTAACGGGCACGTTAGCAACTCGCATGCTCTCAAGGTCGCAGTTCCCATTGCCGACAACCTGCATCCCGTCACCAATCCCGCGCTCGATCGCGAGGGAAATATCTACGTGACCTTTTCCGGATCGCGCGGACAGAAAGTCCCGGTGGCGATCTTCAAGATCGACACCAACTACGCCATCAAGCCGTTTCTCAATGAAATGATGAATGCGACCGCCATCGCTTTCGATCGCGAAGGTCAGATGTACGTCTCCTCGCGCCACGACGAAACCGTCTACAAGGTCGCGCCCAACGGCACCATGTCGTCCTATGCCGAGGGCATGGGCGTTGCGACCGGCATGGCGTTCGACCGGGATCAGAATCTGTACGTCGGCGACCGCAGTGGAACCATCTTCAAGATTGCTCCCGACCGGCAGATCTTCGTCTTTGCCACGCTCGAGCCGAGTGTTTCTGCCTACCACCTCGCCTTCGGCCCGCATGGCGACCTTTTCGTAACCGGTCCTACGACATCCAGTTTCGACTGCGTGCACAAGGTCGACCCGCACGGCAGCGTTTCCGTCTTCTACCGCGGCTTGGGACGTCCACAAGGCTTGGCCTTTGATGCCGACGGCAATCTCTACGTAGCAGCTTCCCTCTCCGGCAAGCGCGGCATTGTGAAGATCACGCCCGACGCAAAAGCCAGTCTCCAAGTCTCCGGGCAGGGACTCGTGGGACTAGCTTTCACGCCGGGCAAATCCGCGATCCTTGCGACCAACAGCGCGGTGCACCGCATCTCGTGGAATATTCAGGGATTGCCGCTGATTGCTGAATAGTAATTAGTGTTTAGTGCGAGAGACTTGAGAGTCCAACTCTTTCAGCTTACCAATCACTTCTTGTACACAGCCGGACGCGGACCCTTCTCCAGCGTCTCCCGGTCCCAGATCATGCCTTCTCGGGAGTAGCTGGCCAGTTCGAAATCCTGCGTGAGTTCGAGGGCGTCGGTGGGACAGGCGTCTTCGCACAGTCCGCAGAACATACAGCGGCTCAGGTCGTAGGTGAAGGCGGTGAGTTCCTTACGGCGGGTCTTTTCATTGCGCTCGCTCGTGACCACGATCAGGTTCTCAGGACATGCCAGCGCGCACAAGTCACAGGAAATGCAAAGCGTTTCGTCGGTGTCGGGATTGACGTTCAGCCGCGGCGCACCCCGGTAACGCTCCGCCACCTGCGGCCGCTCCAGGGGATACTGCTCGGTGTAAATCTCCTTGGGATGTTGGTACTTGAACGTCACCTTCAAACCCTGGAGCAGGTCCAGCAGGAAGACTTTCTTGAGGATGGCGGTCAGTCCCATAACGAGCTAAGGATACCACTCTTTGTAAGGCTTTCCGCTCCCGGAACTTCTCTCAAGCGATCTGCGTATCACAACCCAGGACATGGTTATGAAGGCATATCTCGCCAACTTGCCAACCGCTGTTTGGGCTCTCGTTGCCCTGCCCGCGCTGGTCGTAACGCGTTTCGTGCTGGCGATGGTCGTGCCCCACGTGGTCCACGCCATGGTCCCGGAAGTAGTGCGCAACGTTCTGCGCATCATCTGAGGCGGCAGCAAAAAGAGTCTATCTTCCGTTAGGAGCGCCTCTCCGTCCCCGGATAGAGTCGCCCGAAGACCAAGAACATCACAGCCAGGATCAGGAACTCGAGTGCGCTGGCTTCTGTGCCCCTGGGTCCACCAGTAAGCCAATCCGGCCCTCGGTAGGTCACATTCAGCAAATGCCCCGTAAGGCTTTGGCCGTGGTTGCCGGTATTGGGCTGGGCGAAGATGGCCATATCGGCATAGTCCGACATGGCATGGAACCCGATCGCAAACCAGAGCGTTCCGGTGCGCCGTAATGTAAAACACCAGAACAGACCGAAGAGGCCGACGCTCAGAGCGTCCGTCCAGTTCTCCATGGGCTTGAAGAAGTAGTGAGTCGCGCCAAAGATGGCGGACAGCAGGATGCCGGCGGGCCAAAACCCCATCCCCTGCGCAAGCGTTGCCTGCGAGTAGCCGCGGTAGGCAAACTCTTCGGCGAATCCGAGCAGGAGAAACGCAAGCCCCCACAGAAGGGCCGAACTCACCAGCTCGCGGCCGTGAAGCGCCAACCCTTCCACCTTGGCCGCGTTCCCTATCGAGAGCAAGGCAATCATCACGACAGAGGCGCCCAATCCCCATGCCAGACCTTGCCAGAAATGTCTGCCAAAAGCTCCACGTCGCGCGAGTCCGTACTCGCGAAACGGCCGGCGCTCAATCTTCGACATGATCCGAGCCGCTAGCAGCGCCGCTCCAAAACTTAGACTGCCTTCAATCGCGAAGTTCTTGGCAAACCAGCCTTCAGGTTCCTGATAATGGAGGACGGTAGCTAACGTCCAGAAGAATAGTTTGGAAAATCCGAACAGGAGAAACACGAATATGCCGAACCGCCACCCGGCGCGAATGCCGTTTGGACCGACAAAGATCGTTTTCATCCTGCCTCTCTGGAGAACCGAACCTCGATATACGGATGGCGACAAAAAAGATCCGCGAAGGTGCTGGTGACGTCCGGCCGAGTCGGGCGCACTCAGGGGCTATTTGAGTTTCGCGTACTCCGCCTTCGCCTGGCTGAGAACCGGAACATCCGCGTTTGCATCCTTCCACGACGCAAAGAAATCCTGATAGGCCGTGCGCGCCTTAGACGGTTCGCCCTGAAGAGCATAAGAGCGGCCCAGCCCCAGGCGGGAGAGGTTATACAGCGGATTGCTAGGGTCAACGCCGCGTCGAACGAGGATCTTCTGATATTCAGTTGCGGCCTTCGGTCCGTCCTTAATTGCCAGGAAGGCTTGCCCCCGAAGATATGCGGGCCAGTAATTGATGCCGCCTGGGGAGCTTCCAAATTCGTAGGGTCTGGTGGCTTCCAAGGCTTCAATCGCCTTTTCCGGCTCGTTGCGATGCAAGTAGTTGAGCGCGCGCGCGCGCGGAAAGTAAGCGTTGTTGAGCAACGTATTCGTCGGAAACTCGTGCTCCAGATCGTCATCGAGCTTCTGCGCCCGCCCGGAGTCGCCGGCATAAGCCAACGCCATTGCCGCGTAAGAGCGCGCGTCGCGATCGTCGGACTTAGTCAGGGCATGACGCCTGCTGGCGGGCCAATGCAGAGTTGCCAACCGACGCTTCCGTGGCAGCGCAACTTGCTTCCAAACCTGCGGACAATTTTGGATCGTACAGATGTTGGGATGATTCAGGGCCGAGGCAGCCTTGGCCTCCCGCTGAAATCGACTCAGGACTTGCGGGTCTCTGGCGACCTCATCGGGAAGAAATTTGAGCGCGACAAACCGGCCAAGTTTGAGATCCTCAGCCTTGTAAACCACGCCCATGCCGCCGCCGCCCAGCTTTTCCAGAATGCGATAGTATGAGATGGTTTGACCGACCATGGGCCCGTCGCGAACAGTCCAGCAATCTTAGTTGCCTCCGACTAAGCAGTCAATGAACGCAAGGATGCTGTCGAGGCACGTTCGCATCGTATCCAAAACCGTACAATGTCCATCAGTGCCCAAATCTAATAACCCATTGCTACGAACCGATGACGCACAGTCCATCGGAACGTCTGACGAACTGCTTATGGAGGAAGCCCTGCGTTGCGCGCAACGCGCTCTGGAGGTTGGAGAAGTGCCGGTCGGGGCGGTCGTCGTCTGTGAAGGTCGAGTGATCGGCCGGGGATGGAATCGCAATCTCACCGACAACGATCCCACAGCCCATGCAGAAATCGTCGCGTTGCGAGACGCAGGTTCTATCGTCGGCAACCATCGTCTGGGCGAATGTGAACTGTTTGCTACAATTGAACCGTGTGCCATGTGTGCGGGCGCGCTGGTTCATGCACGGATACGCCGCCTAGTATACGGTGCGGACGACCCTAAGGCGGGTGCCGTTCATTCTGTCTTGCAGGTGCTGAATCACCCGCAACTGAATCATCGGATGGATGTTCGCGATGGCGTCCTGGCAGGACGTTCAGCGGAAATCTTGCAAGAGTTCTTTAGAAAACGTCGATAGTCACAGTCGTTAGTCGTTCCTGACTCTTACCGGCAACTGGCCACCGGCAACTGACGACTGATTCTCCGGAGAGGTGCGTGAGTGGTTGAAACGATCCGCCTCGAAAGCGGACATACCTTTAACGGGTATCGTGGGTTCAAATCCCACCCTCTCCGCCATTCTTAAACCAGCATAAATACTGGTGTGGCCTAAGCCTTCGCCCGCCGTCCTGCGACTAATTTCGTCGTAGGCATCCCCGAGGTCTCCCGGTCTCGTGTATGAAGTCTCTAGCTAGGCGTGTCTGGGGTCTTCGACTACGCCGGACTGAGCAAGGACTCGCGCTATCGCCCCCGTTCATGTTGCCTTCCGTACATTACAAAGACGTCGGCGTCCGGATTACATCTTTTCGGAGCTGAATACCCACCCCACCTATCCCCTGTCTACGCTTCACTGTGTCCCTCGCGGTAACAGCGCAAGACTCGGGGCCGAGCGGATCGCTACTCCTTTCTCGTAAGGCTCTTTCATCCTCTACTTCATACCGGTTCATCCCGGCGCACTGTAAAGGCGATTTTTCGCCAACGGCGGCTTGCGGGGATGTCAGTTCCTGAGCTTTTGCAGCCTTGGACAATATTTCATTCACGAAAACTGTGAACTACGAGAATCCGATTCCCCGTCCTATGTCAACACGAACCGCAAAGTGCGATCTAGGGAGGAACGCGTATTTGGATTATGGACGCGTCGTGCAGCGAGCCGCTCCGCAGCCGAGAGAAGCCTACTGGGAATCGTGAAGCGGCTGTGACTTCGGTGCTGTTGGTTGCGCAGGTCGGGTTTCTGCTTCGTAGAACATGAAAATCAAGCACGCAAGCAGGGCCAAGGCGGCGAGGCCGATCCATGACCCTTTGTCGCTGTGACCGGGGAAGATCATTCACTGATGTTCGATTCTGAAGTCTCCTGTCGCAATACACTGAAGTCGGTATGGTTAGCAGCGGCGGGCACTGAGATCGTCGAGCTGCCAAGGGTCAATGAGTTCTATAAAGAGGGATGTCAAGAAAAAAGTTCTGCCTCGACCGGAGTCGAGATTTGTTTCTCGAGATCCAGCCCACTTTCCATCGGCCTCGCTGGAGCGGTTTTGCCTTTTGATTCTCATAAGTTTCTCTGCTAGCGGTGGCAACGCCATCGGGTTTGAGAGAGCCGCAAGCCAGTGGTGGTTGAGTGTGTCAGTCGGGTCGGAGGAGGCGCGCGGTTCGCGCTGGCCTCCGTCCGCCTCTCAAACTGTACGTGCCGATTTCCGGCATACAGCTTTCACGAAGACGCTCGTGAACGGGAGTGAGAACCGAGCGGAAGCACAGAAGCCACTTCTCAAAACTCCTCCGATGCATAGGCGACCCTTTCCTATCCGGCATGGATGTTGTGATTACACCAGTTGAGCCGACGGCAGGTTCACATTCGCTACGCTTGGCAATCAGGCTGTCTCACCTGAGCAGTGTGACACACACAACTGGTGCTCTTCCAGGTCGCTCTTGGCGCGCTCCATATCGACGTGTTTGTAGGCTGCAAGCTCCGTGCTAACGCGATAATAGGCAGCCGAACGGGCCTCAATGTACGCTCTATGGCTAGACTCAAAAGCTCGTTCCAGATCCCTGCAGG
The DNA here is from genome assembly GCA_046727255.1 of Acidobacteriota bacterium. Lineage (GTDB taxonomy): Bacteria > Acidobacteriota > Terriglobia > Terriglobales > Acidobacteriaceae > Acidiflorens. The sequence goes on along the minus strand of JBKPCG010000001.1, from coordinate 258 downwards.
TCAGGCAATCCATAGCTGTTCCTCCAGTGTTACAGCAGAGGACGGGTGGCGATGGATGTGGTCTCTTTACCGCTCCGCGTTGAGGATTTCGCGCTCGGCACGTAACCAGTCCTGTTGATCCTGGCCGGGTTCATGGCCACGGTTTTCATAAAGTTCATAGGCCCGCGCTCTAATCATGTCTTGGGATGGCACAGGGTCTGGCATCATCGCCGCCTTGCCCGAGGAGCTTTTCGGGACGACAGCAATCTCTGACTGCGG